>JANNJO010000072.1:0-10186 GCA_031395755.1 Acidobacteriota bacterium
GGGCCTCACCCCCACGCGCTGCCGTCGCTTACGCTCCGGATCTTGAAGTGATCGCTTTCCTGTTCAGTCCCCTACGTAATCGCGCCCAATGACGCCGAGGACACCAGCTGTGCGTATTTGGCCATGACGCCTGTCTGGAAGCGCGCCGCCGGCGCCTTCCAGGTGGACAATCGACCCGAGATTTCATGATCGCTCAGCTCCACGCGCAGCTGCCGTGCGGGGATGTCGAACACGACGATGTCACCATCCTTCAGCGCGGCAATCGGTCCGCCGACCGCGGCCTCGGGCGCGACATGCCCGGCCATCAGGCCGTGCGACGCGCCGGAAAACCGGCCATCGGTCAGCAGCGCAACGCTCTCGCCCAGCCCCGCGCCCTGCAACGCGCCGGTCACCGCGAGCATTTCCCGCATGCCCGGCCCGCCTTTTGGTCCTTCGTATCGGATGACCACGACGTCGCCTGCCTTGATGCCGCCATGCTCGCAGGCATCGAAGGCGGCCTCCTCGGTGTCGAACACCCTGGCCGTGCCGCGGAAGGTCAGGACCTTCTTGCCGGCAATCTTGATCACGGCGCCTTCGGGAGCGAGGTTGCCGCGCAGGATGGCCAGGCCGCCGTTGGGGCTCAACGGGTTCGAGAGCGGCCGGACGACCTCCTGGCCCTTGGGCTCGGTCGCCCGATCGGCCTCGTCGCCGATTGTGCGGCCGGTCACCGTGATGGCGTCCGGCTTGAGCACGCCGGCGTCCTTCAGCCGCTTCGCAATCAGCGCCGCGCCTCCCGCTTTATACATATCGGTGGCGACGAACCGGCCGCTCGGCTTCAGGTCTGCGAGGAGCGGTACCTTCGCGCTGATGCGATCGAAGTCGTCGATGTTCAGCTCGACGCCGGCCTCTCTGGCAATGGCGAGCAGGTGCAGCACGGCGTTCGTCGATCCGCCCGTCGCGGCGACCGACGCGATCGCGTTTTCGATGGAATCGCGCGTGATGATCTGACGCGGGCACAGGTTCCGCTTCAGCAGGTCGAGGACGAGCGCGCCCGCTTCGCGTCCCACGCGCGCCTTGTCCTTGTCCAGCGCGGGAACATCGTTGAAGCCCATTGCCGAGATGCCGAGGAACTCGCCCACGGTCGACATGGTGTTCGCGGTGAACTGTCCACCGCACGCGCCGGCTCCGGGACAGGCCTGATTCTCGATCGTCAGGAGATCGTTATCCGACATCTTGCCGGCCTGGTGCGCGCCGATGGCCTCGTAGACGTCCTGAATGGTGATGTCCTTCCCATGAAATTCTCCCGGCGCAATCGATCCGCCGTAGAGCATGATGCCCGGAATGTCGAGCCGCGCGAGCGCCATGATCGTGCCGGGAATCGTCTTGTCGCACCCCGACAGCGCGATGAGGCCGTCGAACAGATTGCCCCGCGCCACGAGCTCGATGGAATCGGCAATCAAATCCCGGCTGATGAGCGAGGTCTTCATCCCCTGGCTGCCCATCGTGATGCCGTCGGAGATCGAGACCGTGTTGAACTCCATCGGTGTGCCGCCGGCGGCGCGAATCCCCGCTTTCACATGCTCAGCCAGCGTGCGCAGGTGGTAGTTGCACGGGCCAATCTCGATCCACGTATTGGCGACGCCGATGATCGGCTTGCGCAGATCGGCGTCCGTAAATCCGACGGCTTTGAACATGGCGCGCGCGCCGGCGCGGCTCGGGCCGTCCGTAATGGCGCCGCTGCGGGGCTTCAACGGGTTGTCTGACATCAGATTTTCTCTTTCCACGACGCGTACGAGCCGAGCGTGCGCATCGATTTCGCAAACTCGGCCAGGTGAACGAGCGCCCGCGTGCACTGCAGATCCTGGCGCGGCACGGCGATGTCGGCGTAGAACAGGTACTCGAAGGCTCGGCCCCGCACCGGCCGCGACTCGAGCTTCGTCAGGTCGATCTCGCGCAGCGCGAACACGCTCAGCGCCTTGAACAGCGCGCCCGGTGTATTCGGCAGCGTGAACACGAGCATCGTCTTGTCGGCCGTCTGCGGGTCGGCGGCCCCCTTGCTAATCACGATGAATCGCGTGATGTTCTCCTTGAAATCCTGGATCCCCTCCGCGAGCGACTGCAGGTTAAAGACTTCGGCCGCGCGCGCCGACGCGATAGCCCCGGCATCTTTCAGCTCCTTGTCGCGGATCATCTTCGCGCTGCCGGCCGTGTCGTAGGTCGCCACGATCTCGACACCCTTCAGGCTCGACAGAAACCCCTCGCACTGCGCGAGCCCCTGCGGATGCGAGTACACCTTCTTGATGTCCTCGAGCTTCGTTCCCGGAAACGCGAGAAGGTTGTGGGAGACCTGCAGCAGCACCTCGGCGACCACCGGCAGCTCGTGCTCGAGGAGCAGGTCGTAGTTACGGTGGATGCTGCCGCCGATCGAGTTCTCGATGGGCAGAATCCCGTGCGACGTCTTGCCGCCGTTGACGGCCGCAAAGACATCGTCGAAGCTCTCGCACGGCACAGTCTGGGCGTTCGGACTGAATCGCAGTGCCGCTGCTTCGCTGTACGCGCCCGGTTCGCCCTGATATGCGATTTTCATAAACTAAAAAAAAAGCCATCACCCGCTGCTGCGGATGATGGCCTCTGTTTAATGCGTTTCTACACTCGGCCTAAGACATCCGCAGCTTCTCGTCGGGCAGGACCGGCATCAAGGTGATGCCGGTCACCGTAACGACGACGGTGACGGTCGTGAAGCGGAAGTCGCGGCCAGACGTCATGATCGAGACGTATTCTCGCGCCCAGCCGTACATAATGTCAAATGAATTTTTATTAAATATTTATTAAATTATCTAATGATGTTTCCCGGCTTTGCCAGTCTTTTTAACAGGCGCCACCGTCGGCGGCTTTACGGGCGTTACCCCAATAAGCAGAAGCGCCGGCGCAGGCAGCTGCGACAGGCTGGGCATCTCCGCAAGGGTGGTTTCGACCACCTGCTCGTCGGGCCGCGACGCGTTGCCAACCACGAAGCAGGGTGTCTCCCCGGACAATCCGGCGTCCATCAACTGGCGCGCCAGCTCTCCCTCGTGGCCGCCGGGCATATAAATGGCCGCCGTGCCCCCCAATGCGGCAACCGCGTTCCAGTTGGGCGGCGGATTTCCTTTGCAGCGTTGCGCCGTCAGGAACACGAGCGTCGAACCGAGCCGTCGATCGGTCAGCGACACCGCGGCGGCGGCCGCCGCCCCGCTTGCGGCCGTGACGCCGGGCACGATGGAGAACGGGATGCGCGCAGCGCGCAGCGCGTCCATCTCTTCGCTCGCGCGACCGAAGATGGCGCCGTCGCCGCCCTTCAGTCGAACCACGGTCTGCCCTGCCGCGCCGTACTCACAGAGGCGGCGATTGATTTCCTGCTGCGTCATCTGGCGCTCACCGTGGCGCTTGCCGACGCCCTCGATGCGCGCGGCCGATGGGATCAGCTCAAGGATTTCGGGCGTCAGGAGATCGTCGTGGAGTACGACGTCCGCCTGACCCAGGATTCGGAGCGCCTTCAGCGTCAGCAACTCAGGATCGCCGGGGCCCGCGCCCACCAAATACACATGCCCTGATGTACGAAGGCCGGGTCCTCTTGGTCCCGGCGCCTCCTGCGCCAACTCATGCAGCTTCCGTTTGCGCGCCTCGGGATCCATCTCGGCCGCGAACAGCTCGCGGCGCGCGGCGCCAAGCTGCTGAATCCACTCCGCGTACTCGGGACCGAATTGCCGCTCGAGCTGGATGCGCAGCCGTTGAGCGAGTGCCGGGCTGTGCCCGGCAGTAGAGATCGCAATCTGCAGATCGCCGCGATTGACGATGGCCGGGTAATAAAAATCGCAGTTCTCGATGTCGTCGACCGAGTTGCAGAGGACGCCGCGAAGAGAGGCTTCCTCGTAGACAGTGCGGGCCACAATCCTGGGCACCGCGGCCACCACGAGCGTCATCCCATTCAGGTCGCTTGCCTGAAACTCACGCGGATGCCAGAGCAATTTTCCTTCGTCCGCGAGCTTCGCGATCGCCGGCGTCGCCTGCGGCGACACGACGGTCACGGAGGCGCCGGCCGCGAGCAGCCCGCCGACCTTGGACTCCCCAACAGGCCCCGCCCCCACCAGCAGCACCGGCCGCCCCTCGAGCTTCACGAAAATGGGAAAAAGGCTCATGCCGGGCTCTCGGACCCAGAGGGCACGTCCGCCGATCGCCGCTTCCGGAAAAATCGGTACAACAGGTAGCTGTCGATCGCGATGACCGCAGCCAGCACGAGATAGGCCGACCGCCCGGGAATGATCTGCAGGCCGCGCAGCACGCTCGACGTGCCGAAGCCGACGATCCACGCGTCGAAGCTCATGCAGATGCGCCGGAACGTTTCAGGAGGCATGCGCTGGATGATGAAGGCGCCGAGCGGCACGCCGATCACGATTCCGGGAAAGATGTAGGGGATCAGCATCAGGCTCTGCACGGTGTAGATGCCTGCGACGTAATAGGCCACCGCAGTGAACGACGACTCCGCGAGCCGCACCAGTGCGAGCCCCGCCCGGAACTCCTGCTTGACGAAGCCCTGGTTGTTGAGCATCACCGCCAGCGGCGGCCCTGAAATGGTCGTCACCGAGTAAAGCACGCCCAGGCCGCCTCCGAAGACGAGGTTGGCTCGTGCCTCAGCTTTGATCGGGCGCCTGAACCCGCCGGCCTGCACGAGAATGAGCGGCAGCACGGCGAGGTAGGTCCACAACTTCATCCAGCCGGGATTCACGTACGTCAACAGCCAGGTTCCCGCTATCACGCCCGGCACCAGCCCGACGATCATCGGGAAGACGCGCCGCCGCACGAACGGCAGCTTCTCGCGGTTGATCCACAACACGTGGGCGTTCAGGACAACCTCGAGCAGCACGAGCGCGGGATTCAGGACCCTGTTCGTGAAGAAGAACAGCGCGAGCGGCACCGTGATCGACGAAAACCCGTAGCCCAGCGCGCCGTTGATGGTGGCCGCCAGGAAGGTAATCCCCGCCAGCGTCAGCAGTTCTGGAGACATCAGTGGCCGTCAGGGTTGCTGACATGGAGTCCGCATTCCTTCGTCTCCGGATGCTCCCACCACCAGCGCCCGGCGCGCTCGTGCTCGCCCGGCTCCACCGCCCGCGTGCAGGGGCCGCAGCCGATGCTGGGATACCCGCGATCGTGCAGCGCGTTGTACGGGACGTTGTGATCGCGGATGTACTTCCAGACATCCGTGTGCGTCCACTCGACGAGCGGGTTCACCTTCACCAGCGCGTTGCCTTCGTCCCACTCGATCTTGTGGACAGCCGTGCGCGTCTCCGACTGCTCGCGGCGCAAGCCGGTCATCCACGCATCGAGGCCGGACAGAGCGCGGCGCAGCGGTTCCATCTTGCGGACGCCACAGCAGAGCTTGCGGTTCTCGACCGAGTGATAGAAGAGGTTCATCCCCTTCTCGGCGACCATGGCCTGCACCGCTTCGGCCTGGGGGAAGAACACCTCGATGGTGGCGCCGTATTTCTGGCGGGTCGCATCGATGACGTTGTAGGTTTCCTGCGGCAGCCTGCCCGTATCCAGCGTGAAAATGCGCGCCGTGCGATCGACTGCCATGAGCATGTCGATCAGCACCATGTCTTCGGCGCCGAAGCTCGAGGACAGTGCGACGCCCCGGCCGAACTTCTCGAGCGCCAGCCGCGCGACGTCCTCTGCCGGCATCGGGTCGGCCCGCAGCGCGAGTGTGGTTATGTCGTGTTGAGTCACAGCCCCCTCATCATCCTAATCCCTAACCCCTAACCCCAAATCCCTAACCCCTGGCTACGGGAGCGTCAGTACTTAGACCCGTTCCGCGGCCGCCGGGACTCAAATTCAGCTTCGGGAGGACCCGTTGGTAGGCTTTGAACATCTCTTCCAGCATGCGCGGCACCTTGTTGGAGCGTTGATAGACCCATCCCGTATAGCGGAGGAGAGGCACCCCCGAAATCCTCGAGCAGAAGAGCTGCCGGCTCCGCACTTCGCGCGCGACCGCCTGAAACGGAATGATCGTAATTCCCATCTCCGACCGCACCAGCGCCTTCAGGATCTCGACGTTTTCGGTCTCCATGACGATGCGCGGCTCGATGCGCTCTTTGATGAAGAAGGCATCGACGATGCGGCGGGAGTTCGAGGCGGCTTCAAACAGCACGAAGGGCTGCTGCGCGAGATCCTGCGGCACGATCCGCTTCTTCTTCGCGAGCGGGTGCGAGGGATGCGCCACCAGCAGCATCTCCTCCTCCATGGCCGGTACCGTCACGAGCTCCGACTCGTTGACCGGCAGGGTAATGAATCCGAGATCGGCGGCGCCCGATCGAATTTCCTGCAGCAGCCGCTGCGACGTGCCGGTGATCAGCTTCACTTCGACCAGCGAGTGCTGCCGGCGATACTCCTGCAGCAGCGTGGGGAACACGTACATGCAGACGGTCATCCCGCCGGCGAGGCGGATGGTGCCGTTCAGCACCTGCTGGCTGTCGCCGATGACCGTGACGGTCTCCTTGATGTCGCCGAACACGCGGTGGCTCAGCTGCACGAGCGCGTCGCCGGCGGGGGTGATGCGGATGCGCCGGCCGACTCTGAGAAAGATGCTCTCGTTCAGCTCTTCCTCGAGCAGCAGAATCTGCCGGCTGATCGCCGACTGCGACACGTTCAGCTTCCGTCCGGCCCCGGTGAACGACCCGGTCTCGGCCACGGCCTGCACGATTTCGAGCTGACGGAGGTCCATCGGCGGCATGATATGCGATTTCCGCATGGATGGCTGATGAGCCATGCCGTAAGCGGATAGGGCAATGAACAGGAGCTCAGGAGGCCAGGAGAACTCATAATCGACGCATGAACAAACCCGACGTCCGCGTCCACGATGTCTCGTCCGGGCGCATGGCAGAGCTCATCAAATTAATGCTCGTCGTCCTCGGCGCGATTCTGCTGTTCATCGGCTGGTACAACTGGCTCACCTAGGTGCGGACAGTGCGGGCGCGCGCGTTCAGGCGCAGAGCCTGAAGCCCGAAGCCTGCTACTCGGCCAGCAGGTGCATGGCGAGCCTCGCGTAGTCGTCCACCGCTCGTGTGAGGTCGGGGATCTTCACGTGCTCGTTGTCGGTGTGCGCGACGTGGATCGAACCGGGTCCGTAGAGCAGCGGTGTCCCCCACGCGGAGAGAAACGGGATGTCGGTCGTATAGGGAAACGTCGCCGTCTCGAACCCGGGAACGGTCCGTAACATCACCGGCGGCACGTCGAGAATCTCGTCGAGGTCCACCAACGTCGTCAGTCGCGTCATCAGCGCGCGAATGCCCGGCACGTCGGCGACGGTGCGGAACATGATTTCGGCCTCCGCCTCCGGCGGAATCACGTTCGGCGCCACGCCCCCGCTGATGAGGCCGACCGTGTAGTGCGTCCGGCCGAGCACGGGATCGTCCGGAAACTCCATTCGACGCAACATCATCAGCGCGTCGAGCAGCTTCTCGATGGCCGATTCGCCAAGCTCGGGAAAGGAAGAATGCGCGGCACGCCCCTTCGCGCGAAGGGTGTAGCGCAGTGCGCCCCGCGTGGCGATACCGAGCCGGTTGTCGGTGGGCTCACCGTTGATTAAGTACTTCGAGCCCGACGCCAACTGCTGCGCGGTTTTCGCGCCGTCGCTCCCCCGCTCCTCGCCGACGACGAACAACAGGCCCACGTTCGTGATGCCCTGCAGGCGGAGCGTCTCGACCGCCGCTACCTGCGCGGCGGCAATGCCTTTCGCGTCGCACGATCCCCGGCCGAACAGCAGATCCCCTTCGACGCGGCTCGCATAGAACGGCGGCACGCAGTCGAGGTGCGTCGACAACACGACGTCCGCTTTCCCGAACGCCGCGTAGATGTTCCGGCGCGGGCCATCGACCACCTGCTCGACGACCCCGTAGCCGGCTTCGCTCAAGAGCGTCGCCATCCACAGCACGCAATCGCCCTCGCGCCCAGTTGTCGAATCGATGTCGACAAGCGCGCGCGTGACGGAGACAACGTCGCTGAGATCTATCTGACCCATTCTTCCAGGCTGGTGCGCGCGTCCGTTTTCTCGTCGCGGTATTTGACGATGACAGGCGTGGAGAGGCTGAGGCCCCACTGCGGTCCCATGCCTTGCGTGACGGCTCGAGCACCGGGCACGACGACCGCGCCCTCCGGGACGACGAGCGGCGCGTCCGCTTCCGGCTTGATGATACGGCCCCGCGGAAGATCGTAAATGGGCGTGGATCCCGTGAGGATGGTTCCGGCGGCAATCACCGCGCGTTTTTTAATGACCGCGCCTTCGTAGATTCCGGTGTTGCCGCCGACGAGCACGTCATCTTCAATGATGACGGGGATCGCGCCGACCGGTTCGATCACCCCGCCAATCTGCGCCCCGGCGCTGATGTGGACGCGCTTGCCGACCTGCGCGCACGATCCGACCAGCGCATGTGAATCGACAAGGCTAGATTCATCGACGTACGCGCCGATGTTGATGTACATCGGCGGAACGCAGATGACGCCCCTGGCCACGTAGGCGCCGTCGCGGATCGAGGAGCCACCCGGCACCACGCGTACGCCCATGCCGGCGTCCATCCGCTTGAGCGGCAGTGTGTCCTTGTCGCCGAAGAACCAGCGGCCGCCTTCGAGCGACAGGTCGACGAGGTCGCCGCAGCGGAATCCGACCAGGATCCCCTGCTTGACCCACTTGTTGACGCGCCACCCGGTTGCCGTCGACGCGTCAGGCTCTGCGGAGCGCACACGGCCGGCGGACAACTCCTCGCGAAGCTTCGCGAACACGGATCGGCTTTCGCTCTTGTCTGCCGACGCGCCCTGCTGAAACAGCCGTTCGATGTCTTGTGCGAGCTGACCGGCCGCCGCATCGCTCACGCGCTCACCTTTGCTGACGCGTCCTTCAGCAGGTGCAGGTCGCTCAGCACCGTCTGAATCTTCGTGCGCGATTCCGGGCGCGGCGACACCATCGGCAGGCGGTAGGTCTCTTCGAGCAGCCCCATGGCCGCCATCGCGGCTTTCACGGGGATCGGGTTGGACTCCACGAAATTCACGAGCATGAGCGGCATCAGCGAGATGTGGATTGTTCTCGCCCCGGCGAAATCGCCGCGCTCGGCTGCTTCGACCATGTTCGCCATCGCACGGGGCACCTCATTCGACGCCACGGAGATCACGCCGCGGCCGCCAACCGCCATCAGCGGCAGCGTAATCGCATCGTCTCCCGAAAGCACGATGAAGCCGGCGGGAACGGCCCGGCACACTTCGCACATCTGCTGGATATTGCCGGACGCTTCCTTCACGCCGATGATGGTCGGAATCGCGGCGAGCTTCACGAGGGTCGCCGGATCGATGTTGCAGCCGGTCCGGCCGGGCACGTTGTACACGATGATCGGGAGCGACGTGCTGTTGGCGATGGCTGTGTAATGTTGGATAAGGCCGTCGGGCGTGGGTTTGTTGTAGTAGGGCGTCACGGAAAGCAGGCCATTCGCGCCGGCACGCTCCATCTCGCGTGCCGCGTGAATGACCTCCCTGGTGTCGTACCCGCCGGCGCCGGCAAGCACCGGCACCGTGCCTCGCGCTTCTTCGACGCAAATCTGGACGACCCGGGTGCGCTCCTCTTCAGAGAGCGTCGGGCTCTCGCCGGTCGTGCCGCAGGGCACGAGGAAGTGGACGCCTTCGTCGATCTGTCGGCGAGCGAGGCGGCGAACGCCGGCTTCGTCAAGCGCGAGGGCCGTCGTAAACGGGGTGACAAGCGCCGTGCCGACGCCGGTAAAGGGTGTTCTCATACAGTCCTCAGTCGTCAGTCAGTAGTCGTCAGTCCCAGCACGTCCCGAATCGTAAACCAGCCGGTTTTCCCCTGCACCCACTCCGCGGCTTGCAGCGCGCCCTGCGCGAACGCCGCGCGATCGCGGTTGGTGTGCGTCATCGTCATCGTCTCGAAGGGGCCGTCGAAGCCGATTGTGTGCGTTCCCGGCACCGAGCCGGCGCGGCTCGACGCCATGTCGATGTTGTGCCGGTACCCCGCGCCTTTCATGCCCTGCTGCAGCGTGATGGCGGTGCCCGACGGCGCATCCTTCTTCGCCGAATGATGGATCTCGTGAATCCACGCGCCGTACTGCGGATACGGGGCGAACATTTTCGCTGCTTGCTCCGCGAGGCTCTGAAACAGGGCGACGCCGAGCGAGAA
>JANNJO010000108.1:0-2471 GCA_031395755.1 Acidobacteriota bacterium
GAGACGCTGGAAAGGCTATTCCTGACCGTTGCCGAAACCACCTTGGCTGCCCCGATAGCGACCCGAACGTGACCTTTAATTCCGCCCTTCTCCCCGGCCAGACGGCCCAACACCGTCTCACGCTCGAACTCGAAGCGGAAAGGGCCCGCCTTCTCGCCGCCCAGGCCGTGGCCAGGATCGGAAGCTGGGAAACCGACCTCGCGTCGCTGTCGGTCGCCTGGTCCCTGGAGTTGCATCGCATCTTCGAAACCGACCCGGACACCTTTCAACCCACTCACGCGAGGTTCCTGGAGCGGGTGCATCCCGACGACCGTGATGGAGTGGCCGACGCTTTCGCACGGTCGATCGGCCAGCCTGGCACCCACACGGTAGAGCACCGATTGCTGATGCCCGATGGCCGGGTCAAGTTCGTCGAGGAGCATTGGCAAGCGGTCTCGGACAACCGGGGGCGGCCCCATCGCGCCCTGGGCACTTGTCAGGACGTCACGGAACGAAGGGAAGCCGCGCATGCGCTCGAGGCCCTGGCACAGCGAACCGCGCTGCGGGAGCGAATGCTGAGCACCATGCTCTCGTCCATCAGCGATTTTGCCTACATCTTCGACCGGGACGGACGCTTCCTTTACGCCAACCAGCCGCTCCTCGACCTGTGGGCAATTCCCCTGGAGGAGGTGCTGGGCAAGAACTTCCTCGACCTGGTACACCCCCCTGATCTCGCCGCCCGGCTGCAGGGGCAGGTGCGGGGTGTCATCGATACGAAGGAGTCCATCAGGGCCGAGACGCCTTTCACGAGCCAAGGCGGTGTGTCTGGCTACTACGAGTACCGTTTCTGGCCGGCTTTCGGGGCCGATGGCCGCGTCGATTTTGTGGTCGGCTCGGCGCGCGACGTCACCGAGCGCAAACGTTCCGATGAAGCCATGCGTCAGGCCGAGGAAAAGTACCGCTCCATCTTCGAGAACTCCAACGACGGAATCTTCCAGAACCAGCTCGATGGACGTTTTATCGCTGCGAATCCCGCCCTCGCACGAATGCTGGGCTACGACTCGCCCGAGGAATTGATGCGTGAGCGCACCGACCTCGAGCAGCAGAGTTATGTGGAGCCGGGGCTTCGCGCCAAGTTCAAATGCCTGCTCGACGACCAAACCTTCATCAACGGCTTCGAATATGAAGTCCGGCGCAAGGACGGTTCCACGATCTGGATCTCGGAAAATGTGCGCGTGGTTCGCGATGCTGGGGGGCAGCCGCTGCGCTACGAAGGCAGCGTTCAGGACATCACCGAGCGCAGGCGCACCCAGGAAGCATTGCGAGAAAGCGAGGAAGGCTTTCGAACGCTGGCCGAGGCACTGCCGCAGATCGTCTGGACGACCCGGCCGGACGGGCGGGCCGTCCACTTCAACCGGAGGTGGATGGACTACACCGGCCTCACATTTGATGAAAGCCTGGGCGAAGGCTGGAGCGCGTCCCTTCATCCGGACGACCGCCCGCGCGTCCTGGCGAACTGGGAACGGGCCATCGACACCGGGGAAGCCTTCGAAATCGACTTCCGGTTGCGCCGGGCGGACGGCGTCCACCACTGGATGCTTGGACGCGCGTTGCCGTTAACGGATGCCACCGGAAGCATCGTCAAGTGGTTCGGCACCTGCACCGACATTCATGACCTGAAGCTGGCGCACCACGAAATCACCCGCGTCAATCGGACGCTTCAGCGGCAGAGAGCTGAGTTGCGAGCGCTGTTCGATCTGATGCCGGCGATGATCTGGTTCAAGGACACCGACAACGGCATCCTGCGCGTGAACAAGCGGGTCGCGGATGCCGCGGGAAGGAGGGTCGATGAGATCGAGGGAAAGTCCTCTGCGGACATCTATCCTCTCGACGCCGCGAAATATTACGCCGACGACCTCGAAGTCATCCGCTCAGGAGTGCCCAAGCTTGGGATTATCGAGACGCTGACGGATCAGGAGGGGAACGCGGTGTGGGTCCAGACCGATAAGGTCCCCTACTGCGACGAAACCGGCAAGGTGATCGGAGTAGTCGTCATGGCCCAGGATATCTCCGCGCGCAAGCGCTCCGAGGCCGAGCTTCTGGAGACGCACCGGGAGTTGCTCGAGGTCTCGCGCAGCGCCGGCAGGGCGGAAGTCGCGACGAATGTGCTGCACAACGTCGGCAACGTCCTCAACAGCGTCAATGTCTCGGCCAACCTGCTGCTCGAATCGGTCCGGAATTCGCGCTCCGCGCGCATGGCCGAGGTGGTGACACTGCTGGGTGAGAACAAGGCGGACCTGGGCCGCTACATCACCGGCGACCCCAAGGGCAGCCACATTCCCGCGGTCCTCGAACAACTCAGCCGTGAATGGGGGGCGCAGCAACAGGTGCCGCGCCGAGAGGCGTCCTCGAGCCGTTCCTCGCGGCCGGCACTTACCTCGATCGCGGCATCGACCCGGTCAGCCACGCGCACCCGTGGCACTACTACCTCG
>JANNJO010000147.1:0-1986 GCA_031395755.1 Acidobacteriota bacterium
TGGTCGGCGAGGTCAACCTGCGCTTCATCCCCGGCTACCTGATCTATCTGATCGGCGCGGGTCTGGTGATGACGGCATGGGCGGTTGCGTACGCACCGGTGCGTACCGACGAGCCTGTGGTGGCTGGCGAGCCGGCACTCCAGGAGTCGTAGCGTTTCAGGTGAAACGCGCGACGGGGCGGTAGAGACTCGTGACAATCGCTTTCGTGCCGAACCGGATCAAGTCGATGACTAATCCGATGGCGGAAGCGAGCCCGAGGATCAACTGCAGGATAGCGGCGCCGATCGAGAAAAGAATGGCCGAAAACATTGGATTTCTCCTTCTCGACGATTCTCGCGCTCGCCCCCGCTGGCCGCAGTCGGCATTGTCACGTGCCGGTGCGACGGCCGTCACATTGGAGTGAAACAGAAAGCCCCTCGGCGCCGGAGCGTTCGAGGGGCTTTTGCCTTCAGAACCAGCGATTTAGAACGCTCGTGACACTCCGAGCTCGAAACTCGTCCGCGGGTTTGCGCGCACGCCGACTCGTGTACCGAATAGGAACGCGGATTCGCCGAATCTCGAGGCGGGGTAGTAAAACCCGCCGAGCCACATTCGATAGAGGCCGCCTGGCGGCATGAACGTCGCGCGCGCCGTCGCGCGCTGATACGGCTCGCTCTTCACCGTCGCCGTCGTGTTCAAGTCCTTCGGTCCATACCAGGCGAGGTCGCCCCCGAGCATCAGACCTCCGTTCGTACCCTGCCCGAGCGCAAGCGTTCGCTCGAACCCGATCCGGTGCACGTATCGCGCGACGTCAGGGAAGTGTGTTGCAGCAGGAGTCGCCGGCGTGAGCAGGCGCGCTTCGACCCACGAAAGGTTCGTATAGATCCGGGCCGTCCTGGACCAGAAGAAGTACGTGACGTCGGCTTCGGCGCCTTTCCGGCGTGACTTGCCGAGGCTCTCGAATTCGATTCCGGGAGGGATGCCACGAATCTCGTTTGTGTTGTCCGATTGGAAGACGTCGCCCTGGATTTCCAGCCCTTTGAAAAGATGGAAGCTCACGCCTACTTCGTAGTTTCGAGTCTGCGCGATCTCGACCCGATCGAGGCTGTTGATGCTGTTGCGGACCTCCGAGCGCGGTGTCGGTGATCGCATGCCGCTTCCGAGGCTGGCGTAGAGGAGAACGCTCTCGTGACCGAACGGATGCAGAGCGATGCCGAAGTTCGGGTTTAATCGGGTGGCCGAATAGTCGGAGACGTATCTGTCAGGTGCCAGGATTTTGTCGTCCAGCTCGTAGTCGAGATTGTTGTAACGCAGCCCGCCGGAGAGCTTCAGCCATGTCGTCGGTGAGAACTGTTCCTGGACGTAGATCGCCGCGTTGGTGAGGAGCTCATCGACATCGTCCACATTGGCAGTAACTCTCCGCAGCAGTGTTCGCTGCTGCTGTGTCGTCGCATCGTCGCGCTGGATCGCGACGCCTGCGAGAAGCAGGGAGGGACGGCCGGCGAGCGGCGCGCCGAAGAATTTCTCAACGCGCGTTCCGACGGTGATGCGCCGGTCGAACTGATGCAGCTGCGTCGTCGCGGGCGAAATGAGCTGATCATGACGCCAGCGATTCCACCGGCGATGATTCCCGTATACCGTCGCGCTCCAGTTGCTCGGCGAGCCATTGTTCCCGCGGTAGGCCGCGTAGAAGAGCTGCGTGTTCAGATCGCCGCCATCGGTTGGATTGATCACATCCCTGTCCGAGAGCGCGCCGCTCTTGATCCGCGAGAGCTCTAGATAGCTAGGCGCATCCCACTTGCTGCCGAAGAACGCGGCCGACAAACTGAGGCCATTCTCTCCGTGTGGGATCGTGAGCTTCGAGTAGCTGTTGAGCCGGTACAGATCGGAGTTGTGGCTGTAGCTGTTCGTTCGGTAGCCTTCGAACGTGGTGAAAAACGGCATGTCACCCGGGCTTCCCCCGTATGTGAGAGTCGTCCTCACCGTGCCGAAAGAACCGGCGGCGAG
>JANNJO010000150.1:0-5010 GCA_031395755.1 Acidobacteriota bacterium
GTACGGCACCGCCGTGATTGCCGTGAAGCTTGATCCGTCGACGAAGAAACTGAAGCTCACCGACTACTACGGACCGCCGAATGCCGAGTATCTGCTGAAGCGCGACATCGACCTTCAGGTGACCGGCCCGGTGTTCGAGCACGCGGGCCGCGAATGGATCGTGCAGGGGAGCAAGGAGTGCCGGACCTGGTTGCTCGACACGAGCGCGATGGGCGGCGAGGATCATTCGACGGCAGAGCACAGGTCGCCGCTCATCTGCAACGAAGATCAGGATTATCAGGCGGCTGGTATTTACGGCTCCATGGCCAGCTACCAGGATGCGAAAGGCACGCGCTGGGTGCTCGTCCCCTTCTGGGGGCCCAAGCATCCGAAGTTTACAGCGCCTATCGAGCACGGCGAAGTCTTCAACGGCGCGGTCGCGGCATTCAGAATGGAACGGGATGCGGCCACGGGGCGATTCCAGCTCAACCCCGCCTGGATTTCGCGTGACATGAAGCACGCAGATCCGCCGGTCGTGGCCAGTGGCATCGTATTCGGGTACGCGAGCGGCGAGGATGTGGTGCTCCGCTCGCCTCCAATGCCGTTTGGCATTCCTCCCGCTGAGGGCGGCACGGCCGGGCGTATCTCGCGGTCCAGCCATTCGGTCCTCTATGCGTTGGACGGACAGACCGGCACCGAGCTGTGGTCGAGCGGCAAACAGATCGCATCGTGGAACCACTACAGCGGTATTTCGATTGCCAACGGCCGCGTCTACATCGCCACCTACGACGGCACGGTGTATTGCTTCGGGTTACCGAAAGGGGGTCAAACCCCATGATTCGATGGATGGCTCTCACTGCGTCCATCGCTGGGGCCTGCGCCGGCGCCATGCACGCCCAGGCGCGCAGCGCGCCGGACTGGACGACGCAGGGTTTCGACGCGCAGCGCACGTCGTGGGTGCGCGTCGACCCGTTCATTTCGCTGGAGAACCTGCCGAAATTCCAGTTTCTCTGGAAGCTGAAGGTCGATAACGACTCGCGCCATGGCCACGCGCTCACTGCGCCCGTGGCGCTCGGCAACCTCATGACGTTTCGCGGTTTCAAGTCGCTGATCTTCGTCGGGGGCAGCTCGAACAATGTGTACGCCATCGACTACGACTTCGGCACGCTGTTCTGGAAAACCCATCACAACTACGCGGCAGGGGCGCGGGAATACGCCGGATCGCCCATCTGCCCCGGCGGCATGACCGTTCCACTGACGCGCGCGACCAGCCTGAGTCCCGCGACGCAGCTGGGGTTCTTCGGCTTCGCGCGGGCGCCGCGTCCTGCCAGGGCCGACGTCGGCGAGCCGGGCAGAGGCGCGCCACAGCTCGCGGAAATCGCGGCGCGGCAGGCGGCTCGCGGTGCGGCGCGCGGCGGAAGCGATACGCCGGCAACTGCGGCTGCGCCCGCGCGTGCGGCGACTCCCGCGCGCGGCACACCTCCGCCCGCGAGAGGCACCGCCCCTCAAGACGGCCGCGGCGGACGCGGCCCGAATTTCGTTTTCAGCGTCGCGGCCGACGGCCTGCTGCGCGGGCTGATTCCTGACACGGGCGACCTGGCCCTCGCGCCCGCCAGGCTGCTGCCGGCGAATGCGACGGCCAACGGGCTGATTTGGACCGACGGCTTTGTCTACGCCGCCACATCGAACACCTGCGGCAGCGCGCCCGAGGCCGTATGGGCGATGGATTACGAAGCCGACGCCAAGCC
This sequence comes from Acidobacteriota bacterium, assembly GCA_031395755.1. Taxonomy (GTDB): domain Bacteria; phylum Acidobacteriota; class Vicinamibacteria; order Vicinamibacterales; family JAMQPK01; genus JAMQPK01. The sequence continues at coordinate 1,728 of JANNJO010000150.1, forward strand.
CGTCACGATGTGGGAAACCGAGGGCGCCCCCATCTTCGGAATTTCGCTGGGGACCGACGGCACCATCTACGCAACAACGGGCGCCGGCACGTCTCAGTATGCGAATGCGATCGTCGCGCTCGAGGGGAAGACGCTCAAGGTGAAGGACTGGTTCACCACAGGGGGTGACGGATTCACGTCGACGCCGGTGGTGTTCACCGAAGGCGAGAGAACATATGTCGCGTCGGCAACGGCTGGTCGCCTGTACCTGCTGGACGCGGCCTCACTCGGGGGCGCGGATCGCAAAACGCCGATGGCCGTGACCGCGAACGCCGCCAATGTGCGGTTCAACAACGACGGACTTGCGACATGGCGCGACGCCGCCGGCACACGCTGGATTCTTTCGGAGGTGAGCGGCGCGGTCGTGGCGTTCAAGGTCGGCGACAACGGCGCCGCGAAGACGCTCGAGCGCGCCTGGACGTCGCGGAACATGGCACAGCCGCGGACCCCGATGGTCGTCAACGGGGTCGTCTTCGCGCTCGCCTCCGGCCGCATGGGTACCAACGCGGTGCTCTACGCGCTGGATCCCGTCAGCGGAAAAGACCTCTGGAACAGCGGACACACCATCACGTCGCACGCCAGCGCGGGACTTTCGGCGGGGACCGGCCAGGTCTACGTGGTGACGCACGACAACACGGTATGGGCCTTCGGCATCCCTCTGGCAATTAACTAAATGAGACGTTTCATATTTGCGATTGTCGCGGTCGTCGGATGTTCGCAGCCCGGCTTCGCGCAGGACACGCTTCCCGACGGCCCCGGCAAGGACACCACCCTTCGCCTGTGCAGCCAGTGTCACGAGGCGGCGAAGGCCACCTCGGTGAAGCTGACGCGCGAAGGATGGATCGAAACGCTCGACCGGATGAAGGCATTTGGCGCCGAGGGGACCGAGCCCGAGTTCTCGGCGATTCTCGAGTACCTCGCGACCCATTTCCAGGGCGATGTCGTCCGCGCCCTGGACATGAACACCGCCGAGTCGATCGATCTCGAAAGCGTGCTGCAGCTGCTTCGCCGCGAAAGCGCCGCGGTGCTGCAGTATCGGAGCAAGCGCGGCGCGTTCGCGTCGCTCGACGATCTCAAGGGCCTGGATCCGGCTATCTTCAAGAAGATCGAAGCGAAAAAGGATCGTATCGTGTTTCTGACACCTCAAAAATGAGACGGAGAATTATTTCCTGGGTCTCGGGGCGCGGTCGTGCGTGACGATGTTCACGACGAGCCAGAGTCCGAGGCCGCCGGCCACGAGGAACAGCAGGGTGGGGAAGCCGGGATACCCGAGCACGGTAAACCGGCTTTCGATGCGCATCATCATGGCCGCGCTGATGATGAGCGAGGCCAGCACCAATCCCAGCGTAATGCGGTTCGCCACCTTCTGAAGGCCATCGATCACCGCGCCTTCATCGATCAGCTCCACTTTCATTTTCAGCTGGCTGCTGGCCAGCGATTCGAGCACGCGGTTGATGCGCCGCGGCAGCTGCTCGGCAAATTCCTTGGCTTCGAGCATCGTCGAAAAGACGGTGCCAGGCGACAGACTCTTGAGCAGCCGGCGCTGCATGAGCTTCGATGCGTGCCGCCGTATGGCGGCGTTGACGTCGAGGGCCGGCGCGAGGGTGCGGGCGATGTGGTCGAGGGTGAGTAGCGTCTTTCCGAGCATCGTGAGCTCGACCGGCGACTTGATGCCGTGTGTGCCCGCCGAGCGGTTGACCTCGAGCACAATTTTCCCAACCTGAAAATTCTGGAGCGAAGCGCCGTGGTACTGGCCGACGAGGGCGACCACGTCGCGTTTGAACGCGGTTTCGTCGAAGCCTTCGCGCACTTCGCCGAGCGCGATGGCCGCGTCTGCCGCTTCTTCGCCGCGCCCCTCGCTGATGGCGAGCACCATCTTGAGCAGTTTGTCCTGAAGAGTCGGGGACAGGTGCCCGACCATGCCGAGGTCGATCAGGGCAATGCGGCCATCCTCGGTAATGAAGACGTTTCCGGGGTGCGGATCGGCGTGAAAAAAGCCGTCGATCAGGATTTGATGCAGGTACGCGCGGATGAGATCCTCCGCGAGCCCCTCCGGGTCCGTATCGATCAGTGCGACGGGATTGAGGGTCGTAATTTTCGTGCCCCGGACGTAATCCATGGTAAGCACGCGGGTACTGACGTAACCCTCGACCGGAAGCGGCACGATGATGCGCTCGAACTCGGCCATGTTGCGGCTGAGCGTCTGCAGATGGCTCGCCTCCACGTTGTAGTCGAGCTCTTCCATCAGCGCCTTGCGGAACTCGGCAATCATCGGCGCGAACTCGTAGCGGCGGCCGACGGTCGTGTGATGATCGACGAAGGTGGCAATCTCGTCGAGCACGCCCAAATCCGCCTTTACCTGCTCCACGATGGCCGGGCGCTGCACCTTGACGGCGACGGCCCGGCCGTCGCGGAGCGTGGCGCGATGAACCTGCCCGAGCGAGGCTGAGGCGAGCGGCTGCTGATCGAATGTGCCGAATGCCTTTGACAGGCGAACCCCCAGCTCATCTTCAATCACCTTCTGCACGTCGGCCACCGGCACCGCCTCCACGTCGTCCTGGAGGCGGGTGAGGGCTTCGAGATACGCAGGCGGCAACAGGTCGGAGCGTGTCGACAGGACCTGTCCAAGCTTGATAAACGTCGGGCCGAGCTTTTCAAGATCTTTGGCGAGGCGCTCGGCGTCGGCCTGTTCGGTGGGCGGCTCAGCGGCCGTTGTGGATGTTTCCGATGCGGTCGCGGCCAGCAGGTCAGGCCGGTGTTTCAGCAGCAGCGTGGCCACTGCGGCGTATCGACTTAGTTTGGCTGGCAGCACTCCAATACCCCCGGCCCGGTAGTGCAAAGGGAGTGCCCGACTGCGCCCGGTTTTTGCATCAGCGGCTGCCGAGGTTTGAATGCGTATGGATTTGGTGCACTCGGCGTGGTAATGATCGGCCGGCGACGATATAAGTGGTGGCAGCTCGCGCTGTTCGTGATCGGTGTGATTGCCTTCGTGACGGTCATGGGGTCGCTGTTCTTTCCGGTCGGGAACAACCCCGGGCGCATGTACACCGATGCCGAGGTGCCGTCGGTCAGCTCACCGCACTTCTCCACGGCCCTTGCCGCCCTTACGGGCGCCCCTGTCGAACATGGCGGCACCATCACCATCTTAAACAACGGTGACGAGTTTCTGCCAGCGCTGCTGCAGAGCCTCGGCGAAGCGACGCGCACGATCAACTTCAGCGTGTACATCTGGTCGAGCGGCGAG
>JANNJO010000212.1:0-21500 GCA_031395755.1 Acidobacteriota bacterium
ATCGACGTCTTTACACTGACTGGGCAGGTTTCCCGTGGCATTGGCATGCACATCCCAACCGTTGAGCCAGATCTGAACGAACCGGGTTCCGCGTTCGAGAAGACGGCGCGTGGTCAGGCAGCACTGAGCAAAGCTCCCGGGTCTGCGTGCGTCCTCCCCGTACAGGTCATAGACGCTGGGAGGCTCGGTGGAGAGATCGGTCAGCTCCGGCACGGATGCCTGCATCCGATACGCCATCTCGTACTGCGCGATACGGGTCAGGGTCTCCGGATCGCCGATCGCCTGGTGCTGGAGGCCGTTGAGCTCGCTCAGCCCATCCAGCATCCGCCGGCGAACCGCTGGAGACACGCCGTCGGGATTGTTGATGAACAAGACGGGTTCGGCGCCTGCACGGAGTGATACGCCCGAGTACTTCCCGGGCAGAAACCCCGCGCTCCACATTCTGGCCGACATGGCCTGGATCGGCGTCCGCAGGTTGCTGCGCACAGCATTCATGACGACGAACGTCGGGAGATCCTCGGTCATATTGCCCAGGCCATACGCGAGCCACGATCCGATGCAGGGTCTTCCGCCGATCATGGAACCGGTCTGAATGTAGGTGATCGCGGGCTCATGATTGATCTGTTCCGTGTAGAGGGATTTCACAATCGCGATGTCGTCCACCATCTTCGCGGTATACGGGAGAAGCTCCGATACCCAGGCTCCACTCTGACCGTGCTGCGAGAATGTGTAGATTGACGGCGCAATCGGAAATCTCGTCTGTCCCGACGACATGGTCGTCAGCCGCTGCCCCTGGCGTACCGAATCGGGCAGATCTTTGTCGTACCAATCCTTCAGCGCCGGCTTGTAGTCAAACAGATCCTGCTGGGGCGGTCCGCCAAGCATGTGCATGTACACGGCGCGCTTGGCCTTGGGGGCGAAGTGAGGAAGGGCCGGCAGGCCGCCGATGGAGGTATCGGGCGCCGCCCCCGCGGCGCCAAGTGTGAGATCCCGGCCGAACATGGTCGCCAGCGCGGCGACACCGAGCCCGCGCGCAGTCCTCGAAAAAAACTGACGGCGCGTCTCGTAGATAGCGGCTTCGTCAAACGGATTCATTTGTTTAGCGCCTCGTCCAGACTGAAGAGCTGATTCGCCACGATCGTCAGGGCCGCCAGCTCGGGTGCCGGAAGGTTCTGATCCACCGGCGATTCGCCGACGGCGAGCAATTGACGGGCCGCCGCGCGTTTCGCCTGGTACTGCGCCAGGACATCCTGATAGCTGCGACGCACGATGTTGCGCTCCGTGGCAGTGAAGGTGCGCGCCAGGATGCGAAGGGACATGAAATCGATCTCCGCATTCACGTCGCCGCCGGAGGCGCGCATGGCATGCTGTGCAAGAGTACGAGCGGCCTCGACGAACTGGGGATCATTCATCGTCACGAGGGCCTGCAACGGCGTGTTCGTGCGATCGCGGCGTACCACGCACACTTCCCGAGTGGGTCCATCGAAGATGTCCATCGAGGCAGGGGGAGCACTCCGTTTCCACAGGGTGTACAGGCTCCTCCGATACAGCGACTCTCCGGTATCCTGTTTGTAGTTCCTGGTATTGCTCGAGACCATCGACGTGCCTTCCCAGACGCCGGCAGGTTGGTAGGGTTTGACCGGGGGACCGCCAAGCCTGGCCACCAGGAGACCGCTTGCCGCGAGCACCGAATCGCGCACGACTTCTCCGTCGAGACGGAACCGCGGTCCTCTGGACAGCAGAATATTTTTTGGATCTGTTCTGAGTTTTTCTACCGGTATCGCGGCAGACTGCCGGTAGGTGGCCGAGGTCACGATGAGCTTGAGCAGCTTTTTCACGTCCCAGCCGGACTCGCGGAACTCCACCGCCATCCAGTCGAGCAATTCGGGGTGCGACGGCGCCTGGGCCTGCGCACCGAAGTCGTCGGTCGATTCCAGGATTCCGGCGCCAAACAATTCCTGCCAGAATCGATTCACCGTGACCCGTGCCAACAGCGGGTTCGCAGGATCGACCAGCCACCGCGCCAATCCCAGGCGGTTTCTGGGGAGCTCCGGCGCCATCGGCGGCAGGAATGACGGAGTGCGGGCTTCGAGCCGCTCGCGCGGCTGATCGTACATTCCGCGGAAGAGCAGATGTGCAGCGGGTGTTGAATCCGTCCGTTCTTCCAACACCATCGCCGTATTCGATCGAAGTTCGATCTCCTGATGTTCGAGGCTCGCCGCGGTAAACTCCGCCAGCAGTCTCTGATAGCCGGCGTCCCGGTACGTCAGGTAATACAGCTTCAGCGCGTGCTTCTCGGAGGCCGAGAGTTCCGCCACATCCTTGGAGACCGCGGCCTCGATGGCCGGCCACGCCGCGACGACGCGCGCGTCCTGCTCGCTGATGACGCGGCTGAAGATGCGGAAGTCGCCAACCGATCCGTGAAGCCTTTTTTCACCGGCGGCATCAGATCCAAAGGTGAGTGGCGCGGCGTTTTTCAGACTTCCTTGCAGTTCCGGCGCGATGCTGGAATCCTGACCGCCAAAGCTTCCGCGCTCGATCGGCAACCTGTTGCCGTTCATGTAAAACGCGTAACCGTTTTCTGTCCTGCTTCCGTCGTACGTGAACGTCAGGTGGTTCCAGGTGCCGGCCTTGACCGGCTTGTGATACGGCGCCTGCGCGCGGATGGCCTTTCCGTCGCTCCCAAGCAATCTCAGTCTCGCGACACCCTCATCGATCTCGAGAACCCAGCCCGTTGGCGGCGCCGCAGTCTCAGCGGCGTCGACCGGCGCTGGACGCGCAGGGCTCATCTGACTCGCGATGACCAGCGCATGGCTTCCGCCAGTCTGCCCCGGATGAAGCGTAATTTTCGGGAAATAGACCCACGTCGTCATCGAGAACGGCTCATCACCAGCGAGATCCAGGCTGGGCAGCTTCATCGTGGACTGACCGGCAAACTTGAACGCTCGCAATCCGTCCCACGGGGATTCTTCACCCAACGCCACGGCAGATTCGAGCGGCAGACTGGTGACAACGCCCTCGTACACAACACGGGCGGCATCCTGACCCGCCGAAACCGCCAGCATTGCTGAGTGGGTCATCGGAGCCTGCACCTGCTTGCGCTCTGGGGAGGCCAACCAGTTATCAAATTTCGCGTTCGGGGCCTGATGGGCAGCTGCCATGCGGGCACGCATGGATTTTCGCAGCGCTTCGAGCTCAAGCCACCGGGCGCGATCCCGATCAATCGGCACGATCACGATGGGCGGCGGGTCGGGCCGGTTGTTATCCATGACGCGCTCGGTGGTGTTGTTGAAGAACGCCTCCAGCGCGTAATGGTCCTTCTGCGAAATGGGATCGAACTTATGGTCGTGACAGGTGGCGCAGGCAACGGTCAGGCCGAGGAATACCGTGGCGGTCGTGTCCGCGCGGTCCTTGATGTACTGGAAGCGGACCTCATCCTCAATCACGCCGTTCTCATTGGTGGTGGTGTTACTCCGGACAAAGCCCGTGGCGATCAACTGATCGAGAGTCGGGTTCGGCAGCAGGTCGCCTGCCAGCTGTTCGGTGGTAAACCGATCAAACGGCCTGTTGCTGTTGAAGGCCTGGACGACCCAGTCACGGTACGGCCAGATGCCGCCGCGATAATTATCGTAGTGGAGTCCGTTGGTATCCCCATAACGCGCCGCATCGAGCCAATAGCGGGCGCGGTGCTCGCCGTAGTGCGGCGACGCCAGCAACCGATCGACAACCTTCGCGTAGGCGTCCGGGGACTTGTCTCTGACAAAGGCAGAGACCTCTTCGGGTTTCGGGGGCAAACCCGTCAGATCGAAGGACACGCGACGAATCAGCGCACGCCGGTCCGCTTCAGGATTAGGGCTGAGACCGGCCTCTTCAATCTTCGTTAAGACAAATCGATCGATTGAATGACGTGCCCACTTCTGATCGTTGACGACGGGCAGGACGGGGCGCACGGGCGCGATGAACGCCCAATGCTGTTTCCAATCGGCGCCCTGCTCGATCCAGAGTCTGATGGTCGCCCGTTGCGCGTCGGTCAGCGTCCTATGCGTCGAGAGGGGCGGCATCCGCCGCGCGAGATTCTCTTCCGTGATTCTTGTATAGAGGAGGCTTTGCTCAGGCTTGCCCGGCACAATCGGAGCGCCATTTCGCCGCACAGCGAGCGCACCTTCATGAAGATCCAACCGGAGGTTCGCCTGGCGAGTCGACTGGTCCGGCCCGTGACATGAAAAGCAGTTAGCGGAGAAGATCGGGCGGATTTCACGCTGGAAGTCGACGGGCTTCTGAGCGACCACCAAAGCGACAGACACGCCGCTCAGGCCGACGCAGGCCGTCCAACCAACCCATCGAAGGCGACCAGACTTCACGCGTCCTCCTCGGCTTTACGTCAACAACACGGCCACGATCGGCGGAGGGTTACACGTTCACAATCTGCGGAATCAACGTGCCGTACACATCGGTCAATCGCATGTCGCGGCCGTTGAACCGGTACGTTAACTTGGTGTGATCCAGACCAAGCAGATGGAGCATCGTCGCGTGCAGGTCGTGGTACGAGACCGGCTGATCCTGCGCTTTCCAACCCCAATCGTCGCTGGTACCGATCGACTGCCCGCCTTTGATGCCGGCGCCCGCCATCCAGACGGTCATGGCGCCTGGGTTATGGTCGCGCCCGATACCCCGCTGGGAGATGGGCATGCGACCGAACTCACCGTGCCAGATCACCAGCGTTGAATCCAGCAGGCCCCGCGCCTTCAGGTCCGTCAACAGGGCGGCGATCGGCTGGTCCGACTCCTTCGCATGCTGACTGTGATTGGACTTCACATCCGAGTGCGCGTCCCACGTGTCGATGCTCTGATCTCCCATGCCGCCGTGGAACAGCTGAACGAAGCGTACGCCGTTCTCCACGAGGCGTCTGGCCAGCAGGCACTGTCTACCGAACGATTCGGTGACCGTGTCATCCAACCCGTACAGCTTTTTCGTCGCCTCCGACTCGTTCGCAATGTCGACCGCCTGCGGCGCGCACCCCTGCATCCGGTAGGCCAGCTCGTAGGACGAAATCCTCGCAGCCAGCTCGGAATTGCCGGGGAACTTCTCCATGTCGAGCTCGTTCAATTTCCCCAGCAGATCCAGACGCGATCGCTGCGTTTCCGGCGTCATGCCGGCGACAGGCTTGAGATCGACGATCGGGTCACCTGACGCGCGGAACAGCGTGCCCTGGAACGCCGCGGGCATGTACCCCGCGCTCCAGTTCGTCGGCCCGCCGATGGGGCCGCCGCGATGGTCGTTCAGCACGACAAACGCGGGCAGGCTCGAGCTCTCCGCGCCGAGACCATAGGTGATCCAGGAACCGGCGCTGGGAAATCCGACTCGGATCTGTCCCGACTGCATCTCATAAGTCGCCTGCACGTGGTCGTTGGACCTGCCGAACACCGAATGAATGAACGCGATCTCATCGACGTGAGAGGCGATGTGTGGAAACACCTCGGAGATCATTTTGCCGGACTGCCCGTAGGGCTTGAAGGTGAAGGGACTCGGCATCAGAGGGCCGGGGAATCCCTGGCGCACGTTGACTTCGCCGTGCACTTTTCCCTCGAGCGGCTCCCCGGCGTACTTCGCCAGAGCCGGCTTGTAGTCGAAGAGATCGACGGCGCTCGGCCCGCCGGTCATGAACAGCGAAATGACCGCCTTCGCGCGTGGCGCGAAGTGCGGCGCTCTCGGCGCGTAGGGATTGGAGCCGAGCGCCGGTGCCGCGCACGCTGCGTGCGGTTCGGCCGCCAGCAGACCCTGCTGATTCAGCAGCGAAGTAAGTGCCAGGCCGGCGATGCCCCCGCTCGACTGGTAAAGGAAGTCGCGGCGATTCCAAAAATGCTTTGTACACTTGTGCGACATGGCGTTACCTCATATAGAGAAACTCATTCAAGTTCAGCAGCACGTGTGTGACGTCAGCGAGAGACTTCGCCCGGGCCGTGGCCAGCGCGAGCGATCGTTCCAGCTCCGTCGCGGGCCGGGCGAGCGCGTATTCGTACGCGAGATCGATCTGCTTTCCCAGATCGGCCGGCGCTTCTGTCATGACCCGCTGGGCGAGCAGATCTGCCTGGCGCACAACGAACGGATTATTCATCAGCGTGAGCGCCTGTGTCGGCACGGTTGACACGTTGCGTTGAGGAGCCGAGATGTTCATGTCGGGATGATCGAAGGTCTCGAACATCGGGAACGGCAGAGAGCGGCGCTGATACACGTAGATACTGCGACGCCAGACCGCCGGGCCGTCAGGCTGGTTCTCCCACGTGCCCTTCGTCTTCTCGGTGTCGAGAATCTCCTCGGGCACGTGGGGGAATATGGCCCGGCCGCCCATCTTGAGATCGATGCCGCCGCTCGCGGCCAGGATGCTGTCGCGGATGATCTCCGCATCGAGCCGCTGCTGGCGGAATCGCCAGAGCAACTGGTTCTCAGGATCCTTGTTGAGATTCCCTCCGTGATCGAACACGGAGGCCATCTGATAGGCTTCCGACGTCATCATGAGCCGGTGGAGCTGCTTGAAGCTCCAGCCGCGATTCATGAACTCGACCGCCATCCAGTCCAACAGCTCCGGATGAGTCGGCAGCTCGCCCATCTTGCCGAAGTTGTCGAGCGTCGCGACGATGCCTCGTCCGAAGTGGTGATTCCACACGCGATTGACGATCACGCGCGCCGTCAGCGGATTCTGCGCGGAGCCGAGCCACTCGGCGAGCGCGCGACGGCGGCCCGACGTCCTGCCATCGGCAGGTGGCAGCTCCGTCGGCGGATTTCCGTAGGTCGCAACGGTCACGAAGCCGGGCTGCATCAAGGAGCCCTTGCTGTTCGGATCGCCGCGGATCAGGAAATACGAGGGAGGGGTGACGTACTTCCCTGACCCCGTGTGCAGATAACTGCCCGGAAAATCTGGCGGAATTCTGCACTTCGGACAGCTGACGACATCATCACCTTTACCGAGTGGCGAAAAACGGTGGTCGCCGTCGGTGACGATCTCCGCGATGGGCAGCGGCGTCGGCCGTTGCTTATCCAGCTGCGCGATCCGCGCGGTCAATTCCTTTTTCCGCGCGAGCTCATTCGGCGTCAGCAGCTTCTCAACCTCGGCTGGAGTGACGCCGCCCGCCCTCAGCACCTGGACCGCGAGCAGTTGTTCTCCCGGTGTCCGCTCAGCCTCGGGCTTGAAGACCGCACGCTGGACGTTCTCGGGAAACTCCTTCTTGATGTACGCCGTGCGCAATTGCTGGCGGTACGGCGCCTCGATCTTTGCGATCTCGGCGCGCACCTCTGCCACTTTGGCATCGACGTCCTTGTTCGCCCTGCCGAAGGTCTCGGCCTCGCTCGGAGGCGCGAGTGGAACGTCGGTCTCGACGTAACCAAAAAATGCGGCCTCGAGCGCATAGTAGTCCTTCTGCGGGATCGGATCGAACTTGTGGTTGTGGCAGCGCGCGCAATTGACCGTGAGACCCAGCACGCCTCTCGACACCGTGGCGATCACGTCTTCCAGGTACTCGTGCCGGCGCTCGGGATTGTCTTTTTCGCGGAAGAGAACCCTGGCTCCCGCTCGCAGGAACCCGGTGGCGATCAGCGTTTCGTGGGTCTTCCAATCGAGCTCATCGCCCGCGACTTGCTCTTTCAAAAACTGGTTATACGGTTTGTCCTGATTGAAGGACTTCACCACGTAATCGCGATAGCGCCACGCGTTTGGCCTGTCATAATCCTGCTCGAAGCCGCTCGAATCGGCGTAGCGCGCGACATCCAGCCAGTGACGTCCCCAGCGTTCGCCGTAGTGAGGCGAGGCGAGCAGCGTGTCGATCACGCGCTCCCACGCGTCTGGAGAGGTGTCCTCGACGAACGCCTTCACGTCAGCGGGCGTCGGAGGAAGGCCCACGAGATCCAGGTACGCACGCCGAATCAACGTGCGACGATCGGCGCGGGGCGCCGCCGTGAGCCCCTGTTTCGCGCGCGCGACCTCCAGGAACCGGTCGACCGGATTCACCAAGTCGCGTGCGGCCACCTGCGGTAGCGCGGCTTGAACGGGCAGCCTGAATGCCCAGTAATTCCGCTGCGCGGGCGTGATCTCCATGTTCTCGAGGGCCGCCAGCGCGCTCGACGCCGCCGCGGCCTTCGGGGCCGTCGCGGCCGACACTTCCCACTTAGCCCCTTCGTCGATCCAGGTCTTCACCGCGGAGATCTCCGAAGGCGTCAGCTTCGGCCCTTCCATCGGCATACTGATGTTCTCAAGACCGGCCACCAGCCGGTACAACTTGCTCTGCTCCGCTTTGCCCGGAACAATCGCCGCACCGTGGGCGCCACCCTTCAGCGCGCTTTCGCGCGTGCGCAGATCGAGCTTGGAGAGCTGGAGCGACGACCCGTGGCACGTCCAGCACGTGCGCTCCATGATGGGTTGGATGTCTTTGGCGAAGGTGACCGGCGTCTCCCAAATCGCGCCCTGGTCGATCCAGACTTTGATCGCCGCAACCTCGGAGGGCTTCAGCGCGTCTCCGTCCATAGGCATCGCCGGCATATCCAGACCAGCGACCATCCGGTACAACTTACTGCGCTCGGCGCTGCCGGGCACGAGCGCGGGGCCATGTTCACCGCCTCGCAATGCCGCCTCGCGGGTACTTAGATCGAGATCGGCGAGCTTGAGGTCTGCGCTATGACAGCTCGAGCAGCTCTTCTCGAGAATCGGCTGAATGTCCCGGGCAAATGCCACTTGGGATGGGGACGTTGCGGGGGCCGGTCCCTGTGCGCTCAGCAGAGCCGCAAGCAGACCAGGCGCAACCGCGGTCAGAATCATCGAAGGCAGTCGTCGTGACATCGACCTTTTCTCCTCGGGGTGAACAAAAACCTCAGGCGTCGATTTCAATGAGTTAGATGGTATTCACACTATAGGATACGCCCCTGGCGCCAGATGTCGCAATATGTCTTAACCTTGCCGTTCATGGTGCTGTGGCGAGCCTTTACCGCCGCCGGGTTTGTCGTGTGCCTTGCCGCCGCGTCGTGCACGAGTACTGGCGAGCCTGTTTCCGCGAAGCCGGTCACCTTGAGGATCTCGGGAACGACCGCCAACGACCTCCAGAGCGCCTTCGCGTCCCTCCCAGACATCGGGTTTCAGGTGGTGACCGAAGGGGGGTCTTCAATCACGGGTCTCCAGGACCTCCGCGCCCGCAAGACCGATGTGAGCATGCCGATGGCGGACGTGGCCTACCTGTCGTACTCGGGCCAGTTGAAGGAAATGCCCGGGGCCTTCGACGAGCTGCGAGGAATGGCCGTGACCACCCTCAACTCCCTGCATCTCATCGCCGGCGGACACACCCGCATACGGACGATCGGGGAGCTGAAGGGGCATCGTATTTCGCTCGGCCCGCCGGGCAGCGCGACGGCCCTGATCGCCGAGCAGCTGCTCCAAGAGCACGGCATCGACGTGAACGAAGTCCGAGGCGAGCGGGTGCCGAATCCCGATTTCGCGGGCAAGCTCGCTGGCGGAGAGATCGACGCGGCGTTCGTCACGTTCGTTCCGCCGAACGAGAACGTGGCGACCGCTGCCCGTGCCGGCGGGCGGCTCGTCGAGATCGAGGGGCCGGCCATTGAGCAGCTCAGAACGCGGTACCCCTTCTTGAAACGAACCCTGATTCCGCGGCTGACCTATCCGAATCAGGGCGGCCCTGTGCGCACCATCGGCGTGGACGCGCTGCTCGTCTGCCGCGCAGACGTGGATGAAGATGTCGTGTACCGCTTGCTGGGCGCCTACTTCGCCACCCGCCCCGCCACACGGCCGCCCGATCTCGAACGCGCGCCCGCCACGCCGATTCCGCTCCATCCCGGCGCGGCGCGCTTCTACCGCCAGCGCGAGTTATCGCGATGAGACGCGGGCGGCGATGAGAGTTGAATCCATCATCGCGTGGGGAGGCTGGCTCACCGCGCTGCTGGCCGTGGCCGTCGGCATCGCCATTGCCACGCTGCTCGGCTTCGGCTATCGCGCGACCCGCGAATGGCAGCGCAGCTCGGAGATGCTCATCGAGCGCGACACGGAACAGAGCGCAGACCTGCTGGTCGCGGCGGTGACGCGCGACATGCGCGGCGCCCACTCGCGGGTGCTGGCCAACCGCGACTGGGGCGAGCTCTCGCTCGAGTCGCTCACGGACACCAGCGCACAGGTCGCCACGGCCTTCGCCCGCTATCCTTATCCCGAGTCGTTCTTCAGCTGGCAGCAGAACACGCCGCATGGCCTGGTGTTTTTCAACCGATCCAACCGCTTCCCCTCATGGATGCCGCAGCCGACCGCGTCCCTTCGGTACCCTGTGGCGCTCGTGCCCAACCCTCCGGGCGCCGCCCTGCTGCGCGAGCGCGTCGACGCGTACGGCGGGGCGCGGTTCCGCTATGCCGCCTTCGACATGACGCTTGGCGGGCAACCGTATCAGATCATCGCGCGCCTCGTGTACGCCGATCCGCTGCAGGAGCGGCTGCACTCGGTGATTGGCTTCACGGTCAACCTGGCCTGGGTTCGCGAGTCGTACTTCTCCGACATCCTCTCGCAGGTGGCCCCCATCGCCACGCGCGGAAACAGGCTCGATATCGCGGTGATCGACGACACGGGTCGGCGCATCTGGGGTACCGACACCGGCCACAGAGCGATGGTGCGCGAATTTCCGCTCCTGTTCATCGACCCGTCGGTGAGCATGGTGGGGCTGGGCCCGGCGCCAGCCGTCCGCACCTGGACGATCCGCACGAGCCAGTCAACCGACTCGGCCTTGATCGACGCGGCGCAGGGAGCCGACGAGACATTGCTGATGACCGGCGCGGCGGCGTTGACGCTGGCGCTCGGGCTGATGCTGGCCATCCGGGCGGTCCGGGCTGGCGTGGCGTTGACCGCGATGCGCTCCGACTTCGTGTCGTCGGTCACCCACGAGCTGAAGACGCCGCTCGCCAACATACGCGCAATGGCCGACACGCTGGCACGCAGACCTATCGGTGTAGACACGGTTCGTGAGTACGCCGAGCTGCTCATGCAAGAGGCGAAACGCCTGACGCGGCTGGTGGACAACCTGCTCGCCTACGCGCGCGTCACCGATGTCACGGAGGTGTACTCCTTCGAACCGATGGCACCGGCCGAGCTGATGGACGATGTGCTGCAGAATTTCCGGCACCCGCTTTCCGAGCGGGGATTCGCGGTGGAGATCGACATGCCGCTCGATCTTCCGCTCGTCCGCGCCGATCGCACGGCGATGATGCTGGCGCTCGATAATCTGGTCGACAACGCGATCCGCTATTCCGCGCAGCACCGGTGGCTCCGCGCCTCAGCGAGGCGGGATGGCCCGAATGTGCTGATTGAGATTCAGGATCGCGGCGCCGGGATTGCTGCCGGGGAGCTGTCGAACGTGCGCCGCAAGTTCGTCCGCGGGAGGCTGGCGCGGGCCGACGGCAGCGGCCTTGGCCTGGCCATCGTCAGCAGGATCGTCGCCGATCACAAGGGCACGTTCGTGCTCGAGAGCGACCTGGGCGCCGGCACGACGGCCACGGTATGCTTACCCGTCGCTGGAGAGTGAACCGTGGCAGAGCGCATCCTCATCGTCGAAGACGACCCCACGCTCAGGAGAATTCTGCTCGACAACCTCATCTTCGAGGGCTACCGCGCCGAGGCGGTCGCCGATGGGAAGGCGGCGATCAACTACGTCCGCTCCTCTGCTCCCGATCTGGTGGTGCTGGATCTCACGCTGCCGGATGTTGACGGCCTCGATCTGTGTCCCGTGCTGCGGCAATCGGGCAAGGTGCCTATCATCATTCTCTCCGCCCGCGGACAAAAGGCCGACAAGCTGAAAGGGCTGAAGCTGGGGGCTGACGACTACATCACGAAGCCCTTCGATCTGCAGGAGCTCCTCGCGCGGATCAGCGCCGTGCTGCGCCGATCGCATCCGGCACTCGAGCGGCTCCAGATCGGACAGCTCGTGATCGACTTCCGATCTCAGCGCGCGAGCTGCGGGCCGGCAGCGGTCCATCTCACGCATCGCGAGTTCGAGCTGCTGAGGTACCTAGCGGAGCGGCGCGAGAAAGTGGTGCATCGCGAAGAGCTGTTGAAAGAGGTGTGGGGGTACCTGGACACGAACGTGACGACGCGCTCGGTCGATCACGCGATCGTGCGCCTGAGAAAGAAGATTGAGCCCGACCCCCACCACCCCGAGTTCATCCGGACGGTGCATGGCGACGGCTACTGCCTGTCCGCCACGCACCTGGATGGGTGAGGAAAAATGAGCGACAGGGCAGCCCTGACAGGTTTTTAGATTATTGCGGTTGCTCGAGTAATGACGTGAACTGGTAGCCGCTGATGGCCAGGCGGCATGACGGCCCGGGACCCGCAAAGCGCGTCGCGTGCCATGTCGAGTGCGGCACGTAGACGACGTCGCCTTCGTTCGACGTGAAGTCGCCCACCATTTCGATGTTGTGCCGAATTTGCCCCTTCATGATCACCCACCACTCGGACGTGCCGACGTGGAAATGTCCCTTGTCGTCCGGATTATACGGCGGCAGGTTTTTCTCGTATCCCCAGATCGCCTGCGCCCACATGTTGTCGTCCTGCACCACGTTCTGACCGTTGAACTTCGGATCCTTCTCGGCGTCCCACAGATTGAAGTGCGGCTTGTTGTTGCCTGTGTAGGTGCCGATTCCAAAAGTCGTCCCGATCTTCATCAGCGTGTGGCCGGGGGTCTGGCCGGGACGGGGCTCGCTCACCGGAACCAGCGTCTTGAAGTTCGCCTGATTCGCATCGACCCATAGCGCCGGCACCGTGCCGATGACCTCGGCTGAGTACATCGTCTTTTTCGGGAGGTTCACGACAGATCCACGCCTGGCCACGAACGGTTCCTGTCCTTCGAGGGTGAACCGCATCTCGCCTTCCACGACGACGAAGAACTCGCGCGTGTCCGGACGCATCCGCGGGGTAATCTTCGTGCCGGGCGAGCCCGAATTGTAGGTCGAGTGGTAATTCTCGTCTTCGACGACGACTTCGGTCCAGTTCGCCTGCCCTTTGCGGCGGGCCTTGAGCTCGGCAAGCTTGGTGTGCACCTTGTTCTTGCCGTACTGACCGGGTTTGTCCTTGTTGACCCACCACTGGCGCGGCGGCGTCCCTCGTCCGGCGGCGGGTTGCGGCGCCGCCCCGGCGGCGCCGCCCTGCTGGGTAAAGACCGTAGGCGTGTTGAGGCCGACGGTCAGCAGAGCGGCAGCGGCCATGGCGACGTGCAAGCGTTTCATCGCGGGACAATACCACGAACTTATCGCCGCCTGGTGGTCCGATGCGTGGGCACCGCCAACCAGGGATTCTCCGGCCAGGGATGTCTGGGATATCGCCCTCGCAGCTCCTTCCTTACCTCAGGATAGGTTCGCTCCCAGAAACTGCGCAGGTCTCGCGTCGTCTGCACCGGCCGTCCGTTGGGCGCGAGCAGATGAAACGTGACAGGCACGCGTTCCGGTCCGATCGTTGGCGATTCGGCGAGACCGAACAGCTCCTGCAGCTTGACCGATGCCGACACTGAGCCATCTTCGGCGTATGCCAGCTTCATCGTCCGTCCGCTCGGCACGAGAATGGAATCCGGCGCGCGCGCGCCGAGCGCGCGCTTCGCGTCGAAGGGCAAGTGCGCCGCCGGGTCGATGTCGGCGAGCGTCCGCGCGCCCATCGCCGCCTGGTGAACGACCGCCCGCACATCAATATCCAGCCGGGCAAATCGCAAACGCCGGAACAGTTCCGCCGCGTCCTGATCGGGTTCACGGTCGAGCCACGCGTCACGAAGGAGCTCCGCGGCTATCGAGGGGTCAATATTGACCGGCGTTTCGCTGAGCACAATCGCCTCGTACCGCTCGACGCGCGCGGCCCGCACCCGCCCGCTCTCGGGATCGATGCGGTGCTCCACGTCCCGGGAGGTCGGCACAATCCATTCGCGCTCGACTCGGCTCGCCGAGCGAATCTTCGCTTCACTGATGCCGTCGCGCTGCGCAGCAACGACATCCAGTGCGACCAGGTAGTTCCCTTCGCGCACGCCATGTTCCTGGGCGAGTGATGCGCCATGGCCGGTGGCAAGCGTCAGGCGGTCCGGCGAACCAGCGCGCCGTTTTGCGAGGCGGTCCGCGTATCCGGCGAACAGCGCGTGGCGGAAGTCTTCCTCGGATACCCGTGCGGCGACCTTCCCAAGCACATCCGCCGCAATGCGCTGAAGCTCTCTCGCGATCTGCCGTACGTGGCCAGGCTGGCGATCGAATTGATCGATCGCCAACAGGAGATCCTGACCGCCGCCTTCCGACAACAGCGCGCAGGCCGGGCAATCTCTGGCGCCCCCTTGCCGTCGAGCAGAATCCGCGCGAGCCGCGGGTGCAACGGTGCACGCTGAATCTGACGTCCGAGCGGTGTGATGCGCGGCGTGCTGTCGGCGGCGTCGACCGCTCCGAGCCGCCTCAGCAGTCGGAGGGCCGATTCAAGACGTTCCGCGTCAGGCGATTCGAACCATTCGAATGTGGCCGGATTTGCGCCCCAGGCGAGCAGGTCGAGGAGGGGGCCCGCGAGATCGACGCGCGCGATATCGGGCTCGCGGTGGGCGCGCAGCCGATCGCGGGCATCCCACAGCCGCCGGACCAGTCCGGGCCCGAGCCTCGCGGCACGGCCGGCCCGCTGATCGGCGGAGTCCTGCGTGACGCGCTCCAGGGTGAGGCTGTCGACTCCCCGCTCCGCGTCGTAGCGCGCGACCTTGACCTGTCCCGTGTCGATGACCGCCGAGACGCCCGGAACCGTCAGCGACGTCTCCGCGATGTTCGTGGCGAGGATGACGCGACGGTTCGTCGCCGCGCGAATCGCAGCGTCCTGTGCATCGCTGTCGAGCGATCCGTGAAGCGGAATGATTTCGACGTGCCCTGCCAGCTCGGCGCGCGCCCGCTCGATCTCACGCGCACCAGGCAAGAAGCACAGCACCTGTCCCGCGGTTCGCCGAAGGACATCGCTGACCGCCGCGGCGACGGATTCTCCTGCGGCGTATTCCACCGTCAGCGGATGAAGCGCCCCGGGGACGCTGACGGTAGGGCAGCCGTTCAGAAAACCGGCCACGGATTGCACATCGAGCGTGGCGGACATGACGACGATGCGCAGGTCACTTCGCGCAAGCCACGCCTGTCTCGCAAGAGCCAGCCCGATGTCGGCGTGAATGCCGCGCTCGTGGAATTCGTCGAGGACGATGGTCGTAAAGTCCGAGAGGAGGGGATCCTGCTGCAGCCGCGCGGTGAGAATGCCTTCGGTCACGACGAGCAGCCGGGTGTCCCGGCCGAAGCGCTTCTCGAATCGAATCTGCCACCCAATCTCGCGACCGGGCGTCCACCCCCGCTCTTCGGCGATGCGTCGCGCGACGGCGCGGGCGGCGATCCGCCGCGGTTGCAGCAGGATCACCGGGCCCGCGTCGATCAGCGCAGGTGGAACCCGCGTGGTCTTCCCGGCCCCCGGCGAGGCGGAGAGCACCACGGCGCGCCGGCGCGCGAGCGCGTCGCGCACCTCGCCGAGGAAACCGTCAATTGGGAGCGGCGGTTGGGGCGGCGGTGGGGACAAAGCCGCGGGCCTCGAGAAGAGCCTGCACATCCGGGTCGCGGCCGCGGAAGCGACGGTACGCCTCCGCCCGGTCGATGGAATTGCCGTCCGACAGAATGTGTGTTCTGAGCCGTTGGTTGGCAGCCATGTCCCAGGGGCCCGACTCCACGAACGCCTGCCAGGCATCGGCCGCCATGACATCCGACCAGAGATAGCTGTAGTAGCCCGCGGAATAGCCATCGTTGCCGAACAGATGATCGAAGTGCGGCAGCCGATGGCGGAGGGCGATTTCCTTTGGCATGTCGCCGATTCGCGCCAGCGCTTCGCGCTCGAACGCGGCAATGTCTTCCACGCCATCCGGACGCGTGTGGAGATCCATGTCGACGATGGCGGCGGAGAGGTACTCGACGGTGATATAGCCCTGATTGAACTTGCCGGATTGTTCAATTCGATCGACGAGCGCCTGAGGTATCGGCTTACCGGTTTTGTAGTGCCGCGCAAAACGATCCAGCACGTCGCGCGTGAGCAGCCAGCGCTCGTTCAGCTGCGAGGGAAGCTCGACGTAATCCCTGGGCGTGCTCGCAAGCCCGCGATAGCGGATGTCCTGCAGAATCACATGCAGCGCATGACCGAACTCGTGAAACAGCGTCTCCGCGTCGGTGACCGAGATGAGGACCGGCTCACCCGGGCTGCCTTTGACGAAGTTGTTGTTGTTCGACGCGATCGGGGGCACCGGCCCGTCCATCAGGGTTTGAATACGCCAGCCGGACGCCCAGGCACCCGAACGCTTCCCGGGCCGGGCGAAGTTGTCGAGATAAAACAGCGCGCGATGCCGCCCCGTGTCCGCATCGGTGACTTCCCACACGCGCATCTCCGGATGAAACACAGGCACGGTGCCTGTGATCTCCCGGAAGGCGATGCCGAAGCGGCGCTCCGCCGACCAGAGCGCGGCCGCCACCATGTTGTTCAGCTCGAAATAGGGTTTCAGCTCCGACTGATCGAGATCGTACTTCGCCTTCCGGACTTTCTCCGCGTAGTAGAGGTAATCCCACGGCTCGATCGCCGCTCCGCCGCCTTCGCCATCGGCGATGGCCTGCATGTCGGCGACCTCCTGCCGCACGCGCGCCACGGCACCCGGCCAGACCTTCAGGAGAAACTGCCGGGCGATCGAGGGATCGCCCGCCATCGTGTCCAACATGCGCCAGTGTGCGTGGGTCGCGAAGCCCAGCAGCGTCGCGCGTTCTGCCCGGAGCCGCACGACGGCCTCGATCGTCGCCTTCGTGTCGTTCGCATCGCCGTTGTCGCCGCGGCTCTTGAATTCTTTCCAGACGGATTCGCGCAGATCCCGCCGTGCGGAGAACATCAGGAACGGATCGACGCTCGACCGCGTGTTGACGATGGCCCATTTGCCGGTGAACCCGCGCTCGTCGGCGGCCGCTTGCAGCGTCCCCACGAGCGACGCCGGGAGCCCGGCGAGGTCCGCCTCATCCTCCAAGAGGGTCCAGGTATTTTCGTCGGCGAGCACCTTCGCTCTGAACTCGGCGAAACGAGCCGCGAGTTCCTGGTTGATCGCGGAAAGGCGCGTCTTGCCCGCCGCGTCCAGCTTCGCGCCGCGACGCATGAAATTCTCGTACGCGCGCGTCACCAGGCGTATCTGATCGGGCTCGAGCGTGGACGGAAGGGCGAGATAGACGGACTCCATCCGCTTGAACAATCCAGGATTGAACACGATGGCATCGGAATGGCCCGACAGCTTCGGCTGCCACTCGCGCTCGAGCTTCTGATAGTCGGGAGTGGTGACGCTCTCGCGCGCGACGCTGAACATGCGTGTGATGCGATCGAGCGTGCCGCCGGCCCTCTCCATCGCGGCAAACGTGTTGTCGAACGTCGGCTCATCCGCGTTGGCAGCGATGGCGTCGATTTCCTTCAGCTCTTCCGCCAGCGCCGCTTCAAGGGCGCCGGGGAAATGCTCGGGGCGCATCTGATCCCAGGGCGGCACACCGCCGAAGGGCCCTGGCCACGGCGAGAGGAGTGGATTCATGAACGGCGGGGCGAGGCCGAGGTCGTCAGGAACGCGAGCAGCCGCCGGCCGACGCCCTCGGCCAGACGATCGGGCGCCGCAAGAAACTTCGCCGAGTGCCGGCCGAAGTCGCCGCGCACATCAAGAGACCATCTGCGCCGTTCGCCCGAGGCCGACACGCAGACGTGCCAATTGCCGGGCATATGCCGCAGGCCCTCGCGAATCGTCTGGGTAACCGCGGTCACGACCTGCGCATCCTCGATGTCGCGGACCTCTACGTCGATGGTGTTCGGCACACACGTGAACGGCATGAAGGATGGTGAAGTCTAACCCAGTACGGCAGGCGCATGACCTGAGCGTCCATTTGACCGCGGCAGCGCCCACATCGCCTCACACACCAAGCAGACGAAGTAGACCTCTTGCGGCGTGCGCCGGATGCTTCGGACATGTGCGTCGGTCGAGCAGTAGGTGCAGGTGGGGACGTCGAGGCGATCGGGCCCCCGGCGATCGCTCGAGTCCGGCCGCTCGGTGGCGCGGCGATCGATGCGGGTGGCGGCGGCAACAACAGAGGGTGGCTCTCCCCATCCATGGCTGCAGGCGGTGCAGAACAGCGTGGTCAACATAACACCGCGATGTGTCACGAGCACCTCAGGGGCCATGCAGCGCGGACACGGATGCTTGATGGCAACCGGACCGCGCGCGTCTGCACGCCGTCGGCCCTGTTCCATTTCCGGCGACACGGCTGTTTCAAATGGAGGACGGCGCCGCTCGATTGCGGGGCCGTCCCCGATGATGCGGCAGTAGGGGGAAACACCGCACACCTGAATCTGCAGCACGCGTCCATCCTCGAGCGTTAAATCCAGTAATTCGCCGTTTTCCGCACTCGGAGGTGATTCCAGTTCGACAACCGCGCCAGGGCGGTTCGGAATCCCGACATGGATTTCGTAATTGGCGCCACCCAAATCGCGATGTCCCGAGCGCAGATGTCCCCTTCCGCACTCCGGTAACAGGTCAGGCACACTACCTCCGAGGGACCTGGTTGCAAAGAACGGACCAGCCTCGTCCATCGTCCATCGTCGCCTTACTCGTCGTCGGTGTGTGTCTTGTCCGAGAGTCGCGGGAGATCGGCGCCCAGTGGAGGGGCCAGCAGGCCGGCCTTGACATAGGTGAAGAGTTTGTCCCGCGTGTCGCTGATGTCGAGGTTGCGCATCGTCAGCTGCCCGATGCGATCCTGCGGCGAGAAGGTTGACTCCCCTTTTTCCATCGTGAGCCGCTCTGGGTGGTAGGTCAGATTCGGACTGGTCGTGTCGAGAATCGAGTAATCGTTGCCCCGCCGGAGCTCAAACGTTACTTCCCCGGTCACCGCGCGCGCGACCCAGCGCTGCGCGGTTTCGCGAAGCATCATCGATTGCGGATCGAACCAGCGGCCCTGATACAGGAGGCGGCCGAGCCGGCGACCGTTGTCGCGATACTGCTCGATCGTGTCTTCGTTGTGGATGCCGGTGACGAGCCGCTCGTACGCGATGAAGAGCAGAGCCATGCCGGGAGCTTCGTAGATGCCTCGGCTCTTCGCTTCGATGATGCGGTTCTCAATTTGATCGCTCATCCCGAGGCCATGGCGCCCGCCGATGGCGTTCGCTTCGAGCATCAGCGCGACCGGATCGCCGAACGACACACCGTTGAGCGCCACCGGCTGTCCTTCGTCGAAACGAACGGCGATCGCTTCAGCCTTGACGGCCACGTCCTCTCTCCAGAACGGGACGCCCATGATCGGCTCGACGATCTTCATGCCGGTGTTGAGGCGCTCGAGATCCTTCGCTTCGTGCGTGGCACCGAGAATGTTCGAGTCGGTCGAATAGGCTTTCTCCGTGCTCATCTTGGAGATGAGTCCGGCGCGCTGCATGTACTCGGACATTTCCTTGCGCCCGCCGAGCTCGTCGATGAAGGCCTGATCGAGCCACGGCTTGTAGATGCGCAGGCTCGGGTTCGCGAGCAGACCGTATCGATAGAACCGCTCGATGTCGTTGCCCTTGAACGTGCTCCCATCCCCCCAGATGTGCACGTCGTCTTCTTTCATGGAGACGACGAGCATCGTGCCGGTGACGGCGCGGCCGATGGGCGTGGTGTTGAAGTACGGAACGCCGGCGGTGGTGATGTGAAAGGCGCCGCACTGCAGCACGGCGAGGCCTTCAGACACGAGCTGGCGGCGGCAATCGATGAGGCGGGCATGTTCGGCGCCATACTGCAACGCCCGCCTCGGGATCTCATCGTAGTCGGCTTCGTCGGGCTGGCCGAGGTTCGCCGTATACGCGTAGGGGATCGCGCCTTTGCGCCTCATCCAATGAAGAGCGGCGCTCGTGTCGAGCCCGCCGGAAAAGGCGATGCCGACTTTTTCGCCGGCGGGAACACGCTGGAGAATGGTGGCCATGCGGTGCCATGATACCAATTGCGGGAACTAAGTTTCACGGCGACTCCGCGTCAGATCCCAGGCACCTGACGCGGAGTTCTGCCGGATGATATACGTGCCGCCGTCGTCGCCCTTCAACTTGAAATAGCGGTGATCCGGTCCCAGCCACGCGTCCAGGACTTCCTCGACGAACACCTTACGCTCGGCGACATACAGCACGCGCGGTATCGCCTCGCCGCTATGCCCTGCGTAGCACTCAACCCGAAGCATCGACCAACTGTATCCGAAGAATCGGTGGCTGCGATCAGTGGAGCCGCGAACCGGGCGCACGCAGGGTCGCGCTCACGTACGTCGGAGCATCGCGCAGTACCAGTCGTACGGTCCGAGTGGGTTGATCGGCCCTGAGGGTGACACGCGTCTCGCGGATTTTGTATCCCGGGCGAATCACTCGAACCGTGTACGACCCGAGAGGAAGATAGCGGACGCGCAAAGGCGTTGGACCGCGCCCGATCCCGTTTACGGTGACGTGGGCACGGGGCGGGGTCGACGTGATCCGAAGCTCGCCTTCGATGTCGACTTCGCGGGCTTGGCCCGTCTCGCTGACTGCCGCGAGTGGCGGCGGCAACGCGGATTCTACCGACGCGGGCGATCCGCGTTCGTTGGCGTGGATTGGCGGAGCGACCCGTTGCGTCAGCACGACACGACCCGGGGGCGCTTCGAGGATTCGCATGGCCGTACCGATCACGATCGCGAAGGACGCCACCAGGACCGCATATCGCGCGAACGCAAACGGCAGCGGCCTGGCTGGTTTCTTGCGGCGGCCATGGAACGCCACCGGATGAAGATCGCCGAACTCGTCGTCGAACATGCCGAGCACCGCAGCCGGCTCGAGGCCAAGGGCAGACGCATAGGCGCGCAGGTGACCGTGGCGATAGACGCGCTGTTTCGGCCAGCGACTCACATCGTTGTTTTCGAGATCGATCAGCAGGGAGAGTTTGATGTTTGTCTGCCGAGAAATCTCGGCCAGGGTAAGACGGCGTCTCTCGCGGGCATTACGCAGGTAGGAACCAACACTCATCCCGGGCTCTGTGATTGATCATATGCACGCACCGGCCGCAAGTCGAGAGGGTTTTTGATCCCGTGCTATGATTTTCGGTCCGTGTGCGCGCCCGTAGCTCAGTTGGATAGAGCGACTGGCTTCGAACCAGTAGGCCGCAGGTTCGAGTCCTGCCGGGCGCACTTTTGGTCGATGGTCAATGGTCGATGGTCCTTCGCGCCCGTAGCTCAGCTGGATAGAGCGGCAGCCTCCGAAGCTGTAGGCCACAGGTTCGAATCCTGTCGGGCGCACCACTTTTCACTTTATACTTTAGACGTCAGACGTTCCCTCGTGGGCCGCTAGCTCAATTAGCAGAGCAGCAGACTCTTAATCTGCGGGTTCTCGGTTAGATTCCGAGGCGGCTAACCACTGTTTCCTAACTAATCAGCGCTTCTCGGGTGGCGAGGCCGTCACC
>JANNJO010000216.1:0-2332 GCA_031395755.1 Acidobacteriota bacterium
GCCGGCCTTCACGACGCGTCCGCTCACGCCGCCGGCCTGTGACGATTGAGGCTCGAACACGTGCCAGTTCGTGATGAGCACATGCCCTTGCGTGAGGTCGGGCATCAGGTGCGGAGGTACGAGGTCCGCCTTTCGGTAAAGGCTTGCGTCGCCGAGTCGCGGATCCAACTCCGCCAACCGGCTGCGAATCGTGACGTTCGGGCAGACCGCCAGGACAACGTCCGAGTAACGCGCATTCGATCGGTCGTGAACCTTGTTGAGGATGCTCCATGCGGCGATCATCCCCATGACAGTGGTCTTGCCAGAACCCGTGGCCATCTTGCAGGCATAGCGGCGGAACGCCTTGTACCCACGTTCGGCCTTCTGTTGATCGCTGGGCTCGTCCAGCGGTATTTCGATCCCCTGCGCGAGATCGCGCCGCGCTTCATTGAGGAAGACGATGGTTTCGACGGCTTCGAGTTGGGCAAAGAAGAACCGGAAGCCGCGACCATCTCGTCGCCAGTAGTTCAGCAGCTCCAGTGTCGTGGCCGTCACGCCGGGATAACCAGCGGCTCGCCACTCCTTCACGCGGGATCGAATCAGGCTGACGAGTTTCAGCTCGATGGCGGTGCCCTTTGGAACGCTGCTGCCGGCGGAATCCTGCGAAATGGGATCCGGGTAGTAGTAGATCGCCGGCCGGCGGCCGGGCCGCTTCTCCGGCTCGGCTCCCTCTCCGAGACGCCAATAATGCGTGGGTTCCTCGAACGGCGAACAGATGATCGCTTCGGGGACCTCGAAGTCGCTCATCGATCGTGCCGTTGCTTCGCGAGCGCCGCGACGTGCTTGGCCTCCCACTCGTCGCGCGCGCGGGTCATCTCTTCAATGGAGCGGTACCTGTGCACTCCCGGCGGAAATCGCCGAGGGTTCGTCCGCCGGGCCAGTTCCCAGACGCCCGCGATGGCCCGATACAGCATGGGATCACCAGGCTGGCGCCAGACGGGCTGGTTCATCTCCTCCACCGAACGAAACTTGCGGACGGGCATCAGTCCTGATCCAGATGGAAACGCTGGCGAAGGAGTTCTGCGTCCGCGCGATCCTTCAGCCGGACCGTGTCCTTCTTCATTCTGTACAGCATGCGCGGAGTCACGACCGTCACCGTCAAATCCTGATACGGCACGCGCTCCGTCTCGAGGTCCGCGAACGCGAACGCTTCGCCGAGGCGCGTCAGAATGTCGATGTGAAAAGCGCCCTCGGGCGGATTGTACTGGACCGCCGGGTACTCGCCGAGCAGATCGTGCGCTGTGATGTGTTCGATTTCCGGATCGTCGAAGACGTCCCGTAGCGCCATCTTCAGTCGATCGATGTTGACCTCTTCCGGAGCCACGAAGATATCGAGGTCTTCTGTCGCGCGCGCAAGGCCGTGCAGGTTGAGCGCGACCGCTCCAAAAATGGTATAGCGCACGCCGCGTGCTTCGAACGCGGCCAGGACACGCGCGAAGGCATCGAAGTCCATGACCTACGCCAGCGCCTTCACGACGAGCAGCTCATTGCCGCGGTCATCGATAACCTTCACGGCCACCTGCTGTCGCAGTGCCACCGGCACCGATGCCAAGACCCGCTCGCGAGTTGCGATGGCCGCTGGTGGATGGAGCAGGCCGCCTGGGTACACGCGCGGGCACGGCACATGTTCCGTCACACGCCTCTTGAGGGTCAAGGCGGGCGACCAATATCGTGTGCCGGTTGTGATCTATGTGTGACCTACAGATCGGAAAAGTGGTCGGGGCGACTGGATTCGAACCAGCGACCCCCTGCGCCCAAGGCAGGTGCGCTACCAGGCTGCGCTACGCCCCGACAGCCAGGCAATCACGAACGCGGTGAGTGCTCGCTGAAGACCGACCTCCTCAAGAATAGGCCACCCACTCCGCATTGGCAATCAGTGACTGCTGCAGGGCCTCGCCGACCACACGTTCGATGGCCGACCGTCTGTCACGACTGGGCACCATTGGAGCGGCGGGTCTCAAGCGTCAGATGGGAAACCGATGCAAACGGCCGAAGCCGCGGCAGACCCGAGGTGGCTCAGCGGGTTCTGCCGCATTTCCCCGACGGTCCCGGAGCGGAGGTTTCCCCCGCCGTCGACATGGGGCGCAGTCGCGACAGGCGTTCGGCCGGGCCTACCTCGCCTGCGTGCCGGGTCTGCGAGCGAGCGAGCGGTAGTACTCCTCGATTTGCGTCCGGAAGCCGGTCGGGACCTCGTCGGACCCGGAGAGCGACAGGGGCTCGTCCGAGCCGTCGGCCTTCTTGCGCAGGTTGAACTCGAAGTTCTTGAGCTTCTCGAGCGCGTTGGCCTGAAGCT
>JANNJO010000236.1:0-7417 GCA_031395755.1 Acidobacteriota bacterium
TGCTTCAGCGCCTCGTCGATCAGCTTCTCGTTGTCTTCCCTGGTCAGGTTCCGCTGGATGATCTTCGAGGCGATGGCGACCGACAGGTCCCCGGCCTCGTGACGAATCTGCTCGAGCGCACGCGCGGTCTCGAGCTGAATCTGCCGCTCGGCGTTCTTGATGATCACGTCGGCCTCTGACCGCGCCTTGTCCCTCAGCTCGCCTCTCAGGCGCTCCGCGTCGGCCCGGCTCCCGCCGACGATCGCTTCCGCGTCCACGCGCGCCTGGCGGATGATGGCCTCGGACTCCTGATTCAGACGCTCGAGCTCCTGCCGCGCCTTCTCGGCATCGGCAAGCGATTTCCGGATCGCTTCCTGGCGCGCGTCGAGCGACTTCAGCAGCGGCCCCCACGCGAACTTCGCGAGCAGCGTCAGCAGGACCAGGAAGGTCACGATGGTCCAGATGAACAGACCTGGATCCACCTGGACCAAAGGGTTATTCATAGCGCGCTACCTCATCAGGACGATCAGCAGCACGAACACTTCCGCGAGAATCGCGACGCCTTCGAGCAGGAACAGCGGCAGGTTCACCGCGCCCGTGATCTTGTCGGCGGCTGCCGGCTGGCGGGCGATGCCCTCCGCAGCGGCGGCGGCGAACTTACCGATCCCGAGCGCGGCGCCGATGACGATCATGCCCAGCCCGAGCGCGGCGCCGAAGTAATGCAGAACGGCGCGCGGTGCTGCCGCATCCCCGCCCTGGGCGAAGACGACGCTGGAGGAGGCCGCCGCAAACACGATGGCGACCATGAGAACCTGACGGACGAAACGTACGCTATTCATTCCTCAATCCTTTCGTAATGACTCTCTCTAGTGATGAACGTGAATGGCCATCCCGATGAAAACCGCAGTCAGCAGCGTGAACACATACGCCTGGACCAGCACCACGATGATCTCGAGCGCCGAGATGCCGACGGCCAGGGGCACCGAGACCGCCAGGCCCACCGCGACGCCGGCGAGCGAGGAGCTGAACATTTCCGCGAACAGAAATACGAACGACAGAATCGCGAGGATCGCGATGTGGCCGCCCGTCATGTTGGCCGCAAGTCGCATGGTCAGCGCGAAGGGACGCACGAAGAGGCCCATGATCTCGATCGGGATCAGCAGGATATAGATCGGCCACGCGAGCCCGTGCGGCACGAGATTCTTCCAGTGCGCGATGAACCCGTGCGCCTTGGAACCCGCGATGATGATGGCGCCGAAGGTCACCGTGGCCAGCGCCGCCGTGACGTTGAAATTCGCCGTCGCGGTCGTGCCGCCGTGAACCACCTGTTTGAGGAAGGAGTCGGGGGCCGTATGCAGCACGTAGTAGTCGACGAGCGCCACCACGTCGAACAGCGGAATCAGGCCGATCGCGTTCGCGCACAGGATGAAGATGAACAGGGTCAAGAGCAGCGGCGTCCAGGTATTGACCCACTTGCGGCCGACGTTGGGCTGCACGATCTCATCGCGCACGTACATCACCACAAACTCGAGCCCGTTCATGAACCCCGTGGGCACGGACCGTCCCGACTTCAGATACCGCCGCACGACCGTCGTCACGATCAGGAAGACGAGCGTCGCGACGAGCCAGAGCATGAACACGTGCTTGGTCACGGAGAAATCGATCCCCGCAATCGTCGGCAGGTGAATCAGGGGATGATCGAGCGAGCTGTTGGAAACGTGGTTGATGATGGTCTCGCCGGCGTTGAATCCTTCGGATGCCGCGTGGGTCGTTTGCGTTGCGTGATCTTGAGCCAGCATCGGTAGTCTCAGGAAACAAACAGACGCTTCATCCAGAGCGCCTCAATCATGTGCAGCGCGATGAAGTAGCCGGTGAAGCTCACGGCGAACGGCACCGGCTTTACGCCCAGGACGCCGACGGCCAGCCCGACATACGCGCCGAAGAAAACCAGCTTACCCGCAAACGCGCTGATCATCACGGACGTCAGGCGTTCGGGGCTCGCTTTGTACACGCGCTGGGTCAGCATCCACGTTGCGCTCACCACAACAAGCGGGGCCAGCATGCCGAGCCAGACTTCCGTGCCGAACCGCGTCGCAAGAGCGGCCGCCGACAGCACGCTTCCGGCCGCCAGCCATCCGACGTTGCTCAACGTTCGCGCCTCGCTCCCGTACCGAACACGGTCCTGGCGAGGTCGTAGAACCCGACAATCAGGCCCAGCAGCAGACCGCCCAGCAGGAACCAGGGGGATGTGCCGCGCCACTCATCAACTGCGTACCCGATGCCGCCCAACAAGATAATTGCGCCAATCAAGGTGTAGCTGGCGGCCGCGGCAGGTCCGGATCTGCGGACGTTCTCTTGCAGGTACCTGAAAGACCGCGCGAGGAAATCTCCGTCGTCGGGCATGCTGACTATAGCATACCTTGTGAAAAAGTTCACCAGCGCAAATCCTCGAATTTGGGCCTGAATTCCCCAGTTTTACGGCAACGTCTGCGTAATCGTTGAGGCGCCCAGCGTGCGGGCCGACGTCTCCGCGAACTCGAACAGCGGCTGCGGATAAACCCCGAGAAGCAACGTCGCCACGACCGCGGCGACCATCGCCACCGCCAGCGCGGGGCTCTGGCGCGGCTCCGAGCCGGAGGGCTCGTTCTTCAACATCATGTACACCACGATCCGGATGTAGTAGTAGAGCGACACCGCACTGTTCAGCACCCCGATCACCGCGAGCCACACGTACCCTGACTCGATCGCCGCGCTGAACAGCCAGAACTTGCCCATGAAGCCCGCCGTCGGCGGGATGCCGCCGAGCGACAGCATGAACAGCAGCATCGCGACCGCGGCAAACGGCTGACGGAAGAACAGCCCGTTGAGATCCTTCAGCTCGTCGCCGACGACGTCGTCGCGGCGCATCAGCGCGAGCACGGCGAAGGCGCCGAGCTGCATGAAGGCGTAGACAAACAGGTAGACGAGCATCGCCGTCACGCCGCGCGCCGTGCCGGTCACCACGCCGATCAGCAGATACCCCGCGTGCGCGATCGACGAGTACGCAAGCATTCGCTTCAGGTTGCTCTGCGTGAGCGCCGCGAAGTTCCCGACGGTCATCGTCAGCACCGCCAGGACGTAGAACATCATTCCCCACCCGACATCGGACGAGCCCGTGCCCGCCGGTTCGCTCCCGACCAGGGCGATGCGCATCGACGGCAGGCCCTCCAGGAAGATCCGCAGCAGCATCGCGAACGACGCCGCCTTCGAACCGACCGACAGGAAGGCGGTGATGGGCGTCGGCGCGCCTTCGTACACATCAGGCGCCCACATGTGGAACGGCACCGCCGCAATCTTGAATCCCATGCCGGCGACGACCAGAATCACCGCGAGGATGAGCCGCGGGTCGGCCTCCTGACCGACGAGCGCGGGCGCAATCGCCCGGAGGTTCGTCGTGCCTGTCAGGCCGTACAGAATCGACATCCCGTACAGCAGAATGCCCAGCGAGAAGGC
Organism: Acidobacteriota bacterium; assembly: GCA_031395755.1. Taxonomy (GTDB): domain Bacteria; phylum Acidobacteriota; class Vicinamibacteria; order Vicinamibacterales; family JAMQPK01; genus JAMQPK01. The sequence goes on from JANNJO010000236.1 coordinate 3,472, forward strand.
GCCCAGCAGGAAATACTTCACGGCCGCTTCGTTCGATCGCCGGCTCGGTTTCAGGAATCCCGTCAGGATGTAGAAGGAGATCGCCATCGTCTCGAGGCCGATGAAGAGCGTAATCAGATCGGTTCCCCCCGCCATGAACATCATGCCGAGCGTGGCGCAGAGGATCAGAAAGTAGTATTCGCCCGCCCGCGTGCCTTCGACCTCGAGGTAGCGGACGCTCATCAGAACGGTGAGCGCGGCCGACACCAGGAAAATCACCTTGAAGAACAGCGAAAACCGATCGACAGCGAGCAGGCCTCTCGACACCTGCAGATGGGCGTCGGCGACCGGGTACAGCGCCGCGGCGGTGGCCGCCAGCACGGCCAGCGTGACGCCGGCGAGAATCGACTGCCTGTCGCGCGGGACCAGCAGATCGGCCATCAGCAACAGCAGCGCGCCGGTCGTCAGCACGATTTCCGGCAGCAGGTAATAAAAGTCGCTGAGGTTGATGCCGACAGGCACTAGCGCTGTCCCCCGGCCTGACTGGTGGCGGGCGGGGTTACGGTGGCGGTCTGGCTTAAGCCAGACCCCACAGTAGAGGCCCGGTACTCAGGATTGATGCGCACCACGACACGGTCGACCGACGTCTGCAGACGATCGATGAACGGCTTCGGGTAGAGCCCGATCCAAACGGCCAGGATCAGCAGCGGCACGTAGGTCGCGAACTCGCGAAAGTTCAGGTCGGCCAGGTGCTCGTTCTTCGGATTCTCGATCTTGCCGAACATCGTCCGCTGATACAGCCAGAGCATATAGGCCGCTCCGAGAACGACGCCGCTGGCCGCGAAGGCCGCCCAGATCTTGTTGGCGACGAACACGCCCTGCAGAATCAGCAGCTCGCCGATGAAGCCGTTCAGCGCCGGCAGCCCGATCGACGACATGGTCATGATCAGGAATATCGTGGCGTACGTCGGCATGACCTTCGAGAGGCCGCCGTACTCGGAAATCAACCGCGTATGACGCCGCTCGTACACATTGCCCACCAGCAGGAAGAGCGCGCCGGTCGAGATGCCGTGATTGATCTGCTGGATGATGCTCCCCATGATGCCGACCGGGTTGAGCGCGAACATGCCGAGCATGACCATCGCCATGTGGCTCACGCTCGAATACGCGACGAGGCGTTTCCAGTCCTGCTGCGCCATCGCGCAGAGGGCGCCGTAGACGATGCCGATGATCGACAGCGTCACCATCATCGGGACGAAGTAGCGGGTCGCGTCCGGAAGGATCGGCAGCGAGAACCGGATGAACCCGTAGGTGCCCATCTTCAGCAGAACGGCGGCCAGGATCACCGAGCCCGCCGTCGGCGCGTCGGTGTGCGCGTCGGGCAGCCACGTGTGGAACGGGAACATCGGGACCTTGACGGCGAAACCGAGGAAGAACGCCAGGAACACCCAGCGCTGCAGGTCGAACGGCACGTCGAGCTGCTGGAACTGCGTGATGTCGAACGAATACACGCCCGTGACGTTGAAGTTGTGGAAGTAGAGCGCCAGAATGCCGAGCAGCATCACGACGCTGCCGACCAGTGTATACAGGAAAAACTTGATGGCCGAGTACAGCCGGCGGTCGCTGCCCCAGATGCCGATGAGGAAATACATCGGCACGAGCATCACTTCCCAGAACAGGAAGAACAGCAGGAAGTCGAGGCTCACGAACGCGCCGACCATGCCGGTCTGCAGGATGAGCAGGAAGATGTAGTACTCCTTCAGCCGCTCGGTGATGGCCGTCCACGACGACAGGATGGCGATGGCCCCGAACAGCGTGGCCAGCAGCACCAGCAGCGCGCTGAACCCGTCGACGCCGAGGAAATACTGCGCGCCGATCGACGGGATCCACGAGTGCCGCTCCACGAACTGGAACCCGGGGTCCTGCGTGTTGTACCAGAACCACAGCGGCACCGAGACCAGGAATCCCGCCAGGCCGAAGAGGTTCGCAATCCAGCGGATGGCGTTGCCGCTCTGTTTCGGAACGAACAGCAGAATCGCCGCGCCCAGCAGCGGCAAAAACAGAATCAGCGACAGCAGCGGAAAGTTGGCGACATTCGTCACGGACTACCTCACGAGCAAATAGATGCTCACAAATGCACACACGCCTGCCAGCATCAGCAGCGCGTAGTTCTGAACCAGCCCGGTCTGCACGCGCCGAAACAGGAAGCTCGATTCTTCGGACGAACGCCCCACCAGGTTCACGGCCCCGTCCACCACGTACTTGTCGATGAGGCTCGACACCCACGACGCAAACACCGTCACCCAGCCGGAGCCGTTCACGGCGCCATCCACGACCCGGCGATCGAACGTCCAGAGGCCGAACGAGCTCTTCATCGTGCCTTTGACGAAGGTCGCGTCGTAGAGCTCGTCCACGTAGTACTTGTTGTAGAGAAGGCTGTGCGCGCCCGCGTAGCGTTCTTTCAAGTTGTCCGCGGTTTCCGGGCTGCGCACGTAGAAGCGATACGCCAGCAGAATGCCGGCGATGGCGATCACGACCGAGAAGGCCATCAAGCCGATCTCCGAGGTGTGCGAAATATGCGGCTCCTCGTGCACGGCCCCGGTCCGGCTTAAGCCGGACTCCACTTCGGCTGTTGGTGGGGTCTGGCTTGAGCCAGACCCGGGAGCGGCGCCGCCCTCGATCACGTGCGTCGACAGCGCCCCGGCGGTGAGGCTCGGCTCGAGAAAGTGCTCGATCACCGCGCCTCCGCCGAGCGCCGGTGGAATGCTGACGAAGCCGGCCACCATCGCGCCAACGGCAAGCGCCATCAGCGGCAGCGTCATCGGCTGCGGCGACTCGTGCGGGCCGTGCCACGGTCCGTGACCCTGGCCATGCGCGGCATGACTGTCGGCAACGCCCTGCGCTGCGTGAGGATCCACCACGGCCGGCGCCGCCTGCTCCCACGCCGGCCCGCGGTAGGTTCCGAAGAACGTCATCGACATCAGCCGGAACATGTAAAACGCGGTCATCAGCGCGGTCACGACGGCAAAGCTCCAGATGATCTTGCTCGTGAGGAACGTACGGAACAGGATTTCGTCCTTGCTGAAGAACCCGGCGAGCGGCGGGATGCCCGCGATCGCCAGCGTGCCGATCATCATCGTCATGTAGGTGACCGGAAGGTATCGCTTGAGCCCGCCCATCCGCCGCATGTCCTGTTCGCCGGCCATGGCATGAATCACCGAGCCGCTGCCGAGGAAGAGCAGCGCTTTGAAGAACGCATGCGTCATGAGGTGAAACGCGCCGGCGGCAAACGCCGCAAGCCCGATGTGCGGCCATCCCTGCGCCGTCGCGTAGGCGCCGACGCCCATGGCGAGGAACATGTATCCGAGCTGCGACACCGTCGAGTACGCGAGCACCCGCTTGATGTCGTACTGCACCAAGCCGATCGTGGCCGCCATCAGCGCCGTGAGCGCTCCCACGATCATGATGATCTGGGCGACGATCGGCGCGTGCGAAAACAACACGGCGTTGCGGCCGACCATGTAGACCCCGGCGGTCACCATCGTCGCCGCGTGGATCAGCGCAGACACCGGCGTCGGGCCCTCCATCGCGTCCGGGAGCCAGACATACAACGGAATCTGCGCGCTCTTGCCCGTGGCGCCGATGAAGAGCAGCAGGCAGATGAGAGAGATGGTCCCGAACTGCGCTTCGACCGGCATCGCCGCGGCCGCGTTCGCGACGGCGCGGAAGTCGAGCGTGCCGAACGTGTAGAAAATCAGGAACACGCCAAGCACGAATCCCCAATCCCCGATCCGGTTGACGATGAACGCCTTCTTGCCGGCGTCCGACGCGCTCTTCTTCTCGTACCAATAGCCGATGAGCAGGTACGAGCACAGGCCCACCCCTTCCCACCCGACGAACATCGTCAGGAAGCTGCTGCCCAGTACGAGCACGAGCATGAAGAAGCAGAACAGGTTGAGGTAGCAGA
>JANNJO010000292.1:0-9177 GCA_031395755.1 Acidobacteriota bacterium
GTCCGGCTTTAGCCGGACCGGCCGGCCGCAGGACACGGGCGCCAGGAGCATCGCCAGGTTGATGGCTTCGGCGCGCACGCGCGGGTTGCTGTCGCGCAGCGCGGCGGCCAGACCGGAGAGCACCTGCGTCGGCACCGCTCGGGCTCTCAGCGCGAGCTGCCCCTGCGCCGCGTCACCGCCGGACACCGACCTGACCTCGAGGACGAAGCCGATCTTCCGGCGGCGAGACACCGGGCGGGTCGTAAACAGCGACCGCTCCGCGTCAAGGGCCGCCAGCTGGACACGGTCGTCGGGATCTTCGAGGACCGCCCCGACTGGCTCCGCGGCGGCGGCGTAGTCGGCCTCTTTCAGAATCTGAATCGCTCGCAGCCGCGTGGACGCGTCCTGATGCTTCAGTCCCGCGGCGACTTCCTCGAAGGTGTATTTCTGTGCTGTCAGCGTGACAAACACCAATCCCCACGCCCCAATCCCTAATCCCAAGGCGTTATTCAAGCGCATACGCATGTGACCGGCCAATCGCGAGAACGGGCGCGAGAAACTGCCCCGTATGAGATTCAGGTATTTTGGCGATCTGCTCGGGCGTGCCCATCGCGACGACCCTTCCGCCTTCGTGCCCGCCCTCGGGGCCGAGGTCGATGATGTAATCGGCCGTCTTGAGCACATCGAGATTGTGCTCGATCACGACCAGTGTGTGGCCCGCTTCCAGCAACTTCTTGAACGCGGTCAGCAGCTTCGCGATATCGTCGAAATGCAGCCCGGTCGTCGGCTCGTCGAGCACGTAGAGAATGCGATCGCCCGTCCGCGATGAAAGATGCGAGGCGATCTTGACCCGCTGCGCCTCTCCCCCCGACAGCGTGGTCGCCGGCTGGCCAAGCCGAAGATAGCCCAGCCCGATTTCGTCCAGCACCTGCAGCCGGCGCAGTACCTTCGGTGACGTGCTGAAGAAGGTGAGCGCCTCGCGCACGGTGAGATCGAGCACCTGGTTGATGTTCTTGCCTCGGTACTTCACCTCGAGGACCTGCGGCTTGAAACGCTTCCCGTCGCACTGATCGCAGGGGACGAACACATCAGCGAGGAACTGCATTTCCACGCGCACTTCCCCTTCGCCCTGGCAGGCCTCGCATCGCCCGCCGGGCACGTTGAAGGAGAAGTGACTGGCGGTGAGGCCTCGCGCCTTTGAGTCCTTGGTCGCCGCAAAGATCTCGCGAATAGGATCGAACGCCTTGAGATAGGTCACCGGGTTCGAGCGCGGCGTGCGCCCAATCGGCGTCTGATCGACGAGCACGACATCGCTGACGAACTCGGTGCCTTCGATCTTGCGGTGCGCGCCGACGCGCTTCTCCGTACCGCCTTTCGCGCGCTTCACGGCCGCATAGAGCACGTCGTGCACCAGCGTCGACTTTCCCGATCCGCTCACACCGGTGACGCAGGTCAGGGTGTTCAGCGCAATCTCGATGTCAACGTCCTTGAGGTTGTGTTCGGTCGCGCCCAACAGACGCAGCTTCTGGCCGCTCCCCCGCCTGCGGGATGCGGGGACAGGAATCGCCAGGTCGCCCCGCAGGTATTTCGCCGTCAGCGAGCGCTGATCCAGCAGGAGGTTCGGGAGCGTGCCGGCGAACACGATGCGCCCGCCCTGCTCTCCCGCGCCCAGCCCGAGATCGACGATGGTGTCACCGACGCGAATCATGTCTTCGTCGTGTTCCACGACCAGGACCGTGTTTCCCTGGTCGCGCAGCTGACGCAGGATGTTGATCAGCCGGAGGTTGTCGCGCGAATGCAGACCGATAGACGGCTCGTCCAGCACGTAGAGGGTGTCGACGAGCGACGACCCCAGCGACGTGGCCAGGTTGATGCGCTGCGACTCGCCGCCCGACAGCGTCGACGACAGGCGGTCGAGCGTCAGGTAATCGAGACCGACATCGCTCAGGAACTTCAGGCGCTTCTGGATCTCCTTCAGCACCTTGTCGCCGATCGCCAGCTCCTTTTCCGTGAGGTGCAGCAGCTGCAGAAACTGCCGGGCTTCACGAACGGTATCCGACGATACCCTGTCGATCGTCCTGCCGCCGACACGCACGTCGCGCGCTTCCTGGCGCAGCCGCGCGCCGCCGCAATCAGGACAGGTCAGGTAGCCTCGATACCGGCTCAAAAACACGCGAACGTGGACCTTGTATTTTTTCTTGTCGAGCCACCGGAAGAATCCGCGGATGCCATCGTACCCCCGGCCGTCGCCTTCGATGATGAAGTGCTGCTCGTCCTCGTTGAGGTCCTTCCAGGCAATGTCCATGGAGACGCCGGCCGGCTTCGCGGCCCGCTTCAGCTCCGCGAGCTGGGCCCGATAGTGAGTCTTCGTCCACGGCTCGATCGCGCCCTGCTGGATGGTCTTGTTCTTATCCGGCACCACGAGATCGAGATCGAGCTCGATGATATTGCCGAAGCCATGACAGGTCGGACAAGCGCCGAACGGATTGTTGAAGGAAAACAGCCGCGGCTGCGGAACTTCGTAGGCCAGATTGCACGTCTGGCACTCGAACCGTTCGCTGAAGATATGGACCTGACCCGTCCCGTCTTCAATCGCGAATGCCGCGCCGCCGGCCTCGAGATACGCGGTTTCAATCGAGTCCGTGAGACGCGCACGCATATCTCCTTCGAGCTTGACGCGATCGATGATGACCTTCAGGCTCGTCTGATCGCGCAGCTCGGCGGGCGTCACCTCGTCCAGCGCCACCGTGCGGCCGTTGACGTAGAGGCGATGAAAACCTTTTCGGCGGAGCCCCTCGACGGTCGCCCGAATCCCCAATCCCACATCCCCAATCCCTGATCCCACGTCGCCAATCCCTCGCCCCGAATCCCCGTTTGAATCCTCGTCGTCGGCGTCAGCGTCTGTACCTTCAACGACGCCTGCGGGATCGACCACGGGCATCTCGAAGCCGATCAGCAGGCGCGTGCCCTCGGGAAGATCGAGGAGATGGCGCGCCACGATTTCGGCCGTCTCGCGCACGACTTCCTCGCCGCACTGCCGGCAGAACGTGCGCCCGATGCGGGCGAACAGCAGCCGCAGGTAATCGTGAATTTCGGTCGTGGTGCCGACGGTCGAGCGCGGGTTCCGGATGCTGTTCTTCTGCCGGATGGCGATCGCGGGGCAGATGCCCTCGATGCGATCGACGTCGGGCTTTTCCATCCGCTCGAGAAACTGCCTGGCGTAGGCGGAGAGCGAGCTCACATAGCGGCGCTGACCTTCGGCGTAAATCGTATCGAAGGCGAGCGACGATTTCCCGGATCCGCTCACGCCGGTGACGATGATCAACTGGCCCAGCGGGAGTGCCAGGTCGACGTTCTTCAGATTGTGCGTGCGCGCGCCGCGAATGACGATGTCGGTGGCCGCCGTGACGGGCGTTTCGGGCATACTGTGGAGAATTGTGGCGTGTCCGTAAACTTCAAATGTTAACATAGGAAGGTTTTGCATACCGATCATTTAGCCGCCCTGGAGAGCGAGTCCATCTTCATCATGCGCGAGGCGTTCGCCAAGTTCGGCAACATGGCGATGCTCTGGAGCATCGGCAAGGACTCGACGGCGATGCTGTGGCTCGCGCGGAAGGCGTTCTTCGGCCACGTGCCCTTTCCGCTCGTCCACATCGACACCAGCTACAAGATCCCGTCGATGATCGAGTACCGCGATCGGCTCGTTCGCGAGTGGAACCTGCAGCTGGTCGTCGGCATGAACAAGCCGGTTCTCGAAGCCGGCAACACCTATCCGAACGGGCGGGCGACGCGCGTGGAGTGCTGCGGCATGCTCAAGAAGGACGGCTTGCAGCAGGTCATCGAGCACTACGGCTACACCGGCATCATCGTCGGCGTCCGCCGCGACGAGGATGCGACGCGTGCGAAGGAGCGCTACTTCTCGCCGCGCAACGCCAACATGGAGTGGGACGCGTCGGATCAGCCGCCCGAGTTCTGGAACCAGTTCAAGACCGACTTTGCGCCGGGCACGCACATCCGTATCCATCCGCTCCATCCGCTCCTGCATTGGACCGAGCTCAACGTCTGGGAGTACATCGAGCGCGAGAAGATCCCGGTCATTCCTCTCTATTTCGATGACGGCACCGGCCATCGCTACCGCTCGCTCGGCTGCGCGCCCTGCACCGGCTCGATTCAGTCGACGGCGAAGACGGTGGCGGAAATCGTCAGCGAGCTGAAGAGGACCAACGTCCCCGAGCGGGCCGGCCGCGCGCAGGATCAGGAGAGCGAAGACGCGTTTGAGAAGCTCAGGCGCGACGGCTACATGTGATGGCGTACGCGCGGAACCAGCTCAAACTCGTCGTCGTCGGGCACGTCGACCACGGCAAATCGACGCTGATCGGCCGGCTGTTCTTCGACACCGGCTCGCTGCCGGAGGGTAAGTACGACCAGCTCGTCGCCATCGCGCAGCGCCGCGGCGTGCCGTTCGAGTTTGCGAATCTCATGGACGGCCTTCAGGCCGAGCGCGATCAAAACATCACCATCGACACTGCGCAGATCTGGTTCCGAACGCAGAAGCGCGAGTACGTGATCATCGACGCGCCCGGCCACAAGGAGTTCGTCAAGAACATGGTCACCGGCGCCTCGCGCGCCGATGCGGCGCTCATCATCATCGATGCGTCCGAAGGCGTGCAGGAGCAGACCCGTAGGCATGGGTATCTGCTGCGGCTGATCGGCGTGCGCCAGGTCGTCGTGGTCGTCAACAAGATGGACCTCGTCGATTACTCCAGGAAGGTGTTCGACTCGGTCTCGACCGAGTACCGACAGTTCCTCGCGAGCATCGGCGTCGAAGCGCAGTTCATGATTCCGGTCTCGGCGCGCCACGGCGATAACATCGCGGCGCGGGGCGAGAACCTGAAGTGGTACGACGGCCACACGGTGCTCGGCGCGCTCGACGTGATCCCAGATGCCGCCGAGATCACGAACCAGCCCCTTCGCTTCCCCATCCAGGATGTCTATCGCTTCGACCATCGCCGTATTCTCGCGGGGCGAATCGAGGCCGGTACCTTGCGCACAGGCGATCAGCTGCTGTTCCTCCCGTCGGGCCGCACCAGCGTGGTCCGCTCCATCGAGGGCTGGAACAGCCCGCAGGTGGATTCGCTCACGGCCGGCGATCCGGCCGGCGTGACGCTCTCGGATCAGCTGTTCGTCGAACGCGGGTCGGTTGCCGTGCACGCCGCGGACGCACCGAGCCTCGCCACCGAGTTCACGGCCCGCATCTTCTGGCTCGGCCGCACGCCGCTCGCAGCAGGCAAGCGCTACAAGCTGAAGCTCGTCACGCAGGAAGTCGAGTGCGAGATCAAGACGCTGGAAGAAGTCATCGACGCGTCGACCGTTCAAACAATCCCCGGCGCAGACTCGGTGCGGACGAATGACGCCGCCAAGGTCGTCATCCATACCCGGCGCCCTGTCGCGGTCGATTTGTTCGAGCGCGTGCCGACCCTGGGCCGGCTGGTCCTGGTGGACGGATTTGACGTCGCCGGCGGAGGCATCGTCGTGGATGTCCCCGAGCGCTTTGCGGCCGCCAACGTGATGGCGGAGGCGGGCGTCAACGCCGACGTGTCGCAGGTCGCGCGCGGAGAACGACATCTGCGGCACGGGCACCGCGGCGCCGTCGTCTGGCTCACCGGCGTGCCTGGCAGCGGAAAGACGACGCTCGCGAAATCGCTCGAGCGGCAGCTCTTCGAGCGTCACATCCAGGTCTTTGTGCTCGACGGCGACAACATCCGTCCTGGCCTGAGCGCCGACCTTGGCGTCTCAGGGCTCGAGCGCGAGGAAAACATCCGCCGCGTCGCCGAAGTGGCGAAGCTGTTCGCGGAAGCGGGCTCCGTCTGCATCGTCAGCTTCACGTCCCCGTCGCGGGCCGAGCGCGAGCGCGCGAGGAAAATCATGGACGTGAGCGACGGCCCGAGCATTCCATTCCTCGAGGCGTATCTGAGCGGGGCGAACGACGCCAGCTCGCAGTACGAGCCGCCAGACCACGCGGAACTGAGCCTCGCCGAGACCATGGGGCTCGACGAGCGCGCCAACCGCGTGCTCGAGCACCTGATGCGCCAGATTCGGTAGGGCGTAGTATCCATTGTACCTAGTGTCCGGCTTCAGCCGGACTTCAGCCGGACCGTGACTGGAGGCTTCATGAAGATCGGAATCGCCGTCGCCGTTGTCGTCCTTGCCTCGCTCCTTCAATCCGGATCCGTGATCGCTCAACAGGGTCTCGGCGGGGCCGCTCCGCCGCTGCCCGCGGCGCTTCTGGAATGCGCGGACCTGACCGCGGCTCTGCGCGCTGTGGCCGATCAGGACACGCGGCTGCGTGATTGGCCAAACCTCGCGCGCTATCGAGAGGCGAACCGCTCGGCCGGGCGGCCGGACGTGGTGTTTATGGGCGACTCCATTACGGACTTGTGGCAGCAGCCGCGCTTCGGCGGTTTCTTTCCCGGAAAGAACTACGCCGACCGCGGCATCAGCGCGCAGACGACATCCCAGATGCTCGTCCGGTTTCGCCCTGACGTCATCGCGCTCAAGCCGAAGGCAGTGGTCATCCTGGCCGGCACCAACGACATCGCCGGCAACACGGGTCCCATGAGCGACGAGGACATCCAGGGGAACCTCGCGTCGATGGCCGATTTGGCGAAAGCGAACGGGATGCGCGTCGTGCTCGCGAGCGTCACACCCGTCAGCGGCTATCACGTCGCGCCACCGGTTGTCTCCCAGCTGACCCGGCGGCCGCCAGCCCGCATCCGCGCCATCAATGACTGGATGAAGGCGTACGCGGCCGCCAACAACCACGTGTACCTCGATTACTACTCGGCGATGGTCGACAGTGGCGGGATGCTGAAAACCGAATTCAGCGCCGACGACCTGCATCCGAACACCGCCGGCTACGCGGCGATGGCGCCTCTTGCCGAAGCAGCCATCGCGCGGGCGCTGAAAATGAACTAAGAGGCATGTTCCGGCTCAACGACAAAGCCGTCCTGTTCGCTCCTCCGCACACAATCGAGCCCGAGGCGCTGAAGCAGATCGAAAACACCGCCTCGATGCCGTTCATCTTCAAGCATGTAGCGGTGATGCCCGACTGCCACTACGGCAAAGGCGCGACCGTGGGAACGGTGCTGGCCACGAAAGGCTCGATCATTCCTGCCGCGGTGGGCGTCGACATCGGCTGCGGGATGATTGCGGTGAGGACCTCGCTGCGCCGGGACGACATCACGGATCCGGCGGCGATCCGGGCCGGCATCGAGCGCCGGATTCCCATGAGCGCCGGTAAGAACAACCGCACCATCACCGACACCGCCGCCGTCCGCATCAAAGAGCTCGAACGGCTGGCAACGCGAGACTACAGCGCCATCGATCCGAACTGGAAGAATGCGCTCGGCACGCTTGGCGGTGGCAACCACTTCATCGAGATCGCGACCGACGAGTCGAATACTGTCTGGGCGACGCTCCATTCCGGGTCGCGTGGCATCGGCAACAAGATCGGCAATCTTCACATCAGGCGGGCCCAGACCATGGCGAAGAACCATCGCGTGGCGCTGCCCGATCGCGATCTGGCATTCCTGACCGAAGGGACGAAGGAGTTCGACGAGTACATCCGGGACGTGCTCTGGGCGCAGAATTTTGCGCGCCTGAGCCGCGACGAGATGATGGACCGCGTGATGATCGAGCTGAGTCAGGCCGTCCACGGCGACAGCGCGCACATGCGCGCGCTCGAGGTCCAGCGCATCAACTGCCATCACAATTTCACGCAGCTCGAGGAGCACTTCGGCCAGCGGATCTGGGTGACGCGCAAAGGGGCCATCGAAGCCCGCCGCGGTATGTGGGCCATGATTCCCGGCTCGATGGGCACGCGGAGCTACATCGTGACTGGGCTGCAAAACCCCATGGCCTTCAACTCGGCGCCCCACGGCGCCGGGCGCCGGATGTCGCGAACGGCGGCGCGCAAGCAGTACACGATGAGCGATCTCGACGCGGCCATGCGCGGCATCGAGTTTCGCCGGTCATCGGTGCTGCTGGACGAGATTCCGTCGGCCTACAAGGACATCGACGAGGTGATGGAGAACGCCAAGGATCTGGTCGAGGTCAAGCACGTGCTGAAGCAGTTTGTGAATGTGAAGGGGGATTAGCTGGGGTCAGACCCTGCGGGGAGGCCGTCTATGTCCTTCACGCGTTCCAGAAAATGCCTCGGCGAAGGATGGCCGCGCCGTTTGCCCGACATTCACGAGAACGCGGCAGTGGACGAGCGCTCGTCCCTGCGGAGAGTCCGTGCGATGCTCCGGTTCCCCGTCTTCCGGCCTGCCTGTTGTAGATTCAGATCGTAGCGTCGTGTCGGAACGTCGTATCCGATTACGAGGTGACGAAACTAGGTCGGCCGTGCTCCTGGCGAGCGACGGCTGAAAGGAGCGCATTGTGGGACCTGTTCTGACTTGGATAGTGAGCGGTTTCTTTGTGGGGTGGTTGGTGCGGGTCGCGATGGGCAGCCGGCGCGACTTCGGCATCCTCGGTGACATCACTCTTGGATCCCTCGGCGGCCTGGTAGGGGGTTGGCTGTTCAGGTACCTAGGCGTTACGGCACCTGATGGGAGCGTCACGCATGTCGTTGTCGCGGTTAGCGGCGCCGCAACGCTAGTCGCAGGGCTTCGCCTGCTCCGACGTGCGGTCTACGCGACCGGCGTCACAACGCTGCCAGCGGCTGTGGCTCTGGAGGCCGACTTAGAGAATCAGGTGCGCGTGCTTAACGATTTCGAGCGTCGTGTGCTCGGACGGCTCCTTGGAAAAAAACCGAGCACGGAAGACCCAAACCGGATGTTCGATGCGCAGCTCACATTCGGCGACCGGATCGCCGATCACGTCGCGACCTTCGGTGGCAGCTGGACCTTCATCGGACTGTTCGTGACAGGGCTCGTCTTCTGGATGATCACCAATGAAGAATCGGCGCGGCCGTTCGATCCGTACCCGTTCATATTTCTGAACCTGATGCTGTCGTTCGTCGCGGCACTCCAGGCGCCCGTCATAATGATGAGCCAGAATCGCCTGTCCGCGAAGGACCGTCTGGACGCGCGGAACGACTACGCAGTGAACCTCCGCGCGGAGATGGAGATCATGGGGCTGCACGCGAAGCTCGACGCTGTGCGAGAGCGCGAGTGGACCGACATCCTGCGCGTGCAG
>JANNJO010000305.1:0-12717 GCA_031395755.1 Acidobacteriota bacterium
GGCAGGTGCTGGTCCTTCAGGAACGGCGCGCCCTCGATTGTCTCGTTGACGTCGATGTAGGCGACGATCTCGGCCACCTGCTCGTCGTTGTATCCGAGCTTGGTCAGCGCCATCGGCACGGTCATGTTGACGATCTTCATCAACCCGCCGCCGACGAGCTTCTTGTACTTCACCAGCGCGATGTCGGGCTCCACGCCCGTCGTGTCGCAGTCCATCATGAAGCCGATGGTGCCCGTCGGCGCCAGCACGGTGGCCTGCGCGTTGCGGTAGCCATACAGTTCGCCGATCCGGACGGCTTCGTCCCACGTCTGCTTCGACGCGTTATAGAGCTCCGCGGTCACATTCTTCGGGTTGATGTCCTTGACGGCATCGCGGTGTTTGCGCATCACGCGCAGGAACGGCTCGCGGTTCGACTCGTAGCCGGCAAACGGGCCGCCCTGGTCGCGCGCGATCCGCGCCGATTGCGCGTACGCCTCGCCGGTCATGACGGCGGTGAGCGTCGCGGCGTAATCGCGGCCGCCGTCGCTGTCGTACGGCAGGCCGCGCGACATGAGCAGCGCGCCCAGGTTCGCGTAGCCGAGGCCGAGCGGGCGATACGCGTGGCTGTTCTTCGCGATCGCGGGCGTCGGGTAGCTCGCGTTATCGACCATGATTTCCTGCGCGGTGATCAGCGTGCGGCAGGCCGAGCGGTACGCGATGACGTCGAACTCGCCGTCAGGCCGCACGAACTTCATCAGGTTGATCGACGCCAGGTTGCACGCCGAGTCATCGAGGAACATGTATTCCGAGCACGGGTTCGAGGCGTTGATGCGCGCCGTGTTCGGGCACGGATGCCACTCGTTGACGGTCGTGTCGAACTGCATGCCGGGGTCGCCGCAGATGTAGGTGCCCTCGGAAATCAGCCGCATCAGGTCGCGCGCCTTGTAGGTATCCATCACCTGCCCGCTCACCACCGCCTTTGTCGACCAGTTCCCGTCATCTAAGACCGCGCGCATGAAGTCGTCGGTCACCCGCACGCTGTTGTTCGAGTTCTGGAAGAACACCGACGCATAGGCCGGTCCGGTGAAGGAGCCGTCGTAGCCCGCGTCTATCAGCGCCCACGCCTTCTTCTCCTCCTCGACCTTGCAGTTGATGAACTCGACGATGTCGGGGTGGTCAGCGTTGAGGATGACCATCTTCGCCGCGCGGCGCGTCTTGCCGCCCGACTTGATGACGCCCGCAAACGCGTCGTACCCCTTCATGAACGACACGGGGCCGGAGGCGGTGCCGCCGCCCGCGAGCACTTCCCTCGACGATCGGATCGCCGACAGGTTCGACCCGGTGCCCGATCCAAACTTGAAGAGCATGCCCTCGGTGCGCGCCAGCGTCAGGATCGAGTCCATCGTGTCCTGCACCGAGTTGATGAAGCACGCCGAGCACTGCGGGCTCTTCTCGAAGCCGCAGTTGAACCACACGGGGCTGTTGAAGGCGGCCTTCTGATACACCAGGATGTGCTTCAGCTCCTGGCTGAAGCTGTCGAGGTCCCCCTGCGACGCGAAGTAGCCGTCCTTCCTGCCCCAGGCGGTGATCGTGTCGACGACACGGCCGATGAGCTGCTTGACGCTGCTCTCGCGCTCGGGAGTGCCGATCTGCCCGCGGAAATATTTCGAGACCACAATGTTGGTGGCCTGCTGCGACCAGAACGATGGGATTTCGACGTCGCGTTGCTCGAACACCACTTCGCCGCGCTCGTTTCCGATGACGGCCGCTCGCTGCTCCCAGGTGACCTCGTCGAACGGGTCGACGCCCGGCAACGTGAAAAAGCGCGGGAACTCGAGTCCCGGTGAAGGCCCCGCCACGGATGTCAGTTGGCGGTCCCCGACCGGCGCGGTGTCCTGCACCCGACTGTCAGTGTTTTGCGCGGTTGCCGGCTCCATACCAGTGATGTCGTGAGCGTCGCCTCGTTCCATTCTCACCTCCGCTCCTGGACGGCCCCCGCCCCCCGGGGACGCCAGAATTCGAACAAGAATTGATTAGTTTGAGCTTGGGATTGCGAGACGCTGGGAAGTGCCTCGCGCTGATCTTTTTTCGCTCAGGCGGTCAAATATGCGCTCCGCCTTGGGGGTTGTCAAGCGCTAACCACACCATATATTGTGGCAATTTTTTAGGTCGAACGCAATATATCGACAAATCATGGTTTTTGGCGAATCCAGCTAAAATCATCACTTTGGACGCTCTCGACCTCCCCCCATCGCCCCAACCGGCCTCAGAAACGGTCGCCGGCGCCCGAGTGTCGGCGATCTTCGAGATCCTGCTCTGCTCCGGCATCCCGTCGCAGTTTGCCCTCGCTTACATGTTCGCGCTCGCGGGTTTTACGCCCCTCGTGAGCGGGCGCTTGTCGTTCGGGTACATCACGACGCTGCTGCTGCTCGACGCCACGATTCTGATCGCGCTGATCTTCTGGCTGCTGCGCCGCCACGGCGAGCGCCCGCGCGATGTGTTCCTGGGGACTCGGCCGATCGGCCCGGAGGTCTATCTGGGCGTGCCGATGACGGCGGTGGTCTTCATGCTCGCGGTCATCGTGCTTTCCACGGCGAGGCTGGTCGTGCCGTCGCTGCACAACGTGCAGGAGAACCCGCTACAGCAGCTGATTCAAACACCGTTGCAAGCGTTGATTCTGGCGATTGTCGCGACGATCGGTGGAGGGCTGCGCGAGGAGATTCAGCGCGCGTTCATCCTGCACCGCTTCGAGCAGCATCTCGGCGGCGCCTACGTCGGCCTCATCCTGTACAGTCTCGTGTTCGGCATCGGCCACAGCCTGCAGGGATGGGACGCCGTCCTCACCACCGCCATGCTCGGCGCCTTCTGGGGCTACGTCTACATCGTCCGCCGCAGCATCGTCGCGCCCGTGGTGAGCCACTCGGGGTTTAATGCCGCGGAGATATTTCTGTACCTGGTAAGTAGGAAGTAAAAAGTAGGAAGTAAAAAGTTACTGCAAGACCGTGACATCTGCACGCCGGCGCAACTCGGCAACCCACGCCGAGATCAGACTTTGCCTGCGCTCGACGACGAGGTTCGCTCTCGCAGGTTCCCCTATTTGCCGCAATTCCTGATCGGTCGGCTGCGAGGCGGCGGAGAACCGCTCTTCCAGATACGACGCCAGCCGGAGATCGTCTGCGGCGTAGACCTTGAGGACGGTCTCGTCAACGCCGCTGGCGGCCAGCACGCGCGCGAGCCCGGCTGGAGAATCAAAACGCTGTCGAATGCGCGCGAGCCGTGTCTCCACGGCTGCAGGGGCCGGCTCCGGCGGCATGACGCGGCGCACCTCGTTCAGCATCAGCACACGATCGACGAGCGCAGATAGGCCCGCTGCGATTCGATCGTTCCCCGAGGGCAGGTCGACCAGCCCAAGATCCAGCGCCGCCTGCACGTCGGTCTGCGTAATGATCTGGCCTGGGAGAATGGCGAGCACTCTATCGATAATCTCGCCCGAAGCAGAAGAGCAGAGGGCAGAGAGCAGAGAGCAGAGAGCGACGGCAAGTAACCGTCGCACGTTCTGCCCTCTGCTCTCTTCCCTCTTCCCTGTCTCCATCATCAAAACGCCTGTCCCAGAGAAATGTGCAGCGCGGTCGGTCTCTCGCGTTGACCGGTTGGCAACAGGCGCCGGTCCATCTTAATCCCTAAGTCAATGCGGATCGGCCCCACCGGCGAGCGATAGCGAAGCCCGAAACCGACCGCCGCGCGGAGCTGGCCGAAGTCCATCTCGTCGACCGTGCGGAACACGTTGCCGCCGTCGACGAACGCGACAGCTCCGAGCACGCCGCGAACGGGAATGCGCAGCTCGGCGTTCAGCACCACGAGCCCGTGCCCGCCCTTCGGAAATCCTGCCGGGTCGATCGTGTCCTGAGTGCCCAGTCGATCCAGCGCGAAGCCGCGGACGGTGGTGTCCCCGCCGGCGTAGAACCGCTCGCTGGCCGGCAGATCGTCGACCACGATCGTCCCCGTCTGCCCTTCCTGAATGACGATGCGGGGGAACCCGGCGGCGAGGCCGACCCGGGCGCCAAAGACGGCGACGACACTGCCGGAGCCGGGCAGCTGGCGATAGGAAAATCCCTGCAGGAACGTCTTGAAGAACCCCACCTGCGAGCCGATGCGGCGTGCTGCGAGCTCCGCGTCGGCACCGATCAGGCTGCCGCTGTTCGGCTCGATCGAGTCGTTGCGGGTGTCGCGAATGAGCGAGGAGGACACGCTCGACAACCGCACCTGCGGAAACAGCCGATCGATCTCGGGCTGCGCCGCGAAGTTCGACTTGATGTTCAACAGCCGCGTGTGATCGAGGCTGTAGCGGCCGCTGAGGGCCAGCGTGCGGCTGACCCGCCGCGTGATCGTGGCGCTCGCGCCGCGGCGGTTGAAGTCGAAGCTCGAGCGTACGGCCTGCTCGACACCCGCACTGATCGTCGCGTCGGCGTCGGTGCCGAGAATGCGGCGCTCGCCGTAGGTGACCCGCGCGAGATACTCGTTGAAGCCGTATCCGCCGCCTTCGGTCGATTGATTCGCGGCACTCGGCGATGCGCTGACGCCCTTGGGACGGAAGCTGACGCGCGTAAACAGGTTGAGCGCTCGATCTTTGCCGAAGAGGTTACGGCGGCTCACCTCGAAGAACCCGCGCGGCGCGATCTGAAACTCCTCCACCGCCTCGCTCGTCTCCGACGACCGCACCAGCCGCTTTCCACCTTCGAGCCCCCCGCCATATCCAATGGTCGTCACCGGTGCCTCTTCGACGGTGATGACGACGTCGCGATGCAGCCGCTGGCCCGGCAGCTGGAGGTAGGAGATATCGACGCGCCGGAACAGGCCGAGCGCGGCCAGCCGCGTGCGCGTCTCGTCCTCCTGCTGCTGCGAGAGCGGCTGTCCGCTCTTCAGCTGCACCTCGCGGAAGATCGTCTCGCGCCGCGTGCGATCGTTGCCGACGATCAACACGTGGTCGATCAGAATCTGCGGCCCTTCGTGGACGGTGAACTGCAAATCCACCTGCGACCCGTCGTCGATGGCCTTCGGTTCGGGCCGCACGGACATCTCCTGGTAGCCGCGATTCAGGTACAACTGTCCGAGGCTGTCTGCATCGGCGGCAATCTGCGGCTCGAAATACGCCTGCCCGGGGACGGTGGCGACCGCTTTGCGAAGCGTGCCGGTGTCGACGGCGATATTGCCCTGGAACGACACCGACTGGATGATCGAGCGCACCCCCTCCACGACATTGAGCCGCACGCGCACCGGCGCCACGCCGGCCTGCGCGTCTCCGCGATCGACCTGCGACAACACCGTCACCGCCGAGAAACCACGCTGCCGGTACAGGCTCTGAAGCCTGGCGATGTCGGCGCCCACCGTTGATTCGTTGAACGGCGCGCCCGACCGCGTCAGCACAAGCGGCGTGAGCTCGGCGGTGGGAATCGATGTGTTCCCCGCTATGTCGGCCTGCCCGACGACGCACTGCGGGCCGCGGGCGATCGTGAACGTGATGCGGAGCACCCCTGCGGTGTCGCTGCGCTGATAGTCCGCGCGCGGAATGCAGTAGCCCCGCTCGCGGAAGTGCCGCTCGATGCCGAATTTCGAGTCCTCCAGCAGGTCCTCGTCGACCGAGTGCTCGCGGGCGATGGGAACCAGCCGGTCGCGCTCCGCGTCGCTCAGCGCGTCCCCCTGAAAGATGATGTCGACCCGCGGTCCCGGCTCGACGCTCAGCACGAGATTGACGGTCGCGTCGTTGTCCACGTAGCGCGGAAGCTGCGAGGCCCGTGCCTCGTAGTAGCCCTGTGCGCGCAGGTCGTCCGCGTACCGCACCAGCCGCTGGTCGAGCGCGATGCTGTCGTACTCGTCGCCCACGCGCAGGCCCAGCGCGCTGAGCACCTGCGGCACCGGATCGCGCGGCGATCCCTGGACGTCGATCGCGCCGAGCCGGGCTCGCAGCCCCGGACGAATCGTGAAGACCATCGCCGCATTGGCCGGATCGCGCGCGGCGTCGGTGCGCGCGGCGATCTCGGCACGGGGATACCCGCGATCGCGATAAAGGGTTTGCAGAGTCGCCACAGCCTGGTTCGCCCGGGCGAGCGACGGCGAGCCACCGTGACGCTCGACGACGAGTCTCCGCAGCTCGCTTTCGGGAATCCCGAGCGCGCCTTCGAAGACGATGCGGCGAACGCGATGGGCAGGAACCAGGTTGTAGGTCAGGACCACCCCGTCGCCACGAAGCGACGCGTCCACCTGCACGTCCTGATACAGCCCCAGGCCGAACAGATGGGCCATGCTCTCGCGCACGTCCACCATGGCGAGGGGCGTGCCCGTGCGGGTCTCGATAATCTCGAGCATGGCCGGATCCCGCACCTCTGCCCCATTCGACTGGAGTCGCACTTCAACGACCGGCTTGCCGAGGTAATCACTGACCGCCGCGTCGGCGGAGAGCGCGCCGACAAGAAGGAGAAGTAGCACGTAGTGTCCGGCTTTAGCCGGACCGTGGTACCCCCTCAAAATTCTTTCCTGACCCGGATATCCAGCGCGTAGCTGTCGTCCTCGTTGCGGGTGAGGATCCACGAGATGCGATCGCTCTGGTCGTACTCGAGCAGGATAATCTGATCGCTCGACGAGCTGATGCTCCGCGAAAACGTCAGATACGCGCGGTTCGAGATGCGCTTGCCGATGGTGAGGCGCGCCGAGGGGTTGAAGCGCGACGACTGCTGCGTCGGGTCGGTCACCAGCGGCGTCACCTGGAATGTGTCGACGCCGAACGCCTCCTCGACCACATCGCCGATCTGCCCCGAGATTGGGCTCACGAGCATGCGGGCCACGCGCGCCTGAATGAACTGCTGCTCGGTCAAGTCGGGGCGCTGAAGCGCGCGCAGATCGGCATCCTGCGACGTGCCGACGTCCCCAAGGAGCAGCGAGGCGACCTCGACCTGCGACGGCAGCGGCGGGTCCGACTCGAACACCGGCCGCAGCCGCTGCATGGTCCCCGACGCGCTCAGGATGACCCTGTAGGTCTGTCCTGGCACGCGCACCCGCGTCTCGGCCGCGATATCGAAGGTCGGGTCGATGCGCAGCGGATTCGTGAAATCCAGCGCCCCGCGTGTCACCACGTAGCGGCGGCCTTCGAAGATGAACTCGCCGCGCGAGATCTCCGCGCGCCCGAACACGATCGGCCGCTCGTAGGTGCCGCGGAACGTCAGGTCCGCGCTTGACACGATGTGCGCGTCGTTGTTTTCGATGCGCAGCGTGCCGGGTGCAATCACGCGGACATCGAGGCGCACGGGCGGCATCGTGCTGTTCGAGCTCGCGGCCGGCACGACCGGCCCGCCACCGCCGCCGCCGAAATCAAACAGGTTCCCGCCCGTGTCGAACTTGGTCGTCCAGATCGCGTTCTGTACGGTGACGGTGCCGGAGAGCACCGGGGCCGTCACGCGCCCGGTCAGCGAGAGGTCCGCGTCGACTTCCGAGCGCACACCTTCGGGATACCGCAGGCGCATGTTTCTGCCGGTGGCGGTCAACGCCAGGTCTGCGGGCGTGTAGCCGTCCAGGCCGATCCGGCCGTCGAAGGTCACCTGGCCGTCCGCCACGCGCGCCGTGACGGCGTCCAGCCTGATGTTGCGCGAGTCGAAAAGGATGCTGCCGTTCACGGCCTCGAGCGAGTGCGGCATCGAGAAGTGGCGCAGGCGCCCATTGTCGATGCTGGCCTGGCCGAGGATCACGGGCGCGTCGAATGAGCCGCTGACCTGCGCCGTCAATTCCGCGCTGCCCGAGCTTCGGATGTTGCGATAGAAACCCTGAAGGATGCCGAGGTTCGCGTTTCCGCGCGCGAGGCCGGCGATACGACGCGCGTTCATGTCGACCGTGCCCGCGAGGTCGAGCTCCGTGCCGTCGCCGATCAAGCGCATGTCGTCGATGCGGACGACGTTGTTGTTCATCAGGATGCGGATCGGCTTGGCGTTGCGCAGCGCGTAGTCGAACGTGCGCACCTGCACCTGCTCGAACATGGCGTCGACGACGAGGCGCTGGGGGTTGGCGAGCTCCCCCATGACGCGCAGCGTGCCGCTGCCGACGGCGGTGGTGAACGGCGACAACCGAGGCTCGAACGCGCGCGCGTACGGATCGAGGGACGTGTCGGTGAAGCGCAGCGACAGGTCGGCGCTCTGCGCTTCGTTGAGCTCGATGCGTCCTGTGCCGGACACGGCGAGACGCGGGGATGCCGCTTCGATCTCGAGCGTCATCACTTCGCCGCGGACGTCGATCCGCCCCGTCACTTCGCCGACGCCTTCGTCGAGCACAAACAGATCGCGGATGCGCCCGCGGAACTGATAGCGCGGCATGTCGAACGTGCCGTTACCGTCGGCGTTGAACTCCAGCAGGCCCGTCAGCGGCATGTCCGGATACGCCGTCGCCTTCACGCTCTCCATGGGAATGCGGCGCCCCGTCGTATTGAAGGAGTAGGTGCCGTTCCAGCCGATGAAGGCCGCGCCCTCTGCGGTCCCGCCGCTCTTCTGCATCTGGATGCCGTCGATGCGCACGCCGTTGCCTTCGAAGCGCATCGTGCCCGTGGCGGTCTCGAACGGCTCGCCGTACGCGACGCCTCTATCGATGGTGAGCGTGCCGAAGCCGAACGGACGCTGATACGGGCCGTAGAGGTGATACTCACCCGTCAGGATGCCTTCGACGTCGTAGTCGTCGATGTCGAACGCCTGCTTGAAGTCTTCGGCCGTCCACTTCGTGACGCGCACCCGGCCGTTGATCTCCTCGCCTTTGTCGCGGCGGGGAAAGCCGAGCGAGAATCGCCCGTTGACGGCGATCTCGCCGCCGTCTTTCGCCATGCGGCCGCCCGTCACGTCCACGTACGAGTTCTGGATGACGAGGGCCGCCTGCCCCTTGCCCCAGTTCACGTCGAAGGCGCGCATGTCTTCGGCGACGAACGTGCCTTCGACCCGCGGCCGTCCGAGTGATTCGGTCATGACGCCTGAAAACTCGGCCGTGCCGCCGACGGTGATCGGAGTGGTCCGCGCACCGAACGCCGTCATCATCCCGGCGAGCACGCGATCGCTCTCCTGCAGATCGGCGCTCGTCACATGAAAGGGGATCCGCGAGTTGTCGCCCCAGGCGGTGCGGCCGCTGAAGGTGACATCGGTGGCCGGCGTGGAAAATCGCCCATCCGAAAACTCGATCCAGTCGCGGTCGAAACGATAGATCACCTGCCCCGCGACGGGCAGGTGCCCGATCGGGGGATGCACGCCCCACTGCTCGGCGCCGCTGGGCAGACCGCTCGCGCGTTCTCCTGACAGCACCCGCGCGCCGGCGGGTGGTATCACCTCGGAGTAGCCGTCACCCTGCCGCTCGCGAAATCGGCCGAGCGGCCAGACGAGGAGGTTTCGGCCGCTCCATCTCCCGGCGAGCCGCACGCCCTCCATCTGCAGGAAGTCGCTGTAGGCCGCAAGGTCGATGTCCTGCCACTCGGTGTCGAACCTCGCTCTCGCAGGTTGTGGGCCCCCGATAGGCGCGATCGAGTACTTCAGCTTGGCGGTGCCGCCGTAGAAGCCAGTCGTGGTGTCGGTGACGTCGAATCGATTCGGCAGCCACGACAGGCTGCCCTTCAGATCCGGAAAGCGGTAGTCGTGGCCGCCGATATTGAGGCCTGCGACGTCGCTTTCGAACTGACCGGTGAGCGAGCGGCCGCCCTTGTACAGGTGGTACACCCCGTTGAAGCGCGCTTCGCCCGACAGCGTGTAGGTGTCCTTTGCGAAGAACAGCTCGCGCATCCGCTTGAAATCGACGACCGACTTCACCTGGTAGGTCTGCTCGGGCCAGCGCGTCATGTCGGCGTCGCCCGTGATCACCGACTCGGCGCCGTCAGTCGTCAGATTCAGCCGCTCGAAATGGACGATGCCGTTATCGACGCGGAAGATGGCTTTCATCGACGCGCTCATCGGCTGGTAGTTCTGGATCTTGACGGTGCCGCCGTGGAACGACGCTTCGCCGCGATAGCCGGCGAACTTCGTGACCGTGATGTCGAGGTGGCGCGCGACCGCGCTCCAGGGCGTGCCGTAATCCTGGAAGGTCACTTCCCCGTTGCGCGTCCGCACGTACTGCATCGTCGTGACGAACCGCTTGGGGCCTCCCCCGCCGGTGGCGAATTTCGGGAAGCTGTGGCGGCCGCCCGGCCACTGCTCGATCAGCATGTGCCAGTCGGACATGTCGACCGAGTCGATTAGTACCTCGCGGCGGAACATCGCGTCCCATGTGAGCGAGATGTCGATGCGCTTCGCCGTAAGAAACGGACGATCCTTGGGCGACATCCCCTCGATCACGAAATCTTCGAGCACGAACTTGCCGTTGAAGAGGCGCACGCCGAGCTTGCCGATATGCATCGGGCGCCCGACGCGCGTCGAACCTTCTCGCTCGGCGAGCCCGCGCAGCCTCGGCCCGAGGTCGATCGTCAGCGTCGCGACGATCGCCACGGCCAGCAGCGTCGCCAACACCACGACCCCGTACCGCGTAAAGCGGAAGGCGAGGTGCGATCGCACGCGCTCGAAACGTTTGAACCGTAAGGGCATTATTCGATGACAACGAGGACGCTGCCGGCATCGATGGCCGCGCCTTCCTGCACGTTGACTTCCTTCACGACGCCATCGCCGGGCGCCCGGAGCTCATTCTCCATTTTCATGGCCTCGACGATGACAACCGGTTGCCGCGCCACGACGCGATCGCCAACGGCGACGAGCACGCGCACGATGCGGCCCGGCATGGGCGATTTCACAACCGCAGGGCCAGCCGCCGTAAAAGGATCCGGGATCCCTTTTTCTTGCTCGCCAGGGCGCGGCTTCTGCCGCCGTTCCAGGGCGACGACCGCCTCGAACATCCTGCCGTCGATGGCCACGCCGAGCGACCCGTCACGGCGATGAAGGCGTACTTCGCGTGCGGCCGTGCCGTCGATCAGCGACAAGGTCTCCGCGTCGATCCACGATGCGTCGACGACACGCTTCTTGCCTCTTACGAAGATGGTTAACTGGCCGGCGTGCTCCCCGGGCTCAATCGCGACTTTCCACGGCCGGCCGTCAATGGCAACGTCGAAGTTCACCGCAGGTTCTCCAGCCGCGCGCGCTGAGCCCACAGGGAGTCGGATTGTCTGGTCTGGCTAAAGCCAGACCCCACCTGGTGGTTATGTCCAACATTGGTGGGGTCCGGCTTTAGCCGGACCATCTCCCACAACCCTGCGGCGATCGCCGCAATCTCTTCCGTCTCGTCGTCCCGCGCCATGCCGCCGGGGGTGCGCTGCGCCAGCATGCGGTCGACGGTTGTCGTGTCGAAATCGCCTGCGGCAAACGACGGCGACGCGATCAGCTCGCGGCAGAACCCGATCGTCGTGCTGATGCCGCGGACGTCGTACTCCGCTAGTGCGCGAACCATGCGCGCGATGGCTCCCGGACGGTCCGGCGCCCAGGCGATGACCTTCGACACGAGCGGGTCGTAGGCCGTCGGCACGGTCCAGCCTTCGTACGCGCCGCTGTCGTCGCGAATGCCCGGCCCCGACGGCGCGCTCAGGTGGGTGATCAGCCCGGGCGACGGGAGGAAGCCTTCGTCCGTGTTTTCCGCATACACCCGCACCTCGATTGCGTGGCCGTTGGCCCGGCTAAAGCCGGACCCCATCAAAGCGCCGGACCCCACTGTGGCGGGGTCGGCCTTCAGGCCGGCCGTCGCCAGCACAACGTCCAGCTTCGCGCCCTGCGCGATCTCGATCTGCGCACGAACGAAATCGAGTCCTGTCACCGCTTCGGTAATCGGGTGCTCCACCTGAAGTCGCGTGTTCATCTCGAGAAAATAGAACCCGCCGGACGAATCGACCAGGAACTCAACCGTCCCGGCGCTGGTATATGCGGCCGCGCGTCCGATCGCCGCCGCCGCCGTCGTCAACTGCTCACGCAGTTCCAGGGAGACGGCGGCTGACGGCGTCTCCTCGATCAACTTCTGGTGCCGCCGCTGGATTGAGCACTCACGCTCGACGAACGGCACAATGGTCCCGTGGCGATCGCCAAGCAGCTGGACCTCGATGTGCCGCGGCTTCTCGATATATCGCTCGAAATAGAGTCGGTCGTCACCAAACGAAGACGCCGCTTCGGAGCGTGCCACGCCGACAGAGGCCCCAAGGTCTTCAGGCGCGCGCACCAGACGCATCCCTTTGCCCCCGCCTCCGGCGACCGCCTTCACCAGAAGCGGGTATCCGACCGCGCCCGCCATGGCCGCAAGCTCCGCATCGCCGGTAGTCCCTGCATTCGAGGGCAACGGCGCGTGGCTTCCAGGCACGATCGGCACGCCGGCGCGAACCGCGATCTCCCGCGCGGAGATCTTGCTGCCTAGCGCGCGCATGGCGTCCGCGCCCGGCCCGATGAACGTCAGCCCGGCCCTCGCGCAGCCTTCCGCGAACTCAGGGTTCTCCGCGAGAAATCCGTAACCGGGATGCACGGCGTCGGCACCCGCGCGTCTCGCGGCGTCGATCAACTTATCGACGCGAAGGTAACTTTCGGATGCCCGGTCTGGACCGATGGCGAACGCCTCGTCCGCCATCCGCACGTGGAGCGCGTTTCTGTCGCACGCGGAGTACACGGCGACCGTGGCGAGTCTCATGTCGCGGCACGTCCGGATAATCCGCACGGCGATCTCGCCGCGGTTGGCGATGAGCAGCTTTTTCAATTGGGGTCTGACCCCCGG
>JANNJO010000319.1:0-20376 GCA_031395755.1 Acidobacteriota bacterium
ACGCGCTGTACGGCGCCGTCTTCTATCTCGTACTGCTCTTCGGCAGCTTCGAGGGCCCGCAGTTTATCTACTTTCAATTCTGAATCCCATGAGGCGGCCGTGCCGATGACCCGCGCGGCCACGACCGACAGGAAGGTGATCTCGTGTTCAGGATTGAGAATGAATTCCCTGTTGCCCGGTTCTGCGATTTGCCCGAAACCGCGTATCTAAGGGACATCGCTCGTGAGAGCCGACGGCGGGATCCCGGCTTCCAAATTGCGGTGCACCTGGGACATGGTGTATCGGACTCGGACACAATGAGCGCATCGGATCGACGAGTGCATCGCCGGGTTGTCCCTGCGGACCTGCCGGCGCCTGCGCGCGTGAGTATCCCCAACCGGCCCGCGATTTCGTTGGTAGACCTGTCGCGCGGCGGGGCGCTGCTCGAGTTGCCCTTTCAATTGCCGCCTCAATCCCGCGTGATCGTCCAGGTTTCCACAACAGCGGGACACCTCGCCGTTCCCTTTCAGCTGCTCAGGTGCTACGTCGCTGACGTGAAGGGCGGCGTGCGTTACCACGCCGCCGGTTTTTTCGAACGGACCCTCAGATGGCCGGCGCTCTCCCTCGGCTCGACGCCGGGGTCCCTGGACCGTCTCATCATCACGATCGACGGGTTCCTCCTGCGCACCCGCAAGACCGTCGATCGAAGCTCGCGCGGGGCCGCCTTCAGCGAGCTGCTCGCCTGGGTCGTGGCGTGTTTGCGGAAAGGGCAAGCGGCGGATCTGATTTCAATCAAGATAAAGGCGTACTTGGCGCAGCTGTTTCCGTCGCTCGCCATTACTGGCGCATCTTCGTCCTTCCCTCGAGACACGCCGACGTCGGCTCAGTTTTTTGGTTTCGATTTCGAGTCCAGGGCGACGTTGACCGCGGCGGATCGCCGACTCCTTCGAGCGGGCGCTCAGCTGATCACACTGCTCGACAGGTATGCCGCACGCGACACGACCGAAACCGACGAATTCCTCAGCGGCGTGGAGGACATCGCTCCCCCCGTGATCGTGCATTCCATCGCGGAGTGGCAGGCATTTCAGAAGGCGGCCTCATCTCAGGGCCAGCCGCATCGACAAGGCGATCGGGCTACGACTCGTGATTCTGGCGGTATTCGGCAAGCCACTGGCGGCTGACCGCTCCCATCTCCTCTTCCCGATGCGACTTTCTGGAGAACCACAGCAGTGCCACGACGCTCGGAATGCCGAGGCCAATGAGGATCCAGGTCACGGAAGGCTCTTCATCTCTTCGATCATGTTACGCGAGATACGGCCTGGCGCTGTGCCGAAAAGCACAGGCGCGACAGGGATGACAGATATACTCCGTAAGTGCCGTGTCAACCTTCGCGCTGATCTTCGTCGTGCTCTGGCTCCTGGGCTCGGTCAGCTCCGTCACGATGGGCGGCCTTCTCCACATCCTCCTGGCTGCCGCGATCGGCCTGATGCTCCCTCGGGTCATCCAGGGCCGCAAGGTGTAGCCTTGCCCCCCCCAAGGGTGTAGAATGCCCTTGACAGCCCCCTATGCCAAGATCCGGGAAAAAGGCAGGCTCCGGCCGGGCAACGCCGGCGTTTGACGCCCTGGCGTTTCTCACGTCATCAGGCGTCGCGAAGAAGGTCGTCGAATACCGTCCCCAGGCGGTGATCTTCTCGCAAGGGGACCCGTGCGACACCGTGATGTACCTTCAGGAGGGCGCTGTCAGGCTTTCGGTGCTTTCCCACGCTGGTAAAGAAGCCATCGTCGGGGTACTGGGCATGGGCGATTTCCTCGGGGAGGGCGCGCTGGCCGGGCAGCCGGTTCGAATGGGAACCGCAACGGCGGTCTCCGCGACCTCGGCGCTCGTCGTGCCGAAGAAGCAGATGATTCAGCTCCTGCACGACGAACCCACCTTTTCGGGCCGGTTCATCGAGTACATGCTGTCCCGCAACATCCGCATCGAAGAAGATCTCGTGGACCAGTTGTTTAATTCGAGCGAGAAACGTCTGGCCCGCACGCTCCTGCTCCTTGCCCGCTACGGCAAAGAAGACCGGCCTCAGGGGGTATTGCCCAAGCTCTCCCAGGAAATGCTCGCGGAAATGATCGGCACGACGCGCTCGCGCGTGAACTTCTTCATGAACAAATTCAGGAAGCTGGGCTTCATCGAATACAACGGCGGCCTCAAGATCAACACCTCTCTGCTCAGCGTCGTCCTGCACGACAGCCCCGACTAGAAGACTGTCTTCTTCTGAACAGTACGGATTCGCCCGCCGTGCCAAGATGCCTCTATGACCAAGCGAGGCACGGCTAACTCCGGCTTCGACGCCCAGGCATTCCTCGATTCGGCGGGAGTCGCGAAGACGGTCCTGACCTATCGGCGAGCGGAACCCATCTTCGAGCAAGGCGATGTCTCTGACAGCGTCATGTACATCCAAAAAGGCGGCGTCAAGCTCTCGGTGGTTTCCGATGCCGGCAGAGAGGCGGTGGTCGCCATGCTGGGTCCCGGCGAGTTCTTCGGCGAGGGAGCCCTGGCGGGGCAACCCCTCCGAATGGGCGGTGCCACCGCACTGACACCAACCACCATCCTCGAGCTCAAAAGAGAGAAGATGCTCAGGCTGCTTCACAGCCAACCCGATCTGGCGGATCTGTTCATCACGCACATGCTCGACACGAACATCCGCATCGAAGAAGACCTCCTCCGTCACCTGTTCAATCACGATGAGCAGCGCCTGGCGCAAACGCTCCTGCTGCTGGCCCGGTACGGGATGGAAGAAGAACCGGTGCGGGTGCTGCCGAAGCTCTCGCCCCAGAAGCTCGCCAAAATGGCGGGCACCACCCGGTTTAAGGTCGACTACTTCCTGAAGAAGTTCAAAAGACTGGGGTTTATCGACGATGAGGCCGGCCTGAGGGTGAATAACTCCCTTCTGAGCGTCGTTTTACACGAATGAGCCTTTGTGTCATTCAGCACACCCCCCAACCGGGGTTTGGGCGTATCATTAGATCAGTCGGCGAATCAACGCACACGACTACTCGACAAGGAATTTGCAATGGCGTCAATGAATGGCACGATCAAGCGGCTCGTAAGCGACAAGGGTTTTGGGTTCATCGCCGCAGGCGACGGAACCGAGTATTTCTTCCATCAGTCGGCGTGCGCGCAGACCGCGTTCGACCAACTCCGGGAAGGTCAGGCAGTGACCTTCGACGTGGGACACGGCGCGAAGGGCCCGAGAGGCGAGAACGTCAAGCTGGCGTAAGAGTAAGAGATAGTAGACCCCTGGGTGAGGAGGCCGCGCTTGGCGATTCGCAGTGAACTGAAGCTCAATGACATCGTGGTGTCGAAAGTCGAAGACGGCCACCATGTTCTGATCGTGACGGCCATGCCGGACGATCCAATGTCGCTCGTGTACCGCGGCGATGGTTGGAACGTTCAGTATGCCGTCGCGAGAGGCGCCCGCCTTGCGGAAGGCAAGGGCGGAGATCTTTGGTACACGTCAGATGAGCTCGTCACGCTCGAGTATCTGGAAACGTTTCGCTCCGAGCGCGGCCTTACCTCCGTCCACTAACCTCCCTTAAGCCGCCCTCTGCCTTCGGCGGATGGCGAAGAACCCGGACACGCACAGCAGCGCAGCCAGCCCGATCAGGGTCCACTCTGAAAGCGTGGGGACCGGGGGAACGGCGGGACTAATCGTCAGGATGGCAATGGCCGGCACGGTGTTGCTGCCGTTGCTCGTCACGAGCCCACCAATCGGTATCGTGTTGGTATACGTGCCCGCAGCCGCAGCAACGACGTTGACGATCACCGTGCAGCTGCCGCTGGGAACACCGCCGGGGATTGTGCTTCCCGCCGACAACGTCACGGTGCCTCCACCGGCGACCGCCGTCACCACGCCGCCGCATGTTGTGCTGGCGTTGGGACTCGGGGAGATCACCACGCCGGCCGGCAGCGTGTCGACGAGCGCTGAGGTCAGCGTCGCGGAGCCCGCGTTGGTGTTGGTCAACGTAATGGTCAGCGTCGAAATCCCACCGGGGCCGTTGACCGCTGGGCTGAAGGCCTTGGTCACGCCGACGGGTCCTGGAGGCGGCAGGGCCGCACAAAAAGCGGCGTTGATGGTATTGGCGCCGGAGAGGGTCACCGCACCGGGCGTAGTCGTCAACATCCTGCCGTCGAGCCGCGCGTTGGGGCCGAGGCTGTTGGTTCCTGTGAGGGCCACCACGTTTCCGGCGAAAGCGGTTCCTCCGATGGTGGCAGAGCTGCCAACCTGCCACCAGATGTTGCACGCCTGCGCGCCAATGAGGAGGATGTTCGACGTGGAGATCGTTACCAGAGAACTTGACACTCTGAAGATATAGGTCCCGTCGCCGGTCAGAGTGAGGATGCCTCCACTCGCAAGATTGGCCGCCCCCAAACTATATGTGCCAGGCCCACGATTCTGTCCCGCGAGCTGATCAGGAATTGGGGTGGCGGCTCCCCCTGCGGTGGATAGAGACGTGAATAATGCCGTGACAGCCCCTTGCGCCGCGACCGACGGGCCGTCATTGGGCGGGTGAAGGACGAATGGAGGAACCACGACGGCGCCAAGGGCGGGCGGGAAGCCGGTAATCGACGTCCCCGGCGAGATGCCCACGTCCCCGGCAATCTGGGACGGAGTCGCGCCGACCGCGGCGGTGATAGCGGACCCTGCCACGATCGCAAAGTTTTGTGCGGCGCCAAGCGTCTGGGCCAGCGCGGGCGATGGGCTGAACAGGAGCGCGGCTAACGCCATACCCAGTCCAAGGTTTATCTCGAAACGCGTCATCGTGTTCTCCATTTTCGCCCGCAGCTCAGCTGGCGTGAAGTAATCGCGGCAGTATAATCACACATTCGCCATTCGCCAGGCTGTTCAATTATGAACACTGCCGATCCATGGCCCGCCCTATACTCTCAGAGCACGATGGAGACCCGCGCCTCACCTTCGCTGTATTCAGTCGATCTCGGAGGCTGCACCAGTTTTGTCGACCGTGCACCTGAGGAGATCATGGCCATTTTTGGCGCCGCGCTGCGGCGGGCGGGGGCGACGGTTGTGGAAGAGATCTCGCATTCGTTTCCGGAAACCGGCCTCACCTGTGTGCTGATCCTCAGCGAGTCGCACGCCGTCCTCCACACGTGGCCGGAAACAGGGACTCTGAACATCGACATCTTTTCCTGCTCAACACGGCTCAAGAGTCTCGACGCGATCGATGAGCTCCGCCGCGCCTTCGGCGCTCAATATGTCACCGTGCAGGAGATCCCCCGTGCCGACGGACACGGCCCGCGGCCTCACGGACGCCACTAAGTTCGCGCTGCGCGCCGGGGCGTGGAGCCTCGGCCTCTTCGGCCTGCTCCGCCTGGGCTGGGTCGAAGCGCACGTTGTTCTACCGTTCACCCGCGTGCAGGGCCTGCTCGCAACTGGACTGTTCGGGCCGCCGACCTCGCCGATCGAGATCACCCTTGCGTGCAGCGGCACGGACGCGCTGGCGCTGTGCCTCGGAACGATCCTCGCGTACCCGGTAACGTGGCGCACGCGCGCGATGGGCGCGGCCCTCGGCGCCGCGCTCATCCTCGGCCTCAATACGTGGCGGATCGGCTCGCTCGGGCTCGCGGCCGCGTCGCCGTTCTGGTTCAACACGCTTCACGTGTACGTCTGGCCCGCCGTTCTCACCCTTGCGATCGTCGGCTACGTGTTCACGTGGATGCGTCTCGCGGATCGCCCGCCCTCGCCGCTGGCTGCACCGTGGCCCGTGCCGCGGCCGTCGCGACGATTCGTCGTGCTCACGGTCGTATTCCTGATCCTGTTTGCGGCCGCATCGCCGCTCTATCTCCAGAGTGCCGGCGTCCTTGAACTGGCCGGCTTCATCGCGACCGCGGCTGCCGCGATCCTCAGCGGGACCGGCGTCAGCGCGGTCGCGGCGGCCAACCTGCTCGTGACGCCGCGAGGGGCCATCGTCGTCACGCAGGAGTGCGTGTCGACGCCGCTCATCCCGATCTATCTGGCGGCCGTCTGCACGTATTCACCCACACGGCTGCGGCTGAGCCTCGGCGTTCTCGCCACGCTGCCGCTCTTCGTCGCCCTGGGCATCGTGCGCCTGCTGGTGATCGCCCTGCCCGGCGTGGTCATCTCGCCGGTGTTCTTCGTCCACGCGTTCTATCAATTACTTCTGGGCGCTGTCGTGGTCTGCCTGGCCGCCGTCTGGCGGCATGGTGGGCGAGCTGCTCTGCGGCATGCGTCGTTCGGCGTCCTCGCCGGCGCGCTGCTGGTTTACGTGCTCGGTCCTGTGTTCACGCGCGTGCTCTTCGATCCGGCCGGCGCGGCGGTGGACGACGCCCAGGGGGCGATCGCCTTTCTTCCGGCGTTTCAAGTCGGCCTCTACGTCGCGCTGTGGGTGGCGGCCTTCGTCGCCGTCGGCTGGACGCGTTTCCTCACCGGGCTCGCGGTGTTCGGGCTCACGCAGACCGCCGGATTATTCGTGCTGCAGGCGCTCGCCAGTTCCGGCGCGGCGGCGCATGTGCGTGATGTCCGCGGCTGGGCCGTCGCCGGTCCTGTGTTGATCTTCGCGGCGGTGGTCAATGGTGCGCGGACGCGTCGCTGAAGTCGTCGCCGTCGCGGCCCTGGCCACCATCGTCACCGTGGCGATCGCCACGCCCGTACTTCGCTCGCCGTCAGAACGGCTGTTCGGAATGGAGATCGTCGGACGCCATCACGATCCGTTCACCGTGATGGCGCAGTTCGAGAGTCCCATCCGCATCGGCGTATATTCGCAGCCCGTCACCGACATCGCCGGCGCGCTGCTCGCGCGAGCCTCAGGCGGCGTGGCCGCGTACAACTGGCTGGTCCTGCTGAGTTTTCCTCTCTCTGCGGCTGCAGCCTACCTGCTTGCGCGTTATCTGCAGCTCTCGCCGGCCGGCGCAGCAGTGGCCGCGATGGCCTACGCGTTCTCGCCGTTTCATCTGGCGCACGCCGCGTATCACCCTCACATCGCGCAGATCCAGTGGATGCCGCTGTACCTGCTCGCGCTGTGGCGGTGCCTCGACCGTGCCACACCGGCGGCGGTCGGCTTTCTCGGCGCCGCGACGATGGCCGTGACGCTTTCGAATTTTTACGGCGGCCTCATCGCGGCCGTGATCACCCCGGCCGCGGCCGCCGCGCACTGGCTCGTCGTGGCTCGCCGTGCGAACGCGCGATCGATTCGCCCGCTGATCATCACGGTCGGGAGCCTGGCGCTCATCGCCGTTTCCGGAATGGCATACGCGTTTTACGCAGCCCACCCTGTTTTCGAGAACCGCACGGCCTTCGCGTATCCACGCGCCGATCTGTTCCACTACAGCGCCAGATGGTGGAGCTATCTCGTGCCACCGGTCGAGCATCCGCTGCTCGGCCCCGCAGCCCATCGCGTCTGGGATGCCGCGGGCGTCCGCGACGGGCTGCTGGAACAGCAGGTGACCCTCGGAGCGGGAATCATCGCGCTCGTGCTCATCGCCGCCTTTCGGTGGCTGTCGCTGCCGCGCGAGCAGCGCCCAGGATCGCTTGGGCGCATCCCGGTTCTTGCGATCGTCGCAGCGGCCGCGTTTGCCTGCTCGCTCTCGCCGGAGTGGGCCATTGGCGGACTCAACCTCGTCCGTCCTTCCGCGCTTCTGTACGGCATCGTGCCGATGTTCCGGTCGTACGCGCGGTTCGGGGTCGTGGTGCAGCTGATGGCCGCGCTGCTTGCGGGCATCGGGGTGGATTGTCTCCGCCGGGCGGGGAGCCGGCGCGCGCAGATCGCCTGCCTGGCCCTCGTGGCGCTCGCTGCCGGCGAATACGCAGTACGCCCGGCTTCGCTGTGGCGCGACGTGCTGCCGACGGCAGCGCATCGTTGGGTGACGAGGCAGCCCGATGGTGTGCGCGCCCTCGACTGCGCGCCGCTGGATCGGAAGAATCAATCAGTTCCGTGGTTGACCGCTTATCGGGTGGCGATGCGCGGACCATCGACGGACGATTGCACAGAGCCGAATTTTTCCGGCAAGATTGCCGCGATGGGGTACTCGCATCTCATTGTGCGGCGTGACACGGCCGAGGCACGATGGTTTGCCACGCAGCCGGCAGTGGACGGGCTGCGGATCGCCGCGAGCTTCGAGGACGCGCAGGTGTTTGCCGTCACGGCCACGGTACCGGCCGTCTATACCGCGGCGATGACGGGGTTTTTTCAGCGCGAGCAGAATGCGAAGTGGAGCTGGCGATGGATGGGGAGCGATGCGGCCTGGACGATCGTGAACACGGGCGCCCAGCCGATCGTGACCATCCTCGCCGTCGAGCTCTTGGCGTTCCGGCATACACGGCCTATGGAGTTATGGCTCGACGGGTGTCAGGTCCAGGAGATCGTCGTCGAGCCATCGCGCCGCCTCTATCAGCTCGGTCCCCTCACCGTTCCCCCTGGCGATCACGAGCTTGCGTTCCATCCCGCCGATGCGCCCACCGACGCCAACAACGGCGACGCTCGGCGGGTGTCGATTGCCGTCGGGATGTGGGACTGGAGGGTGCGAGGGCATCAACCGTGACGAGTCGACGGACACCGCGGTCCGCGTACCGCGATTTCTGGGCCGACGTTGGCGAGCGCTTTCCTGACCTCGGTGGCGCCGTCTCCACGCGCTATTACTCGGACAACGAGCGGCGGCTGTTCACCGAGCACCTCCCCGCTCTCGAGGGGCTGAAGATTCTCAAGACCGATTTGTGGGATGAAGCCAAGAATACGCGCATTCTCACGTGGGCGAGCCGGCAGGGCGCGCGCGCGTTCGGCGTCGACATCTCCGAGCCGATCGTCATCCAGGCTCGCGCGTCCTTCGCGCAGGGCAATCTGGTACTGAGGGGCGTGGTCGGCGATGTACGCGAGCTGCCTTTCTGCGATGCAAGCTTCGACGCGATCTATTCGATGGGTACGATCGAGCACTTTGAGGAAACCGAGCGCGCGATCGAAGAGATGGCCCGCGTGCTCAAGCCCGGCGGCCGCGCCATCGTCGGTGTGCCAAACCGCCGCGACCCATTTCTGCGCCCGTTGTTCGTGACTGCGCTTCAGGCGGTCGGCCTTTACGGGTACGGTTACGAAAAATCCTATTCTCGAAGCGCGCTGACACAGCTGCTCGAGAAGACCGGCCTTCAGGTCGTCGCCGAAACGGCGATCCTCTTTCTTCCCGGTTGGCTGCGGATGCTCGACCTCGCGTGCCACTCGTGGTGCCGGCCGCTTTCGGTGGTGACCGGCGCACTCGTGCGCCCGTTCGTATGGCTCGATCGCCACGTACCGGCGGTGCGGCGCCACGGCTACCTGCTCGCGACCGTCGTCACAAAGCCGGAGCCGTCAACGCGTCGTCTCGGGACCTAGAATGTCCGCGATCGCCTTCGCCGCCTCCCCGGCCCGTGAGTTTGCGCCCTGATCGAGCTTGCCGGCCATGCGCTGGGCGTCGTCCACGCTCGCCAGTGCCGCCTGCACCTGGGTGAGGTCGCCGTCGCGGCCGATAGTGGTCAGCCGCGCGCTGGCCCGTTGCAGCAGACCTCGGGCGTTCTCCAGATGTGCGCTCGCTTCGCCGAAGTTCACGCTGTAGATCGCCACGCGCGCATCGAGGACCGCCGCGCGCGCGCCGAGCAATTCGCCTCGAAGCTCGGCGGCCTGCAGCGCGCGCGCCGTGTCAGATTGGCCCGACGCCCCCCAGATCCACCCAGCCAGCAGGGCGATCAGCACTCCTCCAATAATTCCGACAATGAGCTTGACCGTCACATCGAGGCGAGCATGGCACGGGGGGCGGGGTCACACCTGTGCACAAGTGCACAGACGCCGCCGATTGGTCGTCCTATGCTCGATAGACATCGCAATGCCGAACCATGTAATCCCGCCGGAGCAAGCCGAGGACGCCCGGAACGAAGCGGAACAAACCAGGCGCAAGGCCGAGGACGCACGGGAGTCGGGTGAGCGCGTGCGGGAGGCCGGCGAGTCGGCGCGGGCCGCGGGCGAAGAAGCACGGAACGCAGCCGAGGATGCCCGTCACGCAACCGTGGACGCGGTCGAGGCCACCGCCCAGACGCTCAAAGCCACGCTTGAACAGATGAAGGTCACAGAAGAGATGCGGCGCGCCCTCCGTGAGTTTAAGGACACGAAGACGGGCGGCGCCAACTAGAGGATGACGTCGCCGGCTGCGGGACCTGGTTCGGCAATCGAGGTGCGGAACGCCGTGCCGAACATTTCCCACACGGTCACAAACAGCGCTGCCAGGATGGGTCCCACGATGAACCCCATCACGCCGAACATCAGCAAACCTCCGAGTGTGGAAAAAAAGATCAAGAGTTCGTGCATCTGCGTGTCGCGGCCGACGAGCAGCGGCCGAAGCAGATTGTCCACGCTGCCAATGATGAGACCGCAGAAGGCGGCCAGCGCGACGCCGCGCCAGACCTCCCCCGTTGTCATCAGGATGAACGCAGCAGGAGCCCAGACAAGCGCGCTGCCGATGCCGGGGATGATCGACAGCACCGTCATGACGGTTCCCCAGAAGATCGCGCCGTCAATCCCGACTGCCCGGAACGCCAGCCCTCCCAGCAGCCCTTGAGCGGCGCCGATCAGCACCGTGCCCTTGAGCGTGGCGCGCGTGACAGATACGAATTTATCCAGCATTCGCTGCTTGTCGACATCGGTGAGCGGCAGGTAGGCGAGAACGCCGCTGAGCAGAGCAGGTCCGCCGGTGAGGAAGAAGTACATCGTGTACAGCAGAATGACGAAGTGGAAGATGAACACCGCCGAGGCGCGCGTGGTCGCCGAGAGCGCGCCGAAGATGAAGGCGCTCGCACTGCCGACGAGCTCCCCGGCCTTGACGAAGATCTGCCCGCGGTACGGCTCGATGAACCGGTAGCCTGGCACGGCACGCAGCCGCCGGTTGAACTCGCCCGGCCTCTGCACGATGCGCTCGAGCTGCGGTCGGACAATCTCGGAGACCCGCAGCGCTTCGTTCGCGCCGGCGCCGAGAACGGCGAGCAGCGGCCCGATGACCAGCGTCACCAGCACCAGAAGCGTCGCGATCGCCGCCACGCTCGAGCGGCCGCGAACCCCGCGCAGGAACCACCGGTACACCGGGTAGCCGACGGCGGCAAAGATGGCCGCAAGCAGGATCGTGAGGAGGAAATCGCGAATCATCGCCACGAATGCGATCGAGATCGCGGCGACCAGGAGGAGCAGGAACGCCTGGCGGAAACGGGTGTCAGTCATGGGTGGGGCATCTCCGGGCAGGGTGTCCAAAAGTGAACAGCCACCGGAACTGCTGCGAACCTAGAATTTCTGGCTAACGAAGGAGCATCAGCGATGTTTAATCCGCCCCTGAGACCGCAGCGATCGTGGCAGCCTCCGGTAGACGTGTCACTTGTGATGCGCGTCTTTGTCGCAGACCCTGGCAAGCACGCACTCCCAGAACCCTCCCTGCCGACTACACCGACGCAATCGCCGGAACGGTGACTCGAGGTAAATCCACGGTGAAGACGCATCCCTTTCCGGGCATGGAGCGCGCATAGAGCCGGCCGTTGTTCGCTTCGACGCCCCATCGGCTGAACGCGAGGCCAAGGCCCAGGCCGGTTCGATCGTCGCTGCGTTGCTCGAACGGGCGGAACAGCTCGTTGACGTTCCCATTCGGAAGGCCCCCGCATTCATCCTGGATTTCGATGCACACGCGCTCGGCGCCCGCCTCGACCCGCAGCGTCACGGTGGTCAGAGGCCGGGTGAACTTGAATGCGTTCTGCAGCAGGTTTCCCACCACAGCCGCGAGGACCTGTCGATCAGCCTCAATCGACAGTTCCTCCGCGACGGGCATGACGATCAGTCTGATTCCCCGAGCGTCTGCCTCCAATGCTCCGGCAGCGGCCACTTCGACGATGAAATTGGAAAGCTGGAACGGCTCGCGATTCTGTACGACCTGGGTAAGACGTACCTCGGCGAGCGAGCGACCAATGAGCCCGCGGAGTCCCATGAGGCTGCGAAGGAGCACGGTCCCTGTGCTCCCTCCCACTCCAACATTTCCGGTCTTGAGAGCTTCGAACGCGAAGATGGCGGTGTTGATCAGGTTCCGCAATTCGTGAGCCAGGAGCCCCTGCCGCTCGTTCCCGCGCGCGGTCTCTCCATCGAGAATCGACTGTCCTCTTTCACGCCCGTACTCGGTGACGGCGCCCGCGATGGCGTCGTCGAGGCATCGGTTGAGGGTGCGGAAGTCATCCGTGCTGATGGGCGCGTTCACCTCCACCGCCAGCTCCGTGATGGACTGACAGATATCGCCGTAGTCGTGCACGACCTGCGACACGGTGAACCCCTGCCGCAGAAGTTCATGCCCGTGGTGGAGCGCGCTCCTGGCAATCTCCGGGTCTAAACTCGTCGTGCCGCTGACAAGCGCGCTCACCAGTTGATCCAGGAACAGGGGTACTCCGTGATCGATCTCAGCCACAGTCGGCGGAGGAACGGACCTGGTGGCCACCTTCGCTCTGCACCGCTTGATGATCTCTCCCCGGTGGAAGGTAATAAATTCGTGGAGCATAAGTCCTTCCTATCGTTCCGACGCCCCGGGGGCCGGACCAGCGGCGTCAGGCCGATCCTCTTCGGTCGCACCTTTACGGGCATCGTGATCGACCGACGACGAACGAGGGGTTTCCATCGGCTGATGGCTCGATCGAGAGCATGACACCGATACATGTAGCCAGGGTGTTCACAACAGCACACTGGCTTTTTTGATACACCGCGCCCCTCGTTCCGCGCGTAAACTCTTACAGACCGATCTTTGACCAGGATGATGCTCTCACTCTCGTTTGCGGCTCTCCTTGTCCTGGCGTCGGCCGTGCCCGGACGCGCCGTCGACGGCCCGTCGCTCGCCGACGTGCAGCGCCTGTTTTTCAACGCCCGCTACCAGGCCGCCGCCGATATGGCGCTCGCGCTGCAATCCTCGGAGACCGAGGCGTTGGCCGCCTATGAGGTCCGCACCTCGGCACTGCACTTCCAGCTGAGGGACGCGCTCGGGAACAACACCGACAAATCGAAAGCGTTCAAGCAGTGCGCGGTCTGCCCTGAGCTGCTGAAGGCCTTTCTGACCGACACCGCTAAGGGCCAGGCCCTGGCTCGCGAGCGGCTCCGGCTGGCGCCGACTGATGACGAGGCGCTGTTCTTTCTCGGGAAACTCGATCTGAACTACGTGTGGCTCCAGCTGGAGACCCTCGGCCGAAAGACCGGGTGGAACGAGTATTGGGAGGCCAGAAAGTCGCTCGACGCCGCCCTCAAGGGAAACCCGCGGAACGTCCGGGCCCGCGTGGCACGAGCCTGGATCGATTTTATCGTCGACACGAAAATGGCGAGGGGCACCCGCTGGCTGCTCGGCGGCGGCAGCAAGAAACGCGCGTTCATCGGCGCGCGCGAAGCCGCAAACGCCGAGTCGGAGTTCTACGTCCGCGTCGAGGCCGAGTTCGCGCTCTGGGAGATGCTGGTGCGTGACAAGAACCTGACGGAAGCCACGGTGATTGCGCGAAAGCTCGCGCGGGACTTCCCGGACAATCGCAAGCTGATCAATTTCCTCCAGACAAACGGGTCGCCTTAAGGGGTCGTCGAGCCAGGGCGTCGTCAATCGCAGCAAGAAGGCGGACGGCGTCGAACGGCTTGTCGATAGACCCTGCGAATCCCGCCGCCTCTATGCGCTGATGGTCCGCGCTGCTGGCGAGGCCGGAGATCGCGATGACGGGCTGGTGCGTGTGCCCTTCCAACTTGCGCAGCGTGTGAAGGAACTCGAATCCGTCCATTCGGGGCATCCGGAGATCGCAGACGACCAGATCGACGCGCTCGGCCATTGCCGTCTCGAGCGCCTCAACTCCGTCTCTCGCCGTCAGGACATCGGCGCCAAGCCACTCCAGCATCAGGCGAGCCGCCTCGCGCAAGTCTTCTTCGTCTTCGACCACGAGAATGCGGAGGTCATCCAACCTCTGCCGCCCACTCGCCTCCGCTCTGACGGGTCCTGACTCCTTCGCTATGGTTGGTTCAACGAGGGGAAGCCCAACCGTCACCTCTGTGCCATGGCCCGGTCCCTCGCTGGCTATCGACACCGTGCCCCCGTGGGCCTCCACCAGCTTTTTCACCAGCGCGAGGCCGATGCCCAGTCCCGCATGTGCGCGGCGCGTGCCCTCTCCCTGCTGCTTGAACATCTCGAAGGCGAATGGCAGGAATTCGGGCGCGATGCCCTCGCCGGTATCGCGCATGCGAACCACGCCGCGATCGTCTTCTCTCGTGAGCGTGACGGTGACCTCGCCGCCCTCAGGAGTGAATTTCAACGCGTTGAACAGTACGTTCCTGAAGACCTGCTGCAGGCGATCCCCGTCGGCGTTCACGCACATCGGCTCGGCGGAGTCGACAAACGTCACAGCGATGTCTTTCTTCCGGGCAATCTCGGTCGCCGCGTCCATCGCGCTGCGGACAACGTCGGGCAGGTTGTGGGTTTTCAGATCGAGCATCAGTTTGCCGCGCGTGGCGCGAGTCAGCTCGAGAAGGTCCTCGACCAGCCTGAGCTGGAGGAGGGCGTTGCGCTCGATCACCTTGACCGCGCGGGCGACCTGAGCCGGATCGCTTCCCAGCTTGAGTATGCTGGTCCACCCGAGAATCGGCGTGAGCGGCGATCGCAATTCGTGCGACAGCACGGCCAGAAATTCGTCCTTCACAGCCGCCGCGACGGTCAATTGCGCCGCCGCTTCCTCGTATTGCCGCGTTCGGTAATTCTCCCGAAGGAGCGTGTCTCCGAGCACCTGCAGCAGTTCGCCGTGCAGGACGAGCCGGCGCTCCGGAACGGGCGCCTGCTGCCGCGCCACATTCCACAAATGTCTGAAGGGCACACCGGCCTGGCGCGCGAGCCGCTCGATGTCCGCCGACTGAGTAAAGTCGACGAGCGCATAGCCGGCCACGGCCGCGCCGACGATCTTGCCCTCGAGCAGAAGAGAGGTGCCGACAACCGCCAGACCGTGCGACTGTGCGACGGTCACCGCGGGGCGATCCTCGCTCTGCGCGAGGCATCGCCGGACGCATTCGGCCAGGAGGCCTGGATCGTAGCCGTGATCGTGCAACAAGGCGTACAGCGGGGTTGCAGGAGCTGGTCCGCAGACCATCTGCCCGCCCACGTCGTAGAGCGCGACGGTCAGGTGGGTCAGAGCGCCGTATTTCTCCAGCGCGGGCTCCCACACGGCGACGTCGAAGAGGGTGTCGGTTGCCCTGACCATTCCGCGCCTACTGGGCGTCGGGGTCCGCGCGCCGCGCGGGCGCGCGCGAGATCAGGTTCTGATAATAGGAAAACGGGTGAGCCCTCGGACCCGGAATCTGGCGCGGCAGCACGCGCAGGCCCTGACCGTCCAGAATTTCGCACTCGTGTGTCGATCGGGTATTCGGGTTCGCGCGCATTTTCGCCACGGTCAGCCCGAGCCGGAAAGCGTCCCCCAGCTC
The DNA here is from genome assembly GCA_031395755.1 of Acidobacteriota bacterium. Taxonomy (GTDB): domain Bacteria; phylum Acidobacteriota; class Vicinamibacteria; order Vicinamibacterales; family JAMQPK01; genus JAMQPK01. The sequence goes on from JANNJO010000319.1 coordinate 15,472, forward strand.
AATCCAATTCATGAGAAGAATGTTGTCCACGAGCGAGCTCATGGCGAAATCGCCCATCATCGAGGACATCCCCAGCATCTCCGGGTTCTCGTGGTTGTACACCGCCACCGTCTGATGCTCCTTCATCAGCGCGACGAGCGCGTGAAAGAAGTCGCGAAACACGCGCCCTCCGGTCCCCATGTTCGCGCCATATGTGGACAGGCTGTCGATCAGCACGCGCGTCGGCTTGAACTCCTCCACGAGCTGCTCGATGTTGTGGAAGTGCAGGTCAATCTCCATTTCCTGCGGCGCGTCGTACTGCAGCCGCACGAGGCCGCTGTCGATATGCGACTGGAGATCGATCCCGATGCTATGGGCGTTGCGGATGACCTGAGCGACTTGCTCGTCCAGTGTGAGCATGAGGCTTCGCTCGCCGCGCCGCGCCCCCTCGGCGATGTACTGCAGGCCCATGACGCTCTTGCCGACGCCCGAGATCCCGGAAACGACTGTCGTGCTGCCGACGAAGTAGCCACCGTTCACCACCGCGTCGAGGCCGGGCGTGCCGGTGGACACGCGTGTCGTCGGATCGAAGGCTGCGGCGTGCTCGCGGCTCGGCCGGCGAGGGGCCTGCACCCGCCGGTACACCTCGAGCCCGTGGCCATCGACGATCCGGAACGTGTGCCGGCCCATCTGAAAGTCGTGCCCACGCGACTTGACGATCTCGATCGACCGCACCGTGGCGCGGAACCGGTCTTCCATTCGCAATCGGACGACCGTGTCGGCAATCGATTCTTCGGGCAGCGCGATCCCACGGTCTCCGTCGATCGCACTCGCTTCGACGGCGAAGACGGCCGTGAGGTTCTCGCGCTGCAGCCCTTCGACGAGGACGTGAAAAGAGTCGCGACGCTCCACCCCGCCAGCGGGGCCGGCGGCGCCGGCCACGCCATCCACGTAGATGCGGCGGGCGCCGATCCCGGCAGCCACCTCGAGGAGCAGACTGTCGGCCTGCTGCAGCTCCTGCCGGAACACCTCGCGCGTCGTGAAGATGATTTTGAGTTTGCCCTGACGCTCGAGCGCAGGGAGATCCCACCCGAAGCACGCCGCATCGCGCACGAGTCTGTCTGGCGAGACTTCGAACAGGACGATGATGCCGGGTTCTTCGAACATGCTGGCGCCGCGATAGACAAACTCGACGCCCAGCGTCGTCTTGCCGGCGCCGATCGTGCCTTCCAGAAGAATGACGTTGCCCCGCGGAATGCCCGATGAGAGGATGACGTCGAGCCCGCTGATGCCTGTTCTGACGAGATCGCGTTCAACCATCGTTTTCCATCTCTATTTGCCCACCTTGAGGTAGTGCCGCCGGATCACGTCGTAGCATTCACATGAGGCCTCCTTCAGCCGTTTCCGATCGGCGACGGTGACCCGACGGCCTTCCACGTTGAGGATTCCAGCCTTCTCGAATATCGCGACCGTGACGCTGATCATGGGCCGGCTCGTGCCCAACAGCTGTGCGAGAAATTCCTTCGTGACGAAAAAGTGATCGGCGTCCACGCGGTCGAGAGTGGTCAGAATCCAGCGCGCGCAGCGTTCCTGCAATCGGTGAAGCCCGTTGCATGCGGAGGTTCGCATCGAGGCAATCAGCAGGGCGTGCGAGTATTCCGTGAGTACGTCTCGAAACGGCCTGTTCTCTTTGAGCTCCCGGTCGAGGTGCTTGACGCCGAGCTTCAGCGCGGTGCCTTCGTGAACGGCCATCGTTTCGCATGGCATGCTCCGCGCGCCGACGCTCGACGAAATCCACGAGGCACCTTCGCGGCCGACCGTCGCGGCCTCGATGCTGTCGCCGTTCGACATCAGGGTCAAAAGACAGAGAACCGTATCCTCAGGAAAGTAAATGTAGTCGAGTGGTGCATTCGGCATGTACACGATTTGCTTCGGCCGGATCTTGACTCGCGTGAGATTTTTGGCGACTTGGGAGAAGTCGGAAGGTTTCAGCGCGGAAAGCAGTTGATTGGTGGTCTTTGTGATCGTTGGCGGCGGCATCACTGCTCCTTGGAGAGCCTACTTCTACAGGGCTTCGTGCGCGCTTGCCGTCCGAAATGGTACGATGCGGAAGTCAGGTCCATTCCGAGACAAGGCGCGCTCAAGGTCGGAAAATGGGTTCCGCAGGCCGAATTGCCGTCAGCGCCGGCGGTTCGCGGTGTACAATCCTATACAGCACTGAGCTGGCGGATGCGGCACAATGGTTCAGATGTTCAACAACTCGACGATGAAGAAATCTGACATGGCGGCCGCTGGCGGCCACGAACGTCCTGCCGAAGCGTCAAGCGAGGAAGGGTGGGTCGGTTTCGTCTGCAAGGAATGCGGCGCGCCGCTGGGCGTGCACCGCTCGAACAACGGATCCAGGGCCGGCGAACGCTCTGCCCGCGGCTGGAGGGTCACCTGCACGAGCTGCGGGGTCACCGAATTTTACGAGCTCGGCTCCCCCATGGTCCGAATCACCGCCAGCTAGCGGTCAATCCACTCCACAAAGCCGCCCGGGGCGGCGTTGCGCACGATCATGATCTTCAGGATGCGGTCCTCGCGGAGGAGCTCCGCTGCGCCGAGGCGGGCGGCCTCGATCGAGGCATAGTGCGCCGAGGCCTGCGGCAATGCGGTCGCCGAGCCGCGCCTCATGGTCGGAACCAGTCTGAACATGACACCACGGTAGTCTCCCTGCACCTTCCCGGCTGTACGTAATAGCACACCTTTGTTGGGCATCCTCATAGTACAGTCAAACGATAGAACGGAGACGCCTCATGAATGTCAGACCCCTTCACGACCGAATCATCGTCCAGCGCCTGGAAGAAGGCGAACAGCAGATCGGCGGCATCATCATCCCGGATTCTGCCAAAGAAAAACCGCAGCAGGGCAAGGTCCTGGCCGTGGGCAACGGCAAGATCAACGACGAAGGCACGCGGATTCCGCTGGACGTCAAACCCGGCAACCTCATCCTGTTCGGGAAATATTCCGGCCAGGAGATCAAGCTCGACGGCGAGGAATACCTCATCGTGAAAGAGGATGAAGTGCTCGCGGTGATCGAAGGCGACGCCACCAAGAAGTCGGACAAGAAGTCGGAGAAGAAAAAGTAATGGCAAAACAAATTATCTACGGCGAGCAGGCCCGGCAGATCGTCCTGCGCGGCATCAACCAGATGGCCGACGCCGTCAAGGTGACGCTCGGACCCCGGGGCCGCAACGTCATTCTCGGCAAGGCCTACGGCGCCCCGACGATCACCAAGGACGGCGTGACCGTCGCGCGGGAAATCGATCTGAAGGATCGGCTGGAGAACATGGGCGCGCAGATGGCGCGCGAAGTCGCGAGCAAGACGTCCGATCTCGCCGGCGACGGCACGACCACGGCCACCGTGCTCGCGCAGGCGATCTTTCGCGAGGGCGTGAAGCATGTGGTCAGCGGCGCCAATCCGATGGACATCAAGCGCGGCATCGATCGCGCGGTCGAGGTGATCACCGCCGAGCTCAAGAAGATGTCGAAACCCGTGAGCGGCAACATGGTGGCGCAGGTCGGCACGATCTCCGCCAACAACGACGTGCCCATCGGCAAGGTGATCGCGGAGGCGATGGAGAAGGTCGGCAAGGATGGCGTCATCACCGTCGAAGAGGCGCAGACGATCGACACGACGCTCGAAATCGTCGAAGGCATGCAGTTCGATCGCGGCTACCTGTCACCCTATTTCGTGACCGACCCCGACCGGATGGAAGTCGTCCTTGAGAATCCGCGGATTCTCATCTACGAAAAGAAGCTGTCCAGCCTGAAGGATCTCCTTCCCCTGCTGGAAAAAGTCGCTCAAAGCGCTTCGTCGCTGCTGATCGTCGCAGAAGATGTGGAGAGCGAGGCGCTCGCCACCCTCGTCGTGAACAAGCTGCGCGGCACCTTGCGCGTTGCCGCCGTGAAAGCGCCCGGCTTCGGTGACCGGCGGAAAGCGATGCTCGAAGACATCGCCGTCCTCACCGGCGGAAAGGCCATCACCGAGGACCTCGGCATCAAGATCGAAAGCCTGACGCTGGAGGATCTCGGTACCGCGAAGAAGATCACGATCGACAAAGACAACACGACCATCATCGAGGGCGCCGGCGCCAAGAAGGCCATCGAGGGGCGGGTCAAGCAGCTCCGGGTGCAGATCGAGGAATCGACCTCCGACTACGACGGCGAGAAACTGCAGGAGCGCCTCGCGAAGCTCGTCGGCGGCGTGGCGGTCATCAAGGTTGGAGCCGCCACCGAGACCGAGATGAAGGAAAAGAAAGCGCGCATCGAGGACGCGATGCACGCGACGAAGGCGGCCGTCGAAGAGGGCATCGTGCCTGGCGGCGGCGTGGCGCTCCTTCGCGCGGCCAAAGCGCTGGCTGGATTGAAGCTCGGCGGCGATCAACAGGTTGGCGTCAACATCATCGCGCGCGCCGTCGAGGAGCCGCTGCGGTGGATTGCCATCAACGCCGGCGAAGAAGGTTCCGTCGTGGTCGCCAAAGTGAAAGAGATGGCCGCCGAGGATGGCTTCAACGCTCTGACCGGGAAGTACGAAAACCTGGTGCAGGCCGGCGTCATCGATCCCACCAAGGTCGTGCGCTCTGCGCTGCAGAACTCGGCTTCGATTTCGTCGCTGCTGTTGACCACCGAAGCGCTGGTGGCGGAGGTCTCCGAAGAGACCGAAACGTCTGCCTAGTCTCGCTGGGGATTAGGGATTGGGGATTGGGTGAGGGGGATCGGTCCCTATCACTCAATCTCCAATCGCCCACTCGCTCAACACCGGAACCGGCCGTCCCTGCGAGCGCACCAGGCGCAGCTTTGAACACCCCCCCCGTCGTCTCCACCACACATTCAAAATGAGACTCCTGACAGTGATCGCCGTCTTCGTGATAGCGGCGACCCTGG
>JANNJO010000350.1:0-1744 GCA_031395755.1 Acidobacteriota bacterium
TGCGCATAAGGCGTGAACGCGGCGATCGCCGCCAGCAGAAGCCAGCCTAGCCAGACACTTTCGCCGCGGCCCTTTTCACCGACGCGGTTCATGCCGTCGTTCCAGTCGCCGGTACCGATCAGCGGCAAGCCGTGCGCGCCCAGCGAGAGGCTGACATCGAGCGCCCGCGCGCAGTGCTCGTACAAACTGCTCTCACCGCGCGCGACCGGTGGCTTGAAATACGCTTCGGCCTGGCCCTCCTTGAGCGTCTCGCCCTCGAGGAACGGGAGCGCTTCGTCGAGCACCGCGGCGTCCCCGGTCATCTCGATGTACTGCACTGCGACGTAGGGCAGCCAGATCCTGTCATCGGTCATCCGTGTGCGGATGCCCTGGCCGGACGGCGGGAGCCACCAGTGCTGGACGTCGCCCTCGGCGAATTGCCGCGCCGCCGCCCGCAGCAGATGCTCACGCGCGACTGCGGGTTTGGCCACGCACAGCGCCATCACGTCCTGCAGCTGGTCGCGAAACCCGTAGGCGCCGCTGGATTGATAGTAGGCCGTGCGCGCCCACACCCGGCATGCGAGCGTCTGATACAAAAGCCAGTCGTTGAGCAGAAGGTCCATCGCACGATCGGGCGTGCGCACCTGCACGGTGTCGAGCACCTCGTCCCATAGCGCGCGCGCTTCGCGCAGCACCGCATCGACATCGGCCGCACGGTATTTCTCGACCAAGCTTCGCGCCTGCGTGCACGAGTCCGCATCGCCCAACGCGAACACGATATCGATCTGTGCGGCGGGCTCCAGGTCGAATCGCGTTTGCAGCGCGGCGCATGGATCCAGGCCGGCGCCGACCCGGCCCGACAGCGGCGTGGAATGGGCGAGTGCGGCGGGCCGATCGACCGCGCCATGGCGACCGAGAAACTCCGTGCGGTCGGCAGTCCATGCGCTCTGCAAACCGCCCAGATCGGCAAACGCGACGCGTTCGCCGAATTCGGCACGCCAGGGATTGCGGGCGAATAGCGCGCCGGTCGCCGCGTCGATCGTGGTGACGACAAACGGTGCAGGCACGGTTCCATTCGGCCCAAGCGCCCATTCGGCATACGCGGTGACAGAGAGACGCCGCACGCGCGTGGAACAGTTTCGAATCCGCAGCCGCGACAGCTTGATCGAATCGGCCAAAGGCACGCACTGCAACAGCTCGATCTCGATCTCGTGGGCGCCGTGCGCGAAGCGGCTGTAGCCCTTGCCGTGGCGCACGGCGTAAATCGCGGACGGCACGCGAATCGGCAGCGCGGTCGCGCTCCACAGTTCGCCGCTGTCCTCGTCGCGCAGGTACAGCACCTCATGCGGCGTGTCGCTGACCGGATCGTTCGGCCACGGCGTGAGCGGATTTTGCTGGCTGTTGACCGACCAGGTGTAGCCGCCGCCTTCGGCCGAAACCAGAAAACCAAACGACGAATTGGCGACGACGTTGATCCACGGCATCGGCGTGGAGCGTCCGTCGGCGAGCGTGATGACGTATTCGCGGGCCGCGCTGTCGAAACCGCCCGTACCGTTGTCGAACTCCAGCAGCACAGGCACTGTTGACGTCTCCGCGGCGGTACTCTTTGGACGAAGCCCACCTGCAAGGCTCGGCGCAGATCGTTCCGCCCGCGCGTAATTGGTGTTGGCTGCTCGCTCCGCGGGCCGGTCCAGACCGTCGCCAGAGGCGTCGAGGACGACCCGCGCTGCAGTAGCCAGTCCGTCGCGCAAAGCGTCTGAAATCT
>JANNJO010000372.1:0-4547 GCA_031395755.1 Acidobacteriota bacterium
CCGGGGGCGACTGCGTCTGGTACCAGGTGACGGTCGGCGCTCGCGGACAGCGATGAGCATGATGTTCATCACGCCGATGCCGCCAAGCACGAGCGTGATGAGGCTGACGCCCAGGAAGAACTCCTTCATCGACTGGATCATCTTGCTGAACATCACCGACTCGACGGCGGTGTTCCAGAGCGACAGCGCTTCCCGGTCGTTGACATCAAAGCCTTTGATCGGCCCCAGCACGCGCCGGATCTCGCGCTCGACCATGGTCTGGCCGAAAATCCCGAAAACGCCGGCAAACGCGCCGCTGTCGAACTCTTCACGCAGCGTATCGGCGACCCACGGATACGGCGCGGCGACGATGGCGGAGATGGAATCGGCAGTGTTCGCCGTACCTCCCATCGGAAAGTCGCGCCGCATCGCCTCATAGGGCACGAACAGGCGCAGCTCGTCCCGGCCCGTGTAGTTCGAGTCCTGAAACTTCTGTCGAATCTTGCCGATGACGGTGTAGGTCAGTCCGTTGAGCTTCACCTGTTCGCCGATGGGGTTTCTTTCGGCAAACAGCTGTGTCGCCGCCTCGCGCCCGATGACGACCACGCGCCGGGCTTCGTCATCGTCTGCCCGGTTGATCAGCCGGCCGTGTGAGACCTCGATCGTGCGGATGGTCTGAAACTCGGGCCAGATGCCGCTCATCTGCAGCGACGCGGCGTTATGCGCGCTCTTCACAGACACCCCGCCCCGCATCAACTCCGGGCTCAGATGCTCGATCATGCGCGACTTGACGCGAAGCGCATGCACGTCGTGGATATCGAGCCGGATGAGGCGGCCGGCCCGCTCGCCGCCGGCCTGAACGCTCGTGCGGCCGTTTCGGATAATGACGATGTTCTTGCCGAGCTCCTGAAGAACGGCCTGGTTGCCGCGCTGAAAACCTTCGCCGAGGGCCGACAGGATCACGATCGAGATCACGCCCCACATGATGCCGAACATCGTGAGCAGGCTCCGCAGCTTGTTCGTGCGGAGGTTGTCGATGGACTGTTGGAGGGCTTCTTTCATGATCACGGTCCGGCTAGAGCCGGACACTACGAGGGCAACACGATCCGATCGCCTTCCTTCAGCCCTTCGAGCACCTGCGTGCGCGTGCCGTTGCTGATGCCGATCTTGATCGGCGTGCGGCGGCGGCCGCCGCGCTGGCTGGCGTCGAGGACGTCCACCGACGCGTTCCTGCCGGCGTCGTAGCTGACGGCGGCCTCGGGAACGATCAGCGCGTTCGGCCGCTCCTCCAGCACGATCTCGGCGTTGGCCGTCATGTTGGCCTTGAGCTCGTGGCCGGGATTCTCGACCGACACACGCACTTCGAAGTTGGTCACGTTGTCACGCTCGACGCCCATCGGAGCAATCTGGGTCACCCGCCCGTTGAACGTCCGGTCCTTGAATGTTTCGACGGTAATGCGCGCCGGCTGCCCAAGGCGGAGATTGCCGATTTCCGTCTCGTCCACACGGCCGCGCACGAAGACGTGCGAGATGTCTCCCATCGTGATGACCGAGGTCGCGGCCGCGCCCAGATTGAGAATGGACGACACGGGGCTGCCGATCTCGATGTCACGCGCGAGAATCCGGCCGCGGATCGGCGCGCGAATCGTCGCGTTGGCCAGCTCTTCCTCCGCGCGCTCCACGGCCGCCTGCGCCTGTGCGACATTCGCCGACGCCTCGGCCACGCGAGCCTTGGCCACAGACAATTGCGACTCTGCGGCGCGCCGCCGGTTCTCTGCCTGGTCCTGCGCCGTGCGCGCCTCCTCGAGCTGGTGCTGCGCAATCAGCCGTCGATCGAACAGGCTCGTCGCGCGCTCGTGCGAGCGGCGGGCGAACTCGACCTCGGGTCCCTCGGCCTCAACGTGGCTTTTTTCGTACTGCGCTTCGGCCGCCTGATGCGCGGCTTTGGCGCCCTGGACCGTCGCACGCGCCTCGCGGACGCGAGCCATCAGGTTCTCCCGATCGAGCTCGATCAGCACGGTGCCGGCCTCAACCTCCTGGTCGACCTCGACCGCCAGCACCTTGATGATACCGTTCGCTTTCGATTTGATTTCGACCTTGGTAATCGGCTCGATCTTGCCGGTGGCCACTACCGAGCGCGCAATCGTGCCGCGCTGGACGGTCGCGATCCTCGAGTCGGGGATGCCGGCGGACGCCCCGAAGAAGGACGAAGTCCCCCAGGCCGCGATCACAAGGACCACGACAGCAATTCCGCCGTATACGGCGCGTTTTCTGGATTTGTTCATCGACACCACTATCAGACGGCGCGGAGGGGCAAAATGTTGCAGGCGCCGCTAGAATGGCGGTCAGTTATGAGACGAAGAATTTCTCTGACGGCCATCCTCGTCGGACTGGCTGCCATAGGCGGCGCCCAGACCCAGACCTCCCGCGACTGGCCATCGTACGGCCGCGATCCCGGCGGCGCGCGGTTCTCTCCGCTCGCGCAGATCACGCGCGCCAACGTGACTGCGCTCAGAGTCGTGTGGCGCTACCACACCGGTGAGCCGGTCGTCGATGTCAGCCGGCAGCCCTCGCTCCAAGTGACGCCGATCGTCGTCGACGGCGTCATGTACATCAGCACGCCGCTCGGAAAAGTCATGGCGATCGAACCTGCAACGGGTCGCGAGATCTGGCGTTTCGACGCGAGGGTCGATCCGCGGGGCGGGTACGGCGATTTCGCGAACCGCGGCGTGGCGACCTGGCTGGACTCCACATCGAAGCCGGGGATGTCGTGCCGCCGCCGTGTTTTTCTGACCACGGTCGACGCGCGATTGATCGCGCTCGACGCCGCATCCGGCAGCCCCTGCCAGGACTTTGGCGTTGAAGGCACCATCGGCCTCCGGCTGGGGCTCCGCATCCCTCCAGCTTTTCCGCAGGCGTACCAGGTCACGTCGCCTCCTGCCGTCGTCAACGGCCTGGTAATCACCGGATCGGCTGTCGCAGACAACTCGCGCGCGGCGCCGGCGAGCGGCGAGGTGCGCGCGTTCGATGCGCGCACCGGCGCGCTGCGGTGGACGTGGGATCCCATTCCCCAGGATGCGGGCGATCCCGCGCATGCGACATGGCGCAGTGGCAGCGCTGCGCGAACGGGCGCGGCAAATGTGTGGTCGGTCATTACCGCGGATGAAGCGCGCGACCTGGTGTTCCTGCCGACATCGAGCCCGGCTCCCGACTACTACGGCGCGCTGCGCCTCGGCGACAACCGCTATGCGAACGCCACTGTTGCCCTGCGCGCGTCAACCGGCAAAATCGTATGGCACTTTCAGACTGTGCACCACGATCTGTGGGACTACGACAACGCCGCGCCTCCTGCGCTCGTTTCCATCACGCGAAGCGGCAAGGCGCTGCCGGCCGTGCTGCAGGCCACCAAGACCGGCCAGCTCTTCGTATTCCATCGAGAGACCGGCGCGCCCGTCTTTCCCGTTCAGGAGCGTCCGGTCCCGCGAAGCACGATCCCAGGCGAGGATGCGTCGCCGACCCAGCCCTTCACCACACTCACGCCTCCGCTGAGCCCGCACGGTTTCAGCGCGGAGCAGGCATTTGGCGTGACGCCCGAAGCGCGTGCCGCGTGCCAGCAGTTGATCGCAGGGTTGAGAAACGAGGGCATCTTCACGCCGCCCAGCCTTGAAGGCACGCTGGTCGTGCCGTCGAACATCGGCGGTGCACACTGGGGAGGGCTGGCCGCAGACGAGCAGACCGGCATCGCCGTCGTGCCGGTCAATCGCATCGCTGCGATGGTGCAGCTGATCCCGGCAAAGAACTTCGATCTGCCGGCAGCCAGGCAGGAATCGAACCGCCTCGGGCAAGGCTATGAGTACACGGTGATGGAAGGAACACCGTACGTGATGCGCCGCCGGCTGCTGCTCGGACCTGGGGGCGTCCCATGCACGCCGCCGCCCTTCGGCGCGCTCGTCGCGATCAACCTGCGAACCGGCGAACGGCTGTGGGAGGCGCCGCTCGACACGCCGAATCTTGGTGGCCCGATCGCCACCGCCGGTCGGCTCGTGTTCATGGCGGGAACGATCGATCGCATGATCCGCGCGTTCGATCTCGATACAGGCAAAGAGCTGTGGAAGGCACCGCTTCCGGCAGGCGGCCGCGCAACGCCGATGACCTACGAGTCAGGCGGCCGGCAGTTCCTCGTCATCGCGGCAGGCGGTGGAAATGAATTCGGCACCGGCGACGCAATCTTGGCGTTCGCGCTGCAGTAACGAACATCAAACCACGAAGAGCACGAAGAGCACGAAGGATTTCTGCTGCGGCGCGACCGGCACGGTTTCACGGGTCACTTGTGGCAGCGCGGCGCAGGCCGACAGCAGTGCTACGGCCGTGACCGATATCATCCTTCGCGACATACGCGCATAGTTGAACAAATGGCAGGCAACAGCACGCACGGGATTCTCCATTGTGGCAATCGAACAGTTACCCGGAGCGTAGTGCCACGATGCCTCAGGCGATACCGGCCAAACCCCGCACGCCGGGTGGGAAATGTCCTACAAGCACATCAAACGGCGCATCACGACTGTGTC
>JANNJO010000398.1:0-2354 GCA_031395755.1 Acidobacteriota bacterium
TACCCGACGCCCCCGCGACGATTCTAACAGACAATCGCGCGAAAGCGAGCCGCATTTCAACCGTTGGCGAGCGCGGGGAGCCGAAGGAACCGTGTCAGCAGCCGCCGTGGGGAGAGCTCGTCGCCGTCAACGCCAGCACCGGTGACATCGCGTGGCGAGTTCCACTCGGTTCCTTCGAGGAGCTCGATGCACTCGGCGTGCCCGTAACCGGCACGCTGAATCGCGGCGGACCCATGGCGACCGCGGGCGGGCTGGTCTTCATCGCCGCCTCGCAGGACGCGCGATTCCGGGCGCTCGACGCGCGCACCGGTAAAGTGCTGTGGGTGGCCGATCTGACGGAGAACGGCCGCGCCGTGCCGATTACCTATCAGGGCAAGCGCGGGAAACAGTACGTGGCCGTCATGGCCGGCGGCGGCCGGCCGGTCGCGAGAAAGGTCGACGAAAGCCTCATCGGCGGGCGCCTTCATGTGTTTTCGTTGGCCGATGCGAAGTAGCGACAACGCTGAGCACTACTTCTGAAAGTGTGGTCTGATGCGGATTCCTGCACTGCTGCTGATCGCCACGACGTTCGCCGCGGCTACCGCATACGGCCAAACTCGAGAATCCCTTCCTGCAGGCAACGAGGCTGCCGGGGCGGCCATCGTTGCCGGCAAGGGCATGTGTCTGACGTGCCATAGGGTGCAGGGTAGAGGCTCGCGTCTGGGGCCGGACCTCACCGATATTGGATCGACGCGCCGCCCCGATCACCTACAGGGGTCGTTACTCGCTCCCGACATCGAAATTCTTCCCGAGAACCGCGGTTATCACCTCGTAACACGCGATGGAGTCAGCATCACGGGAAGGCTCCTGAATCACGATACGTTTCAGGTCCTGATGATGGATCCGAAGGAGCAACTGCGGAGCTTTGATAAGACGGAGCTGCGCCAACATGGCTTCGTCAAGGGGTCGGCGATGCCTTCCTATCGAGAGAAGCTTTCGCCGCAGGAGTTGGCTGACGTCATCGCGTACTTGACCACGCTGAAAGGAGTCAACCAGCAGTGATGAGTTTACGCCGCGTGATGATGTTGGTCGTCGTCGTTGCGCTCGCCGAGTCTCCACTGGCCCAGGTGACCTACGATCGAATACAGAACGCGCAGCGAGAGCCACACAACTGGCTCACCTATTCCGGCACGTACGCGAGCCAGCGTTTCAGCCAGCTGACACAGATCACGCCTGCCAACGTCAGGAATCTCGAGCTGAAATGGGTGTTCCAGGCTCGATGGCTCGACTACAACCAGGCAACGCCGCTCGTGGTTGATGGAGTCGTGTACACGACGCAAGGCAACGATGTGCTCGCGCTCGACGCCACGACTGGAAAGATCTTCTGGATCTTTCCTTACACGCCTTCAGCCGACGCTCGGTTCTGCTGCGGCCGCATCACGCGCGGCCTCGCAATCCTCGACGACACGTTGTTTCTAGCAACCATTGATGCCCACCTGATTGCCATTGACGCCAAGAGCGGCCGCGCGCTCTGGAACACGGTCGTGGCGTCAGGCGCCTCCGGTTACTCGATGACCGCGGCGCCCCTTGTGATCAAAGACAAGGTCATCGTCGGCACGGCCGGCGGCGAGTTCGGCATCCGCGGGTTTCTCGCCGCGTACGACGCGGCCACGGGAAAGCAGGTGTGGCGATTCAACACCGTGCCGCTGCCGGGAGAACCAGGGCATGACACGTGGGGACAAGGCTGGGTGCATGGCGGCGCGTCGATCTGGGTGACCGGATCGTACGATGCTGAAACGAACCTGACGTTCTGGGGTGTCGGAAATCCCGGGCCCGACTACAACGCGGAGAGCCGCCCCGGCGACAATCTCTACAGCTGCTCGGTCGTCGCGCTCGACGCCGATACCGGAAAGCTGACGTGGCACTACCAGTTCATGCCCAACGACGAGTTCGATTGGGACGCCGTGCAGATTCCGGTGCTTGCCGATATTTCGTGGAAAGGCAGCCCGCGCAAGACGATGCTGTGGGCCAACCGAAACGGCTTCTTCTACGTGCTCGATCGCAGGAGCGGCGAGTTCCTGCAGGCGACCCCGATAGCCAAGCAGAACTGGAACGCCGGGTTCGACAACGGACGACCGATCCGCACGCCGAACTCGATGGCGAGCCGCGACGGCGTGCTCATCTACCCGGGAAATCAAGGCGCCACGAACTGGTTCAATCCGTCGTTCAGCCCGCGCACGGGCCTGTTCTACGTCAACGTCTGGGAAAACACGCATCATATCTTCGCCCGCGCCGATCAGGAATATAAGGAAGGCGCGGCGTACACGCAGGGCCGGCTCACCACAAACTACCCCGGCCGCGGGATTGCCGCGGGC
>JANNJO010000434.1:0-5633 GCA_031395755.1 Acidobacteriota bacterium
GACATCGGCCCATTATGGCTGGACTGTATTCTGAAGCAGGAACGGCCGAAAAGACAGGAAACGAAAGCAGACTGAGAAAATGCCCAAAGAGCAACCGCCGGGTCGACCCCGCAAGAGTGAGCCCTCCGCGGCGCGAGGCGCACTAACTTTGCGACCGGCCCGGGCGCGACGATTTACGAAAGCACGAGTCGAATTGCGGCGTTCTATACCGGCGCGCCGCCTCCGCCAGCACGACCTATCAGGTAGAAGGGCGCTAGCGCAGCGAAATCTGGACGCCCGCGCGCGCAGCGCGTGGCAGGCCGGTCGTCAGGATCGGCGTCCGGCCCACGTCGTACTCGCTGTTCAAGACGTTCTCGACCGCCACGAACGCGCTCACCCTGCCCGCAAAACTCCTGCTGCCGAACAGGTCCAGCACGGTCGCGCGGCGAAGCCGAAACAGGTTCAGATCGTCCTCGAATTGCGCTCCCGTCGCGCGCAGCTGGCCGGAGGCGTTCCACACGTCGCGGCTGTAGCGGATGTTCAGGCCGGCGTTATACGCCGGCACCTGCGGCACACGATTGTCGTGCAGGCTCGTGTCACCCTTGAATCGCGCGTCGACGATCGCGCTCGAGAAGGCGGCTGAGAACGAGGCCGGCAGGCGCACACTGGTTTCGAATTCCACGCCGGCTGTCCGCATCTTGTCTGCGTTCGCGCGCTGTTTGGTGATGAGCTGTGGCGTGGTGGACAGCGTAACGTTGGTAATCACGTCATCGAGGACGTTCCAGAAGCCCGTGACTCGAGCCGACAGCCGGCCGCGGGTCGCGAGCACGCCCCCTTCACCACCAGTGAGCCGCTCCGGCGCGAGAGCCTCGTTCGGATTTGTTTGGGTGTTGCCCGCTCGAAACCCTCGATAGAGCTCGTTCAGCGTGGGCGGCCGAAAGCCTTTGTAGGCGGAAGCACGAAGCGAGACGCCGCCAGAGAGGTGGTACGCGAAAGATGCTCGCGGATTGAACGATCCCAGCGTCTTGTCGTAGCTGGTGTTCTGCGATCGCGTCTCCCATCGGTCCGCGTGGACGCCCGTCACCACTGTGAGGCGATCGCTGATGAGAAACGTGTCCTGGACGAATGTCGACCACACATGCTGCGTGCCGCCGTTGTTGAGGGTCGCCAGCACGCGGCCTGCTGAAAGCTGGGTCTCCCGTGTGCTTCCGTTGATGAACTTCGCTTCGGTCCCGGCGAGCAGCGTATGGCGTCCGATGGCGCGGACCCACTGTGCGGCGGTCCCTGCCGCCCTCGTGGGCACACGCTGCCGTCGGTTGAGATCTTCGCTCGCACGATCGGCCGAGACCGCCGAAAATGTCTGGTCGTAGCCCTGTGTGCCGGCGAACACCCGCACCGACAAGAGCCCTTTACCGAGCGCACCGGCGACTTCACCCGTTCCCTGTCGTGAAGCGGTGTCGTTGATGACGGCGGGCGTGCCATTCTTGCGGTTGTCGGTAAACACATTCCCACCGACGTTGACTCGCCACCCATTCCTCATTTGGTATCCGGCAGAAGCCAACCCGGACCGATGCGCCGAGCCGATCTTGGAATCGATGGGGCCGCGGGAGGCGATCCCGGGTTCCTGCTCCTGCGCCACTGGAATGTAGCCGGCCGTGGTGAACCACTCACCACCGGCCGTGTAACTCCAGCCGGCGGAGCGGCCGCCGCCAAACATCGAAAGGCGGCCCGTCTCCATGCCGCCACCTTCGACCAGCGCGCGTGCTGCGGGCCGGCTCGGACGCCACGTCAGGATCTGCACGACCCCGCCAACGGCATCCGCGCCATACAAGTCGCTTCCGCCGCCGCGCAACACTTCGACGCGATCGATTGCCACCTGCGGCAGCTTGTCCCAGTAGACCCAGCCCCCGAACGCGTCGTTCAACGGCACACCATCGGCCAGTACGAGCGAACGGCTTGCGCCGGTGCCACCGAGGCCGCGCAGCGTGACGCCCTGTGCCGTGGGGTTGGACACGCGGGAAGATGTACGACGGAACAGGGTGAAGCCGGGGACCATCTTCAGGGCATCGTCCAGCGTGAGGGCACCGCTCGTCAGCAGCTCAGATGCGGTGAGCACGGTCACGGTCACGGTCGGATCCACTCGCGGCACGTCCATGCGCGAAGAGGTCACGTTGACCGCTTCAAAGAAGGGCGCCGGCTGCAGAGTCACCTGCAGATTTCTGGAGTTGGCTGTCACCGGGGTGACGACCTCCGCGAAGCCGGCGGCTGTGACAACGACGCGCAAGGGGCCGGAGACTTCCGCCTTGAACTCGAAGTGCCCGTCGCTTCCCGTCCGAAATTCGTCGATCGGGCCACTCGAGATTTCGAGGCGGACGGTGGCGTTGGGGACAGCCGCGCCCGACGGATCCACGACCGTTCCCGTGATGAGGCCTGGGGATTGGCCGAGCGCGGCCATGTTGAAAAAAAGCGCGAAGAGAAAGGGCGGCATGCCGAGAGTCTGCTACACTTCGTCCGAAATGGGGTCATCCATGCGCCGAGCAACACGGGCAATATTGATGCTTGTGACCGTTGCGGTCATCGGTGCTGAAAGGCCTTCAGTGGCAGCGTTTCAGGCGCCGCCTGCGCCGCCCGCCGCCGGCCAGGGCAAACTGGTTGTGTTCGGGGATGTCACGTTATTCGTCGGTAAACCCGGAACGGCGGGCAATTGCGTATTGCAGAGTCGCTTCAAGCGAGGTGATCCGGTCGGGTTCCGGATGACGGCGATTGATCCGGTGACGGGCGAAAGGGAGCAATCGGCCCAGTTCGTTGTCCACCTCTCCTATGGCGGCATGACCCAGGATCTTCCGATGCGTTATCGAGGGACGGTCAAGCAGCCCGAACGTGAATTCTGGATCGCCAAGTGGATCGTGCCCGCCACCGCACCGATTGGGATCGTTCGCTATACCGTGACTGCCACCGACAAGCACGGCCGCACCGGAGAATTCAAGCCGTTCGCCGTCGAAGATTCTCAAGTGACCATCGTGGAGTAGCGCCACGGTTGCCGTACTCGTTCTGTTCGCGTTGGTGAGCGCCATCGGGTGTGGGCGCGATGCCTCGCAGCCGATTCCCGCTACTCAGCCCGCCAGCGCGGCAGCACCTAAAAAACTCACGCTTACCTATTCTCAAAACGCGAAGCCCATTGGCGGCACGGACGTTGTGGCGACAGCCGAGGGCCTGCCGCCCCTTCGGCAGCTCGATCTGGTCTGGGGAACGGTGAATGGGGGCTGGGTGGTCGAGGACTACCACCGCTTTCGCGGGAAGCGGTTCACCCCCACAACCACGACGCTGGCCCAGGCGAAGGTTGGGGCTGATGGCCGTGTGTCAGTCCGCTTCAAGATTCCCGAAGACTACGGCGGCGTTCACGAAGTGATGTTGTCGGATAACGGGGTGCCCCTCGCTCAAGGCGGCATCGAGGTCAGCCAGACGTTCGAGATGCACCCGACCGAGGGCCCCGTCGGCACTCCGATTGAAATTCGAGTGACAGGCCTCGGATGGCGGACGCTGGAGAGCACGTGGGTGGTGAACTGGGACAACCAGGAGGTCGGGTGGGTTTCGGCGACGAGCACGCGGGGCTCTTCGGTGGCGCGGTTGCGCGCCGCGGGCGCAGTCGGAGAGCATCAGGTCAAGCTCTACACCGGCTACATGGGTCAGGGTTACTTGAATCACGAGCAAGCGCCCAACGCTTACCTGCCGAGACCGGAATTCGCATTCCGCATCACGCCCGGAAAGGTTGCTGCACCGGCCTACGCAGAGCCCTATCAAAAGCAGCCGGTGCCGGCGGCGACCGGTAACGGTGGCGCGCTCCTGAGCATCAGCCCGAGTCAGGGTCCCGTGCTGACACGCACGTCACTCAAGGGAAGCGGCCTTCCCGCAAACATGCGTGTGTCGCTCGTCTGGGAGACACAGATCGGCAACCGCGTATCAGGCGCTGGGTTCGCCCCACAGGAACACGAGATCACGACGCTGACCGTGGGATCCGACGGACGAGTGGACGTTCCATTGGCGGTGCCGGACGACCTGGGCGGCCTCCACGGGGTCTCGATCCGCAGCGGCGACAAGATTCTCGCGCGCACCCACTTCGTCATCGAAACGAGCGTGGTCAGCATGTCGCCGACCCGGGGACCGGCGGGAACGCCGGTGACGATTCACCTGAAAGGCGTCGGTTGGACCGACTACGACAATATCTACGTGGCGACCTACGACAATGGCTACATGGGATATGCGTGTGGGTTCAACACCCAGGGAGACGTGGTGGTGAACTTCAAAGCAGCCGGCTCGCCCGGAGTGCACCTGATCGATTTCTATCCAGGAATTTACCAGGGGCCTGAAGGTGGCCAACAGCTGTATCGCCTGCCCCAGCTCACCTACGCCGACGATCACCCCGGGAACCGCATTCCTGCGTTGCGGTTCGCGTTCGAGGTGACGCCGGCGCCCCGGTAGACTCCGCGTATGCACGTCGCCGAGATCTGGCGCTATCCGGTCAAGTCGATGGCGGGGGAGTCGCTGACGGAGGCCGCTGTCACGGCGCTCGGAATTGATGGCGATCGCGCCGTGCACGTGCAGAACTCGCGCGGCCGGGTCGTCACGGCGCGAACGTTTCCGCGCTTGCTCGGACATGGGGCAAGACTCGGCACCTTGACCGAACCGCTGATCGACGGCCGGCTCTGGACCGAACCGGACGTCCTGGCCGAAGTCGTCGACATCGTCGGACCGGGCGCGCGGCTCGTTCGAAACGATACGGCCGATCGGTTCGACGTGCTGCCCCTGCTGGTCGCCACCGACGGCGCCATTCACGCGTTCGGCTACGCCGGCCGGCGTCTTCGGCCGAACATCATTGTCGCGGGTGTGGACGGACTGGACGAACGCACGTGGGAAGGCAAGTCGCTGCAGATCGGAGAGGTCAGAATCGGTCTGCAGGATCTCCGCGCGCGCTGCGTCATGACCACGATCGACCCTGATACGCTCGATCAGGATCCCAACGTGCTCATGAGCATCGTGCGCCGGTTTGAAGGGAAGCTCGCGCTGAATGCGCGGGTGCTCGCCGCCGGGACGGTTCATGTCGGCGAGGAGGTCCAGCTGGTTTGATCCTGCCTCTGCTACGCATCAAGCACGCTGCGTACCTTCCGGGCGAGGGAATCGGGCGAGTAGGGCTTCTGAATAAAAGCCGCCGACGAGGCGCGGATGGCCTGAAGGGTTGCGACGCTGTCGGTGTAGCCGGAGGTGTAGAGCACTTTCAGGCCGCTGATCGACCGCGAGAGCTGCTCGGCCAACGCTCGCCCGTTGGACCCCGGCATCACGATGTCCGTCAGCAACAGGTCGATCTTGCCACGGTACACTTCTGCCAGCTTCGTGGCGTCGACCGAATGACGCGCAAGCACAAGTGTGTATCCATGTCGACGAAGCCCTCGCGCGCTGAGGGCACGAACGTTGTTATCGTCTTCGACGAGCAGAATGGTCTCGGTGCCGCCGACCGGAGGGACGACGCTCGGCGCTGCGAGAGCGGATTCATCGCCGGCGCTCGGCAAGTACACGGAGAAGGTCGAGCCACCCCCTGGCGCAGTCTCGACGGATATGAATCCTGCGGCCCCATGCACGATCCCAAAAACCGTCGAGAG
>JANNJO010000054.1:0-15645 GCA_031395755.1 Acidobacteriota bacterium
GATGGCCACGTCGCGGCCGACACGCGCATCCCGCGCGCGATAGACGTCGCCCATACCGCCTGCGCCAAGCGGAGAAGCGATGACATACGCGCCGAGTTGAACGCCGGGCGCAAGGGTCATGATGCCGGTAGGAAGGCCGCCATTGTACGCGTATGGGCGCGATCGGGTGAGAGCGCGACCGATCTCATCCCTAACCCCCAATCCCTAATCCCCATTTCAGGTACGATCAGGCGTTTTGATCGATTCGCATTGCCATCTGGCAGACGACGCGTTCGTTGAAGATCGTGCCGCAGTGATCGGGCGGGCGCAGGCGGCCGGGCTGACGCAGGCGCTGTGCATCCTGGCGGCAGAGAGCGACGTCGAAGCCGCCCGCGCCACCGAACTGATCGCCGCATGGCCCGCGGTCAGATTTGGCGTCGGCCTCCATCCGCACCAGGCCGCACGCTTCGCCGGACGTGAAGCGGATGTCGCCGCGTTCGTGCGCGAAGCCATCGCGAGCATTCCGCACACCCGCGCGCTCGGCGAAATCGGCCTCGATTACCACTACGACTTTGCGCCTAAAGCCGTTCAACGGGCCGTCTTCAGCGCGCAAGTGGGGCTTGCCCGAGAACTGGGCCTACCCGTCATCATTCACACTCGCGAAGCGGAAGACGATACGCTCGCGATTCTGCGCGAGGAAAGCGGCGGCGCCCTGCGGGGTGTCCTCCATTGCTTCACCGGCACACCGCGGCTGGCCGACGAAGCCCTCGCCCTTGGGATGCACATCTCATTTGCGGGGATCGTGACGTTTCCGAAAGCGGCGAGCCTGCGGGGCATTGCGAAGCTGGTGCCGGCCGATCGCCTCCTCTGCGAAACGGACAGCCCCTATCTTGCGCCCGCCCCTTATCGCGGAAAACGCAACGAGCCCGCATGGGTTGTGAGGGTGGCTGAGGAGCTGGCCGCCGCGCGCGGAGAGCCCCTGGAGGGGCTCCGCCTGCAGATCGACGCGAATTTTGCCGCGCTGTTTCGACCGTAAACCCATGCGCCGCAACTGTCTATCCGTTGACACCCCGTGACGGAATATGGTGTGATCATCGGGCATTGAAGAACGTTGACGCCGTCGAGGCGCATCCCTCATACGCCACGCTCGTCCAGATGTTCGAACCCATCCGGGACGACCTCGAAAAGGTCGAAACGGAGTTTTATCGTCATGTCGAGTCGCAGGTTGCACTGATTCCGAAAATCGGGCGCTACATCCAGAACGGCGGCGGCAAGCGCATTCGCCCCGCTGTGCTCCTGATGGCGGCGCGGCTGACCGGGTACACAGGCGAACTGGCGGTGCTGTATGCGGCGGTGGTCGAGTTCATCCATACGGCCACGCTCGTCCACGACGACATCATCGACGACTCCCAGTGGCGCCGGGGCCAGCCCTCGGTGCATTCGCGGTGGGGGAGCGACGTCACGGTGCTGCTCGGCGACTACCTCTACATCAAGTCGATGGGTCTGGCGCTCACACCCGACCGGCTCGACATCGTCCGGCAGCTTTGCGACGTCACGCTGCGGATGATCGAAGGAGAGCTCTATCAGCTCTCGAAAAAGGGTGACGTCACCCTCACCGAGGACGAGCACCTCGACATCATCCGGCGCAAGACGGCCTACCTGTTCGGCGGCTGTGCGCGGATCGGCGGCATTCTCGGCAACGCAACTCCGGAGCAGGAGCGCGCCCTCGAGCAATACGGCATAAGCCTGGGCGTGTCCTTCCAGCTCATCGATGACCTCCTCGATTTTTCCGGCGACGAGTCAGCCCTCGGCAAGCCCGTCGGCGGAGACCTTCGCGAGGGTAAAGTGACGCTCCCCATCATCCGGCTGCTCCAGCGCGCCGACCAACAGACCAACGAGCTGATCCACAGCGTGGTCCGCGACGGCGGCGTGACGCCCGAGGGCTGGCGCGAGATCTGCCGCCTGCTGCACGACACCCGTTCGGTCGAGTACGCGATGGACAAGGCGCAGGAACAGGCGTCGCTCGCGAAAAAGCAGCTGTATCTCTTCGCGCCGTCCCCTGCACGCGATGCGCTCATGGCGCTGCCGGATTACATCCTCGCCAGAGACAGGTAGATCATCAGCTCACTAGATCACCAGTTCCCTAGTTGTCCTGTGGATCCATCATCCCGCATCGAAGAGCTCCGTAAACAGGTCCGCCACTACGAAGAGCGTTACTACGTTCACCAGGATTCGACCATTTCGGACGCTGAGTTCGACGAGCTCCTGAGGGAGCTCCGGAACCTCGAGCGCGACCATCCCGACCTCGTCACTGCTGATTCGCCAACTCAGCGGGTCGGCGGCCGTGCGACCGACGGATTCGCGTCGGTCCAGCACGCAGAGCCGATGCTCAGCCTGGACAACGCGTACAACGAGGACGACCTGCGAGCGTTCGACGAACGGCTGCGCCGGGGGCTGGGTCAGGTCGAGGGACCGGTGCCGTATGTGGCGGAGCTCAAGATCGACGGCCTCAGCATCGCGCTGCAGTACCGCGACGGCCGGCTGATACGCGGCGCGACGCGCGGTGATGGGATCACGGGCGAAGACGTCACCGTCAACGTGGGCACGATCAAGGACATCCCGCACACGCTGAAGGGCGGGCCGAAAGGGACGGTGGAAATCCGGGGCGAGGTGTATCTGCCACGCCAGGAGTTCGAGCGGACGAACCAGGAACGCGAAAAGGCCGGATTGCCGATGTTCGCCAACCCGCGAAACGCGGCCGCGGGCGCGATGCGCCAGATCGATCCACAGCAGGTGAAAAAGCGGGGGCTGCGGGCGTTCCTGTATCAACTCGTCAGCGCGGATGCCACGCCGGAGACACACGCCGAGCTCCTGCGGCGCCTCAAACAGTGGACCCTGCCCGTCGAGCCGCACTGGAAGGCGATAACCGGCATCGAAGCGGTGGCCGAGTACTGCCGTGAGTGGGGAGAGAAGAGGGCCGCGGCCACGCGCGTGCTGCCATTCGACACCGACGGGGTCGTGATTAAGCTCGATGCCATCGAGCTGCGCAGCACGCTGGGGACAACCTCGAAGTTTCCGAGGTGGGCGGTCGCCTACAAGTTCCCGCCGGAACAGTCCGAAACCACGCTGATACGCATCGACATCAACGTCGGACGCACAGGCGCCGTCACCCCGTTCGCCGTCCTCGAACCGGTATTCATCGCCGGCACGACCGTGTCGATGGCGACGCTGCACAACGCCAACGAGGTGGGGCGGAAGGACGTCCGGGACGGCGACCGCGTCAGCGTCGAGAAAGCGGGCGACATCATCCCGCAGGTCGTCCGCGTCGTCGATCCCAATCGCGCGGGCCGTTCGCCGCGATGGGTGATGCCGACGCTCTGCCCCCGCTGCCAGAGCGAGCTGGTGCGCGCCGAAGACGAAGCGGTCTGGCGCTGCGAGAACACCTCGTGCCCTGCGAAGCTGCAGCGCGGCCTCGAGCATTTCTCTTCGCGGCATGCCATGAATATCGAGGGGCTGGGCGAGTCGTTAATCGCGAGGCTGATCGCGGATGGTCTCATCGCCAGCTACGCAGACATCTACACGCTCACGCAGGAACGCCTCGAGCAAGTCGAGCGGATGGGAAAGAAGTCGGCCGCGAACCTTGTCGACCAAATCGCACGCAGCAAGGCGCGGGATTTCTGGCGGCTGATTTACGGATTGGGTATCCGTCACGTCGGCGAACGGGGCGCGCAGGCGCTCGCCGGGGCGTTTGGAAAGATGGACGCACTGTGTGCCGCGTCGAAGGAGCAGCTGCAGGCCGTGCCCGATATCGGTTCGGTCGTGGCGGCCTCGGTGCGTGAGTATCTGGACCAGCCGCAGAACCGCGCACTCATCAACGAGCTTGCGGCGGCGGGGTTGAAGATGGACGCGCCGTTGACAGCAGCCGGCTCCCCAGGGCCGCTGAGCGGCAGGACGTTCGTCCTGACGGGCACGCTCCCGTTGCTGTCGCGTGAAGCGGCCACAGAAGCGATTCAGGCTCGCGGCGGGAAAGTGACGGGCTCGGTCAGCAAGAAAACGAGCTACGTGGTTGCCGGCGCCGATCCGGGAAGCAAGCTCGTTAAAGCAGAAGCGCTGGGCATCGCCGTGCTTGATGAGGCTGCCTTCCGGCAGCTGGTGGGCTTATAATCAGCTTCCAGCTCACAGCTTCAAGCTTCCAGCGATTTGGCTGGCGGCTGAGAGCTGGCGGCTGGCAGCCATCTATGTCGCGCCCGTTTGCCTTCGTCACCCTCCTGCTGACCGCGATGACGGCCTTCATGATCGGCCTCATGGTTTCCGGTTGGTCGGGTTGGGTTGGCGGGAACGCCCCGTCCGGCCGACGGGCGGCAGCGCCTGTCGAATCGCAGCGCCGGGTACCTGCTCCGCGCCAACCGGACGCGAGAAGCGCGCAAGAGGCAGCGACGGCGCTCGAGGCAGGTAGGCCAGTGATTCCAGCGGCGACTCCCGCTGCGATGCCGCCCGGCGTGGTGAACTTCGCCGACGTGGCAGAGCGCATCAACCCGGCGGTCGTCAACATCGAGGCCACGACCCGCGCCACCGGAATGACCGGCAGACGCCGCCGGGAACAGGCTGACGTGAACCCGCAAGGGCCCTCGTCAAGCCGGCCGCAGTCCGGCAGCGGCTTTGTCATCGAGGGCGGCGGCGAGATCCTGACCAATTACCACGTCATCCAGGACGCCGAGCGGATCATGGTGAAGTTCTCCGACGGCCGCAGCCTGCCGGCGCGCGTGCTGGGCATCGACCCGGATACCGACATCGCATTGATCAAAGTCGACGCAAAGAATCTGCCCGTGGCCCCGCTCGGCGATTCGCGAACGTTGCGGGTCGGTGAATGGGTCTGCGCGATCGGCAACCCGCTCGCATACGAGCACACGGTGACCGTCGGGGTCGTCAGCTATCTCGGGCGCAAACTGTTCGACAGCAGCCTCGACAATTACATCCAGACTGACGCGGCGATCAATTTCGGCAACAGTGGAGGCCCGCTGATCAACGGCCGCGGCGAGGTGGTCGGCATCAACTCGGCCATCAGCCAGCGCGCCAGCAACATCGGATTCGCGGTGCCGATCAACGAGGCGACCGCCATTCTTCCCCAGCTGAAGGCCGAAGGGCGCGTGGCGCGCGGCTTCATGGGCGTCGCGCTGACGGACGTGGATCCCGACCTGCAGCGTTCGCTGCGGCTCGGCTCCACGCAGGGCGCGCTCGTGCAGGATGTCACGAACGGGTCGCCGGGTCAGCGAGCAGGGCTTCGCACATACGACCTGATCGTCGGCATCGACGGCCAGCGCATCGCGAGCAACGACCAGATCATCCGCGAAGTGGCGCGGCGCGGCCCGGGCACCATCGCGCGGCTCGAAGTGCTCCGGGACGGCCGTACGCAGACGCTGACCGTGCGCCTCGCCGAGCGTCCCAGCCGTCAGGCCGCAGGCCCTGCCGATGACGCGAGCCCGTCCGTCCGGCCGTCGAGCAACCCGGTGATGCCGCTCGGGCTCGGCGTACGGGATCTCGACCGCGCCACCGCGAGGCGCCTGCGCCTGCCGAGCGGCGTCGACGGGGTCGTCGTCACCCGGGTCGATCCGCTGAGCGCCGCGTACGACGCCGGCATCCAGCGCGATCACATTGTCCTGGAAATCAATCGGCGGCCTGTCTCGTCGGCCGACGCCTATAATCGGCTCGCCCGAGCGGCACATCCCGGAGACGTGCTCGCCGTTTACGTCTACATACCCGGCACCGAGCAGCGCGCCATTCGGGCGATCCGCGTCGACGCGCCATGAGGCGCGAGTGAAATCCCGGATCCTGGTCATTGATGACGAAGCCGGCATCCGCGATTCGATGCGGCGGACGCTCGAGTATCAGGGCTATCAGTTTGTCGGCGCTTCCTCCGGGCAGGAAGGCCTTGCGCTGATCGAGCGGGATCTCCCCGACCTCGTATTCCTCGACATCAAAATGCCCGGCATGGACGGGCTCGAAGTGCTCGACCGGATCAAGGCCGCGCATCCTGAGCTGCCGGTCGTCATGGTGTCAGGGCATGGCACGGCGCAAACCGGATACGACGCGAGTGTCCGTGGCGCCTCCGGGTTCATCGAGAAGCCATTCTCGGAGCCGGTGCTCCTCGAGCGCATCGAGAAAGAGCTGCATCTCAGCCGCACGCAGGATGAGAACCGCACTTTCCGCAAAGAGATCGACTCGAAGTACCAGATGGTGGGCAACAGCCCGGCTTTGCGCAAGGTGGAGGAAGCGATTAAGAGGGCCGCGCCCGCGCATGCCACGGTCCTGCTGCAGGGAGAAAGCGGGGTCGGCAAGGAGCTGGTCGCGCGAACGATTCATCGGCTGAGCCCGCGCAGCCGCGATCGGTTCGTGCAGGTCAACTGTGCGGCGATTCCCGAGGATCTTATCGAATCCGAATTGTTCGGCCACGAGAAGGGCTCGTTCACCGGCGCCACCGAGCGCCAGGTGGGTAAGTTCGAGCAGGCCGACCGCGGAACGATCTTTCTGGACGAGGTCGGCGACATGAGCCTGAAGACGCAGGCCAAGGTGCTGCGCGTGCTGCAGGAGGGCGAAGTCGAGCGGCTCGGATCGGCCAAGACGGTGAACGTCGACGTGCGCGTGATTGCCGCCACGAACAAGAACCTCGAAGAGGAAATCGAGAAAGGGCAGTTCCGCGAAGACCTGTATTTCCGCCTTGCCGTCATCCCGATCCACGTGCCGCCGCTGCGCGAACGACCCGACGACATCGCGCTGCTCGTCAAGCACTTCCTGAACCAGCTCTCGCGCGAAAACAACCGGCGGGCGAAGCAGATTACTCCCGCTGCGCTCGACGTGCTGAAGCGGTATCGCTGGCGCGGCAACATCCGCGAGCTGCGGAACACCATCGAACGCCTCATCATCATGAGCGAGGGAGACGCCATCGACGCGCCGGATCTGCCCGACTCGATACGGTCAGACAAAGGCGCCGCGCGCCCGGCTGCCTCAGGCGCATTGGGTCCTACGGGAGGCGCCGGAGCGGACGCGGGCACGCTGCGCGAGTTCAAGGAGTCGGCCGAGCGCGCCTGGCTCGTCGAGAAGCTGCGCGAGAACGCGTGGAACATCTCGAAAACCTCCGAGGTCATTGGCACGCCCCGCAGCAATCTCTACAAGAAGCTCGAGCAGTACGCGATACGGCAGGAGACGGACGGGTAGGGGTTGGGGTTGGTTGGTGGTTAGGGGTTGGTGGTTAGTACGTAGTGTCCGGCTTTAGCCGGACCGTGCGGTGGTAACGGGCCCGCGCCGACATTCTGCTCGCGGGCGACGTGTTTTCGAGTATCCATCGCCCGCTCCGCAGAACATCGCCGCCGCCCCGTTGACTGCTCCCCGTCCGGCTGGCTTACTAACGCTCGCGCCAGCGGAAGTACTTCCTATTGGCGTGGATTCGCTCCAGCGCCCTCGGCCTCGTCGAAGTCGAACAGCGCCAGGTTCATCTCTCTCCCCTCATCCCTCTTCCCTCTTTCCTCACCCCTTTGAGGTACACTAGCAGTCGCCGCAGCCGGCCAGATGATCGCCGCGCCGAGCGCGTATAGCGTAAGGCGGGGAGGAAAGTCCGAACTCCGCAGGGCAGTGCGCCGGGTAACGCCCGGTCAGGGCAACTTGAAGGACTAGTGGCACAGAAAATATACCGCCCTATTGGTGGGGTCCGGCTTTAGCCGGACCGTGCCGATAGGGTAAGGGTGAAAAGGTGCGGTAAGAGCGCACCGCGTCTGTCGTAAGGCAGATGGCAGGCAAAACCCCGCACGGAGCAAGACCAAATAGGGAAGCAATGTCTCGCCGTAGCTCGCGAAAGCGAGCGAAGGCGGACGAGAGGACGGCCCGTCCGAAGCTTCCGGGTAGGTTGCTTGATCCCGTCAGTAATGCCGGGACTAGAGGAATGATCATCTCCCGCAAGGGAACAGAATTCGGCTTACGGCCGGCTGCGGCACTTTGGTGAGACTGGAAAGTAAGAAGTAAAAAGTAAGAAGTAAAAAGTTCGTCATTTTCCGAATGTCCTCATATCTGGTTACAGGCGGCGCCGGTTTCATCGGATCCCACCTCGCAGAAGAGCTGTTACGCCGCGGCGAGCGCGTCCGCGTTGTCGACAGCTTCATCACCGGCAAGCGGAAGAACCTCGCCCATCTGTCGAACGTCGACTTCCTTGAAGGCGACCTCGGCGACCTTGCGGTCGCAAAGGCTGCGGTGCAAGGCATCGAGTACGTGCTGCATCAGGCGGCGATTCCGTCCGTGCCGCGATCGGTGGAAGATCCCATTACGTCGAATCGCGCGAACATCGACGCGACGCTCAACGTGCTGGTCGCCGCGCGCGATGCCGGCGTAAAGCGCGTCGTCTACGCCGGCTCCTCGTCGGCGTACGGCAACACCCCCACATTGCCGAAGCACGAAGACATGCCCACCAAGCCGCTCTCGCCGTATGCGCTGCAAAAGCTGGTGGGCGAGCAGTACATGCAGATGTTCACCAGTCTCTACGGACTCGAGACGGTGACGATCCGATATTTCAACGTCTTCGGGCCGCGGCAGGATCCGTCTTCGCCGTACTCCGGGGTCATTTCCGTGTTTGCCCGGTCGCTCCTGGAGAACACGCCTCCCACGATCTACGGCGACGGCGAGCAAACCCGCGACTTCACGTACATCGCGAACGTGGTCGACGGGGTGCTTCGGGCCGTGAAGGCCCCAGGCGCGTCGGGTGCCGTGGTGAACGTCGCCACCGGCTCGCGCATTTCGTTGAACCGCTTATTCGGGGTGATGCGGGACCTGACCGGCAGCCATCTCAACGTCAATTACAGCCCACCGCGAAACGGCGACGTGAAGGATTCGCTGGCCGACATCACCAAAGCGCGCGCGCTGCTCGGCTACGAGCCGACGGTATCGTTCGAGGATGGCCTTCGACAGACCGTCGAGTGGTATCGCGCCGAAGCCGCGGCGATCGGTCGCTCCTAATCCGTCCTCTCCCATCGCCACACCAATCCGTCTTCCGGATCCGTAACCTGGCCGACCGGCCGAAAACCACACGTGGCCAGGACTCGCGTCGAGGCGCTCGCTTCGGCGAACGTGTCCCTTCCCCTGATGATCTGCGCGCGAATATCGGCCGGGGCATGGGGGTGAGCATTGGTCCGTAGCGAAAAGAAAACTCTGGCGGTCGTTCACGTGCTCAGGTTCTAATGCCCCGATGCGGGTTCTGCGGACGGCGATTATCCTTGGGGCGCTGCTATCGATGGCCGCGCCGGTCGGGCCGGCACGGGCTGCCCAATCCTCAGGCGAGGAGTACCT
Organism: Acidobacteriota bacterium; assembly: GCA_031395755.1. GTDB lineage: Bacteria > Acidobacteriota > Vicinamibacteria > Vicinamibacterales > JAMQPK01 > JAMQPK01. Next base: position 9,307 of record JANNJO010000054.1, read on the forward strand.
TGTCTACTTCGGCACCTACACGCGCACCACGAGCAAGGGGATCTACGCGTATCGATTTCAGCCCTCCACCGGAAAGCTGAGCTCGCTGGGTCTTGCCGCTGAAACCCTCCATCCTTCCTTCGTGGCTGCCCATCCGAACGGACGCTTTCTCTATGCCGTGAATGAACACGAGGAGGGGGCAGCGGACCTGCCCGGGAAGAACGATACCGTCAGCGCATTTGCGATCGAGCCGAAGACGGGACAACTGCGCTTCTTGAACAAGGTGTCGTCGCGCGGCGAAGGGCCGTGCCATATTTCGGTCGACAGGACGGGAAGGACGCTGCTAGTGGCCAACTTCCGAAGCGGCAGCGTCGCCGCCCTGCCGATCAGCCAGAACGGTCGATTGGAGGAGGCAACGGCCTTTCATCAGCATCAGGGTGTCAGCGTTCATACGGGTCGTCAGTACGGGACTCACGCGCATTTCATAACCCCGTCGCCCGATGGCCGCTTTGCGTTAACCGCGGATCTCGGACTGGACCAGGTGATCGTGTACCGTTTCGATCCTGCAAGGAGCGGGCTGACCCTCAACGATCCCTCATTCGCCAGTCTGCCGCCCGGCTCCGGACCTCGTCATTTGGCGTTTCATCCGACGGCGAAATATGTCTATGTCAACGGTGAAACGGACTCGACGGTCTCCGCCTTGACCTACGACGCCCGGACGGGGACCCTGAAGACCTTCCAGACGACGTCCACACTTCCGGCAGGATTTTTCGGAACGAATACAACGGCTGAGATCCAGGTAGACCGCGCCGGGCGATTTCTCTATGTGTCCAATCGGGGCCACAACAGCATTGCGGTCTTCGCTGTCGATCACGCGCGCGGAACGCTGACGCCCGTCGAGCATGTGCCGACGACGGGCACAACACCGCGATATTTCACGTTCGACCCGACGGGCGCCTACCTGCTGGCCGGTAATCAGGGTTCGGATACGGTCATCGTGTACCGCGTCGACGCGAGCAGCGGGCGGCTCACACCGACGCAGACCCTCACTGACGTCCCCGAACCTGCCTCCATCGTATTTGTGCCGGTGAAGCGCCCGTAGCGGGCGGCTTCGGAGCGTTATGGAATACAGAATCTGGGTGCGAACCTTCTCAGGTTTGGTCGCGTTCGCGGCGATCACAGGGGCGTGGCTGACGGTTTCCGACGCCCAGGCGCCGGCGCCACCGCTGGCTCCGGCCGCGCTGGCCGAGGGGATGAGGCTGTACCAGCAGAAGGCCGATTGCCGCGCGTGTCACGGGTGGTCGGCGGACGGCAACAAGGCCGACAACCAGATGCCGGACGGCCCGAGCCTTCGCGAGAAGAAATTCATGCGCAACCTGCTGGTGCTGACCATCAAGTGCGGGAGGCCCGGCACGGGGATGCCGGCCTTCGACAAGTTCGCCTACAGCGACGGCCGCTGCTACAAACTGCTGGAAGCCGATCTGAAGAAATATCCCATGCGCATGCCCGACCCCGCCGCCACGCTGCAGCAGCGCGAGATCGAGCTCATCGCCGACTTCCTGATGGAAAAAGTCGTCGGCAAGGGCGCGATGGACCATGCCAAGTGCGTCGAGTTCTGGGGCTCCGACGTCGAGGCCTGCCGCGAGTTCCAGAAGTAAATCTAATTCAGCGCGAAGACAAAGAGATAACTGGAGCTCTCCAGTTTATCGAACTTCACCGGGTGCAGGTGCCGGCCGCTGGTCTGCACCGCGAGATACTGCTTCGGGCCGATCGCGTATGTTACCGGGGCGCCCTTGAGCGGAGTGCCGACATTGAAGCGCCAGAGCTCCTCGAGCGTCTCGTCGTTGTATGCCACCACCCAGCCATCCTGCAGCGCCGTGAACACGACGCCGCCCGCCGTCGCCAGTGTGCCCGAACGGATTTCGATGTCGGTGACCGCCTTGGCCATCACCTTGTGATTGATTGCGTCATACGCGGTGATCGAGCCGTAGTAGAGATCGCTGCTGTAGGTGCGTTTGCTGCTGTTCTTGTCGTCGATGCCGCCCTCGGGCGAGAGGTACGCGACGGTATGGCCATTCTGCGAGTAGCACCCCTCTGTGCCGACTCCATACGCGATGTGTTTGACGGGATTGTACGAGGTCGGCTGGTGTGCGATGCCGCCGTGCCAGGTCGGACACGTGCGTTTCGTCGGGTCACCTCGCAGCGCCCGGGCGGCAGGGTTGTAAACCTGGACGTCGAGTTTCGGGTTGTACTCAACGGGTTTGCCGGTCTCGGGATCCAATCCCTTCGTCCAGTTCACATCGTTCAAGTACTGCGATCCCTTGATGAACCGGCCGTTGGTGCGATCCACCGAGTAAAAAAAGCCGTTCCGGCCGAAATGACCCACGACTTTGCGACTGACTTTGTCGATCGTGGCGTCGTACAGCATGTGGACGCCCACCTCGTCGTAATCCCATGAATCGTTGGGGGTGTACTGGAAGTGCCACGCGAGCTTGCCCGTGTCGATGTTGAGCGCGACCACGGAGTTGGTGTAGAGATTGTCGCCCGGCCGTGCCTGCGGATCGTAGGCAGGGACCGGATTTCCGGTGCCCCAGATGGTGAGCCTGGTCGCCGGATCGTAGGACCCGGTCTGCCAGATGCCGCCGCCGCCCGTCTTCCACGCGTTCGTCTTGTCCTTCCAGGTCTCACTCCCCGGATCGCCTGGTTTCGGGACGACGTACCAGCGCCAGAGCTCGGTGCCCGTCCGCGCATCGAGGGCCGCGATCCAGCCGCGCGTTTTCCCGTCGCCGGCACCGTTAGCGATGATGACTTTTCCCTCAGCGGTGATGGGTGCGGTAAAGAATTTCTCGCGACTGCCGAACTCATTTGTGGCGGCAACCATCTTGTCCCAGACGATTTCACCGGTGCTGCGATTCACGCCAATCACGCGGCCGTCAGGCAGGTTCGCAATCACGAGATCTTCCCAAAGGGCAATGCCTCTCGAGCGTGAGATGTTGCCCTCGTGCGGTACGCCGGGGTCGGCGATCCAGGCGAAGTCTCCTTTGCCGGGATTGCGAGCGTCGATCTTGTAGATCGTGCCCCAGCCGTCGGTGGTATACATGAAGCCGTTGTCGATCAGCGGGTGCAGCTGGCTCTCAGGGCCGTTCTGTCCAACGTCCTGCATGCCGCCAAGCGCCAGCGCCCAGACCATCCGAAGATCCTTCACGTTCTCACGGCTGATTTGGGACAGCTTCGAGTAGCGGGTCGATGCGTAGTCGCCATTCATCATAAGCCAGTTCTGCGGCTCATTCTGCGCATTGATGAGGCGATCCCTGTTCACCGTCATGGAGTATTGCGCGGTCAAGGTCGTCGCAGCGAGCGCAAGTGCCGAAATGCCGGCCAACGCGGCAACACGGTGTTTCAAGTCAACGATCCACATGTGACCTCCTATAGTTAGTCCATTTCAGATCGCGCGTCATCACGCTGAAGGTGCGCGGGTCGCCTCGAGGACAAGGGTCTGCAGGGGCGCCAGGAGCGCCGGAGCGAGAGTCGCGAGAGTCGCGAGGAAGCGCCGGCGGCGCGAATCGATCATCGTGGGCGCGGAGGGGCCATTATAGCAACCAGCGTAGACATTCTGATCGGCCTCCCACACTCCGTCATACGGCTCTCCCATCTGGCGCCCGCGAACCCTCACACCTGCAATCAGATCGCGCGACGCCCTCGCATCGAATACGGCGGCCTTCATTTTGCGTTGGCCGAGTGCGGCCCTGGCGTCCCGCCCTCGCGCCTCCGATGCCTGACCTTCATCTGCCGCGCGAACAGCAACCGCGCCGGGGCCGCCTGCGCATACCGCGCGACACACGCCGAGCGGCCTCGAGCCGCTCGGTACAGGAGGACACATGAATCGATTCGTGCTCGTACTCGCCACGGTGTTGATCTTCGGAGGCTGGCCTGTGGATGCGCAGCGCGCGACCAGGCCCCCGGCGTCCGCGTCAACCGACGTGATCAACCTCAACAGCGCCACGGCGTCGCAAATCGCCGATCTGCCTGGCATCGGCGTCAAGACGGCCGAGCTCATTGTGCAGTACCGCGTCAAGAACGGCCCGTTCAAGAAAATCGAGGAGGTCATGAACATCCGCGGCATCGGTGAGAAAAGCTTTCTGCGGATCAAGGACCGCATCGCGGTAGCGGCGCCCAAAGGTTAAAAATAACGGCTACTCGCTGCTCGAAGTGCTGGCGGCGATCTCCCTGATGGTGATCGTCGCCGGCGCCGCTATCCCGCTCGCGCACGGCCGCGTCGATCGAGCCAGATCAGCCGCGGCGGCCAGCTACGTGGCCGGGCGCATGGCGCGGGCCCGGTTCGAAGCCGTCAAGCGGTCCGCCTTCGTCGCCATCAGTTTTGTTGAGAACCCCGATGGGTACTGGCTTCGCGCCTACGTCGACGGCAACGGGAACGGCGTGCTGAGCCGGGACATCGTCCGCGACATCGACCGACCGATCACCCACGCCGAGAAGCTCGACCATCACTTTCCGGGAGTGATGTTCGGCATCGAGCCGAACGTCACCAGCCTGGATTCGACGCAGGTCCTCGACACCAGCGATCCGATTCACATAGGCGCCTCGACGCTGTTGAGCTTCAGCCCGGACGGCTCCGCGACCTCCGGCACCTTGTACATTCGCGGCCGGCGCGCCAGCCAGTTCGCGGTGCGCGTCCTGGGAGCGACGGGCCGCACGCGGGTATTTCAGTTTAACTTTGAGGATCGAACATGGCGGAGGCGTTAGCCCACGAGCGGCGCGCGACACCTCGGGTCTCGCCGGCCGGCAGCAGCGGAATGGCACGCGCCCGGCTCCGTCCCGGCCGCACGGCGCACGTCGTCGACCTGTCGGCCGGTGGTGCGCTGATTGAAACCGACTGGCGCCTGCTGCCGGGAACGCGTGTCGAGCTGCAGCTCGGCGAACCGAAGGCGCTCTATAACGTCGCCGGGCGCATCTTGCGTTGCCATGTCGCGCTGCTCGACCGCGAGCGTATTCGGTATCGCGGCGCGCTGGCCTTCGACGAACGGCTCTCCTTCGGGGAACACGCGACCCCTCGGGTAGAGCCGGGAGTACAGGAGTAGAAAATTTGCGGCGTGAGATAACACCTGCTCGTGCGTCTTCGATCAGTGTTCCTGAACTGGCGGCTTCACGCTTGCGACCGGCTTCGTGCCCTTCAGGATCCAACGCTGCATGCGCCGGCCGTTCGCGGCTTCGCCGGTGTACATCCGGTTCTTCGAATCGATCGCGATCATGTGCGCGCGAATGAATTCACCGGCCTGGCGGCCGGGCCTGCCGAAGCGGTCGAGAATAGCCAGGTCCTTCCGGCGCAGGACCCACACGCGCTGGTTCGTCCCGTCAATGAGGTAGAGCAGGCTCTGCTCAGGGTCGCGCGAGAACTGCAGGCTGAAGCCGCTCCCTGACGCGCCGGTTTCCGGGCGGACGAACCGTTCCATCAGGTACTCGCCGTTCTGACGGAACACCTGGATGCGGTTGCCGCGGCGATCCGAAACGTAGATGAGGCCGTCCTTGGAGCCGACGAGGCCGTGCAGCGTGGAGTACTGCTGCGGCGGATTTGCCGGATTCACGGGATACTGATATTTCTCCGTGTCATCTGGCCGCTTGCCGTACGCGCCCCAATGCCGCCTGTACTTGCCCGTCGCGGCGTCGTACACCACCACACGCTTGTTGATGTAGCCGTCGGCGATGAAGACCTCGTTGGTCTTCGGGTCGACGTAGAAATTCGCCGGCCCACCCAGGTGATCGGGATCGTTGCTGCCCTCGTTCACGCCCGGCTCGCCGATGGTGAGCACGTACTTGCCGTCCTGCGTGAACTTCATCACGTGCATGCCGTTGCTCGTGCCCGTCCACACGAAGCCGTTGTGGTCAATGTAGATGCCATGCTCTTGGTCGAACCAGGTGTAGCCGTCGCCCGGCCCGCCCCAGGTTCGGAGCACTTTACCCTCAGGGTCCAGCTCCAGCACCGGCGGTGCAGGAATGCAGCAGTCGGCGATCGGCGGCTTGACTGCGGCGCCGATCTCCTGCGGCGTGAGGCTCGACGGCATGTGAATCACCCACAGGTGATCCCGGTCGTCCACGAACAGCCCGCGGATATCGCCCAGGATCCAATCGTTCGGCAGCGTCGGCGGCCACGAGGGATCGACCTCGTAGACCGGTAGCCGGTCGGCCGTTGGCGACCCAGGGGCCGCCTTGGCGTTCGCCCCTTGCGCGCCAGCCACCACGGGCAGGAGCAAAACGGCAACCAGGCCCGCAAACGCGCACGCATGTGTCATAACCCGGGGATTATCGCGCACTCGAGCCTGGGAACTGACGTTAGCGGACGCAAAC
>JANNJO010000073.1:0-3446 GCA_031395755.1 Acidobacteriota bacterium
TTCCGGCAGGACGAACGCCTCGAGCGGGCGCTCGAACTGAAGCTCTTCGAGGACCAGAAAGACTCGATCAAACTCACGAGCCTCGTCTCGAGCGTGATCGACAAAGAGACGCAGGAGAAAATCGATGTCGTCAAGGGCCGGCTCATCTCGAACTACGGCTACTGCGACATCTGCTCAACGGATGTCCTCAACTTCGTGGCGAGCATCTTCGCTCGCGGCGACACGAAGCGCTAAAGTACTGATTTCCGGGCGTGGCACCAATCTGCAGGCGATTATCGATGCCGTCAGGGCGACGCAGTTGGCTGCTGAGATCGCTGTAGTGATCTCCAATAAACGCGATGCGGCCGGGCTTGAACGAGCAAAACAAGCCGGGATAGAGACGCTCGTCCTCGATCATCAAGACAGTGCAAAATTTGCCACGCGGGAAGATTACGATCGGGAACTCGTGGGTGAGCTAAAGGCAAGACAAGTTAGCCTCGTCTGCCTGGCGGGATTCATGAGGCTGCTGACCCCCGTCTTCCTGAACGAGTTTCCAGACGCGGTCGTTAACATCCATCCTTCTCTTCTGCCAGCCTTCCCCGGTACCAACGCGCAGTATCAAGCCTGGGAGCATGGAGTGAAGTGGACGGGCGCGACCGTTCATCTCGTTACGGCCGAGTTGGATGGAGGACCGATTGTGATGCAGGAGGCGGTTCCAGTACGCGACGAAGACGATGTCGACTCCCTTACCGCTCGGATTCTAGAGAAGGAACACCACCTTTATCCTCTAGGCATTCAACTGCTGCTCAACGGCGGGTGGAAGGTGGAAGGACGGCGTTTTATCAAGCCGTGACCCCTCTACTCTTCAGTGTGATGACCGACACGTCGGGCGGACAGTTCAGCCGGTAGGGCACGTACACCGTCCCGACGCCGCGGCTGACGAAGATGGACGTGTTTTCCAGGTGGCCTGTCCCAGCCACGACCGGGAATTTCCTTGCGGCGATCGCCCCGATCCCCGGCAGCACCACCTGGCCGCCGTGGGTGTGACCGGATAGCACGAGCGGGATATCGAGCGCGGCGGCCTCAGTGAGGCGACGCGGATCGTGGGCGAGAAGAATCACCGTACCCTCTGCGCCCCGCGTCAGCCTAGCGATATCCCTCCCGCGCCGCGTCCAGTACCTCACACCCACCAGATCGATCCGCTCTCCGCGAGCGGCCACCGTCGTGCGCGCGTCGCGCAGCACTTCGTACCCATATGAGATCAGCGCTGCCGGCATGTCGCGATCATCGTCATGATTTCCCACCACCGCGTATACGCCGGACGGCGCCTGCAGCGCGCCCAGCGCTTCCGAGCACGGCACCACATACGATCGATCGCCCCAGGTTACGTAGTCACCGCCGAGCACGATCATGTCGGGCTGCTCCGCCATCATCAGCGACGCGGCGCGGACGATGTCCTGGGCGGGAACCATCTCACTGTGATGCAGATCGGTGATCAGGCCCACACGAAAACCATCGAGCGCAGGCGGCAGGCCGGATACTGGTACTGTCGCGCGAACGACTTGAATCTGATGGCGTGAGTAGGCGAGACCGTAAGCTGCCCCACCGATGGCGGTGCCCACGCCGCCCGCCAAAAGCGTATTGAGCGCCGCGCGACGGGTGACGAGCACGGAATTATGATAGTAGACCCGCTTATACTTGGACAGTCATGAGCAGTCTGTTTGACGAGTTGGAATGGCGCGGGTTGGTGTACGACTCGACCCAGGGCACAAACGCTCTGCTTTCGCGAGAGAAGGTGCCGGCGTATTGCGGTTTCGACCCCTCGGCGTCAAGCCTGCACGCCGGCAGCCTCATGCAGATCATGACCTTGGCACGCCTTCAGCGCGCGGGTCATTCCCCCATCGCGCTGGTTGGCGGCGGCACGGGCTTGATTGGCGATCCCAGTGGGAAGACCGTCGAGCGCACGCTGCAGAGCCAGGAAGATGTCGAAGGGAACGTGTGCGGCATCCGGTCGCAGCTCGAGCGCTTTCTCGACTTCAAAGCGCCCGCCAATCCGGCCCGGCTCGTGAATAACGGTGAATGGCTGAACGCGATGAGCGCGATGGAATTTCTGCGCGACGTCGGCAAGTACTTCACCGTGAACTACCTCCTCGCAAAAGAATCGGTCAAGCGCCGGATCGAGAGCGAGGAGGGCATGTCGTACACCGAGTTCAGCTATTCGCTGCTGCAGGCCTACGACTTTCTCATCCTGCACGATCGCTATGCCTGCCGGCTGCAAATCGGCGGCAGCGATCAGTGGGGCAACATCGTGGCCGGCACGGATCTCGTTCGCAAGCTGCGGGGCGCGCAAGCGCACGGTCTGGTGGCGCCCCTGCTCCTGACCTCGAGCGGGACGAAATTCGGGAAGACCGAAACAGGAGCCGTGTGGCTCGACCCCGGGCGCACGTCGCCTTTCCGCTTCTATCAATTCTGGCTGAACACCGACGATAAGGACGTCGTCGCGTACCTGAAGTTTTTCACATTCCGTTCGCAGGAAGAGATCGCAGAGCTCGAGCGCGTGATGAAGGAGCACCCCGAGCGTCGCGAGGCGCAGCGCGAGCTGGCGCGCGACGTCACGGCCATGGTGCATAGCGCGGACCAGGTGACGCGCGCCGAGCGGGCGGCGGCCGTCCTCTTTGGCGGGTTGCTCGCGGAGGCGACGGCGGAAGACATCCTGATGGTATTCGATGATGCGCCGTCCATTTCCGTGCCGGCGGCGTCCATCGAAGGAGGGATTGCTGCGACCGAGCTGGCCGTCACCGCCGGCCTCGTGGCGTCCAAAGGCGAAGCCGGCCGCCTCATCAAGCAGGGCGGGCTGTATGTCAACGATCGGCGACTGACCGAACAGCGCTCGCAGGTCACGATGGCGGATGCGATCGGGCGTGCGGTGATCGTGCTGCGCAAAGGTCAGCGGGAGCGACGCATCGTGAAGATCGGGGTAGGTTAGGGTACTTGACCGCTTCGCCACGGTACCGTATGATCGGTAAAGCTTGTGACGTTGACCGCCGAATATGTGGCAGCGATACGGGTTAGATAGCGCGCGCGGGGTTCGGTGGTCCGGCAAAGCCTGCTCAGCCAATATCCGCTGAAGTCGAGTCGCCGAAGTGGGTGCGAGAAACCCACCCCGAGCGCGTATATTGAATACAAGATAGCAGTCGGTTGGCAAAACCCCGGCGAGGACGCCGGACGTTGCTCCGAGACACCAGCGGAGCAAATTTTTTGCCTCGGTTGACAGAGTCACTCTTCTGTAGTAACCTTGGAAGGTTCCCCTAAAAACGGTCCAGTGGACTCTGGGGAAGTGCTACCGGGAGCGGGTTTCCGGCCCGGTAGGCGTCGGTTCTTTGAAAACTAGATAGAGCGTACAAGCACAAAAACCCGTCGAGTTATCAGCGGGTGGGGCTGCGGATTGAAGCGATCGGTTCTGGTTT
>JANNJO010000096.1:0-8811 GCA_031395755.1 Acidobacteriota bacterium
ACGCATCAAGCGCGGCGAGGCGGCCCGCTTCCGCTACTTCAATTTCGTCGTGAATGCGAACGCCACGGCCAACACCACGACAAGCCCGAACCTGAACCAGGTCGGCCATCCGTGGGCCAGCTTCATGCTCGGCGCGCTCGACAACAGTTCCAGCGCGCAGTACGTGCCGATGCAGACGTCTGACACCGAGATGTATGCGCTGTACGTGCAGGACGACTACCGGCTTCGCGAAAATGTCACGCTGAATCTGGGGCTGCGGTGGGAGTACGAAGGTGGTCTGTTCGACCCCGAGTACCGGCTGCCGCGCGAAGTGGATTTGACGCAGGCGATTCCGGGGTTACAGCCGGCGATCGATCCGCGGATTCCTGCGAACATCAGGGCAATGATGGCAGAGTCCGCCGGGCAGAAAAGCTATCTCTACAACGGCGCGTACTATTTCACCGACGAGGAGCACCCGCGAAACGCCGAGGTCTCACGCCTGCAGTTCATGCCCAGAGTCGGTCTTGCCTGGAGCGTGAACCGGAAGACCGCCGTCCGCGTCGGCTACGGCCGCTTCTTCACCCCGCAGATGCTCGTCAACGAGAACGCCACGATGGGGGGGCTCGATCTCGGCGCGTTCAGCCCAACGACACCGATTATTCCCGCCGCGCAGGGGGTGCCGCAGGCGACTCTCTCGAACCCGTTCCCACAGGGGCTCACGCCGGCGTACGGCAAACGGTATGGGACGTACACGGGGCTCGGCGACAACGTGCGATGGGACCAGTACCAGCAGCGCCCGTCGATCAGCGATCGCTTCAGCTTCTCGCTTCAGCGCGAGCTGTGGGCCCGCACCATCCTCGACGCGTCGTATCTGATGAACTTCATCGGCCGCGATGGCTACACGAAGAACCTCAACATGATGGACCCGCGCCTCAGCTTCAAGTACGGCGCGGAACTGCAGCGAACCGTGCCGAATCCGTTTTTCAACTACGGCACGGTGGATACGTTCCCGGGCGCGCTCCGATCACGCACGACGGTCGCGCAGTCCGAGCTGCTCAAGCCGTATCCGCAGTATCTCAACCTGTTCCAGGACTGGACGAACGGGCGCGAGGCGCGGTATCACACGCTCGAGCTCCGCGGCCAGCGGGCGTTCTACCAGGGGCTGTCGCTCCTCGCCGGGTACGCGTACGTGCGCGGATCGCGCCAGGAGTTCTACGACAACGTGGACGAATACGACAGCGTGTGGACGTGGACGGATGTCCCGGATCCGCGCCATCGACTGAACGTGTCCGTGGTCTGGGATGTGCCGGTCGGCCGTGAGCGGTCCATTGGTGGCAACATGCCCCGCACGCTCAACGCGATCGTCGGAGGCTGGGAACTCGCGGGGAACTATCGCTACGAGTCGGGCCAGTACCTGCGCTTCAGCCAGATGATCGCACCGGCCGACGCGCCGAAGACGATCGGCCAGGCCGGTGCCGGACATTTCTGGTTCGACACCGCCGGATTCCAGACCTTGCCGGCATTCACCCGGCGCGCGAATCCCTGGCAGTACGACGGGTTCAAGGGGCCGAACTACACGAACGTGGACCTCGCGCTGGCGAAACGCGTTCCGCTCAGGGGAAGCTCGAGGCTGAACTTCCGCATCGAGGCGTACAACCTGCTCAACGGCATGAACTGGGCGAATCCGAACACGACGATTGGCGCCTCGGACTTCGGCCAGGTGCTGCGTCAGGCTGACGCGTACTTTGGTCGACAGCTGCAGTACACGCTGCGCGTCGAGTTCTGACGCAGCAAGAGCAAAGAGCCGAGAGCAGAGAGCCACAACCTCTCCGCTCTCACCCTGAACGCTCCTTCAATCGGCCCCAACGTGTAGAATTCGCGCATGCCCCTCTTGTCTGGCGACCGGGAGGCGAACACGCTGACCGAGCGACGGGCGTCAGAAGGCAATCTGTCTCCGCCACTAACGCAGAAAGGGGTGCCTTGTGTATGCTGTGGGCCGTCGTGGGGCGGCGGTGGACGCACGACTGACCAGGAGGAAGGCATGAAACTCAGGCAAGAGCAGTTCTCGCTACTTCTCGTCCTCGGTTCTCTACTGTTGCTGTCGCCGGCGATGACACACGCCCAGGTGACCACGGCCGATTTGGTGGGAACGATCAGAGACAGTTCCCGCGGTATCGTGCCCGGTGTCACAGTCACGTTGACCAACGAAGCCACCGGCGTCGCTCGCTCTGCGACGACCGGTGATGGCGGCACGTATGGTTTCACATCACTGCAACCCGGCCGCTACAGGCTCACCGCCGAAATTCCTGGTTTTCGCAAAGCCGAGCGCACGGGCGTGGAGCTGCAGGTCAATCAACGCGCGCAGATTGACATGGAGCTGGAAGTCGGACTGCTCAGCGAGACCGTCACGATCGCGGGCACCGCACCTCTCCTCGAAACGCAATCGTCGGTGCTCGGCACCGTGATTGAGGAGAAGCAGGTGCAGGATTTGCCGCTCAGCGGACGCAACTTCGTGCAGCTGGCCACGCTTAGTCCAGGCGTATCGGGCGCAGGCTCCGGCATGCGCGGCACGATCATGAGCGGGACCAGGCCCGACGACCTGCGACCCGGCACCGAGCTGTTCGTCAACGGCAACAGAGAAAACTCGAACAACTATCTCTACGACGGGATTGACAACAACACCAGGCTGACGCTCGTGACGGTCCTGCGCCCGAATGTGGAAGCAATCAAGGAGTTCAAGGTTCAGACTAACCTCTACTCCGCCGATCAAGGGCGGAATCCCGGCGGACAGATCAACGTCGTCACCAAATCCGGCGGCAACACGATTCACGGTGCGGTCTACGAGTTCCTGCGCAATGCCCGGTTCGACGCCAATAACTTCTTCGCGAACCGCGCCGGGCAGGACAAACCGCCGTTCAAGCAGAATCAATTCGGCGGCGCGATCGGCGGACCGATTATCGCGAACAAGACGTTCTTCTTCGCCGATTACGACGGGTTCCGTCAACAGCTGGGGCGCGTCTTCGTCAACACGGTGCCTACCCTGAAGATGCGGCAGGGGGACTTCAGCGAGGTGGGGACGATCTACGACCCGTTGACGACGGTCGCGATCCCCGGGGGCGTCACCAGGCAGCCCTTCCCAGGCAATGTCATTCCGCAAAACCGCTGGGACCCGGTGACGGCCAAGTTGATCAACGCGTACCCGCTGCCGGCCACGTCGGCATTGTCCAACAACCTGGTCACGACCCCGACGCGCACCCAGGACTGGAATCAGTTCGACGTGCGCGTCGATCACACGCAAAGCGAACGGAACAACTTCCTTGGGCGTTATTCCTGGTCGAAGACATCGACGATTAATCCGTACACGTTCGCTCCCGTCCAGCTTCCCGGTTTGTCGAAGGCCGTGGGCCTCGGCAACGAGGACACCTTTGCCGGTCCTTCAGATCTGTGGGCGGAGCACGCCGTGTTTGGCTGGGTGCATGTCTTCTCGTCGCGTTTCCTTCTGGATTCGCGCGCCGGCTACAACCACTTCAATCTCGAGTTCACGCAAGCCGACGTCGTCACCGGCGACGAACTCGGCGAACAGCTCGGCGTGCCCAACGCCAACCAGCAGGTTGGGCAGGATGGGATTCCCATCTTCAGCCCGGCAAACTATACGGGCATCGGTCACAGCCGTTCGCTGCCGATTTTCCGGCACGAAAAGACGTTTCAATATGTTACTAACCTGACCTTTCAGGGCGACAGACACACGCTCAAAGTCGGCGTCGACCTGCGCCGCCGGCACATGGGCGAGTTTCAGACCAACCGCGGCAACGGCCGTTTCAACTTCTCTCCGAACATCACCAACAACCCGGTGACCAACACGGGCGGCCACGCGATGGCGTCGTTTCTGCTCGGCGCTCCGAGTTTGATCGAGCAGGACTACCTGCTGGCAGCTGATGTGGGCATGCGCAGCACCGAATACAGCGCCTACATCGCCGACGACTGGCGCGCGACGCAGCGGCTGACGTTGAACCTCGGGCTGCGCTACGAGCTCGACACGCCGTTCAGCGAAGTGGACAATTTGTGGGCCAGCTTCGACCCCAACACTGCGACGGTGATGGTCGCAGGCCGTAACGGCGTGAGTAGAACTGCCGGCGTCAAGACTTTCAGGAAGGCCTTTGCGCCGCGTCTCGGCTTTGCCTACAAGCTTGCCGAACACACCGTGGTGCGTGGCGGAGCGGGTATCTTCTGGAACACGCCGGGGAACGGCGGTGCTGCCTTGCGGTTGCACCGGCACGTGCCCTTCGGTCCGATCTACAGTTTCAACCCCGGCGCCCAGTTCGTCACGCGGCGCGTCAGGGACGGCTTTCCCACGATTCCGCCGCTCGATCTCGCCTTTGCCGACACTCCCAGCGGCAGCGTGATCGGCGTTGACCCGAACTACCAGCCCGGTTATGCCGAGCAGTTCAATCTGACGGTCGAACAGGAGTTGCCTGCGGCGTTACTGCTCAAAGCGTCGTATGTCGGCAACATCGGCAAGCATCTCGACACCACCTACAATCTCAATCAAGCGGTGCCGGGAACGGGGGCCGTCAACAATCGCCGGCCGTTTTTCGCGTTGCGTCCCGCGCTGGCCGATGTGAACTGGGCCGTGTCCGACGGCACGGCTTCGTATCATGCGTTTCAATTCAGCGCCCAGAAAAGGCTGACGCACGGGCTGAACGGCTTGCTCTCGTATACCTGGGGTCACTCAATTGACACAGTGGGTCAAAGCTTCGGAGGCGGCGCGGATGGGCCCTTGCCGCAAGACCCGCTCAATCGCCTGGCGAGTCGCGGCAATTCACCCTTCGACATCCGCCATCGTCTGACCATTGCCTGGAACTACGCGTTGCCGGGCGGCTGGCAGGTCAACGGCATCAACACGTTCCAGACGGGGCTGCCCTTCACGCCGACGCTCAGTGCCGCCACCATCAATACCGGTACGGGCCAGCGTCCCGACCGCATCGCCGACGGCAAATTGTCGGACCCGACCGTGGACCGCTGGTTCGACACCTCGGCGTTCACCACGCCGGCGGCCTTCACTTATGGCAATGCCGGCCGGAATATCTTGTACGGGCCGGGCCGCGTGAACTTCGATTTCTCTCTGTTCAAGGAGTTCCGCATCAAGGAGGGCATGCGGGTCCAGCTACGGACCGAAATCTTCAATCTACTGAACACGGCGCAATTCGATCTCCCGAACGCATCGATCGGCGCGACCCAGGCCGGGATGATTACCAGCATCGTCGGCACCCCGCGTCAGATTCAGTTGGGGGCGAAACTGGTCTTCTGAGCGCGCGCTACAGCCAAAAGGGTTACAGCGATGTGCTGTAACCCTTTGCCGTTCAGCCGCCGCCCACCTTGCGCGGCGTGCGTGAGCGTGGAACGAAACCCCGCGTCGAGGTCGCCTTCCAGGGCTGGTGCGTTTGCGGCTTTCGCACCGGTAGCGGCGCCGTACTCGTTTCGTCGGACGATTGAACAGAAGTCGCCGCTGCCGCGTCTGCTCGTCGGACGCCTGCCTGTTCGTCGTCCTTCGCAAGACAGCAATGCTTGTATTTGCGGCCAGATCCACAACCACAGGCTTCGTTGCGTCCGGGTGGTGCCTCGGTCCGTCGTTGCATGTTCCTAATCGTCCAGCACGAAGGTCACCATCATGTTCACCCGATACTCGGTGATGCGTGCGTCCTCACAGTGCACGTGCTGTTCTTTGATCCAAGCGCCACGGATGTGCCGTAGCGTTTTGGCGGCCCTTGTCAGGCCCTGCTGAATCGCGTCCTCGAAGCTTTTTGACGATGTGGCGCTGATCTCCGTCACTTTGGCAACTGACATCCGACCTCCATTCTTAGAACTTCACTTTACTCTCTTCGGCAGAAATCTCCGAGCCGTAGTTGCATGATCAGGCCGACAAAAGTCTTCCAGGCAGACACCTTCTTGACCCTTTGTGGCGCCTTTGCCTTCTCATCGATGCGTGGACTGTGGCACGCAATTAGCGAAGCTCTCCCTTTTTCCATGGGAGTCTGTGGAGAGTAGGTTCTGATGCCCGTGCAAACGATTCCGGGTCGGGTGGATTCGGCTCTGACCTCTGAGCCGTCCTCCCCGCTCGTCGAGGGGCCTCATCGAGAAGCGGAGGCCCGCTCCTGGGTCGGACGCGTTCTCCGGCCGTTGAGCTCGAGAACATCCACTGGATCGGCGACCGAGGCCGACCCGCTGCTCGCCTTCACGTCGGAAAGCCAGGCTGAGGCCAACGGCGGCGCCCCGGGGGCGAAGTCGCAGCCGACTCGGTCGGTACGCCGTCGCACGTCGTTGCTCCTCACGGCCGCGGTCGTGGCGACCGCTGTCATCACGTTCGGGTTGACCTGGATCAAACGGTCGCCGGGCAGTGGAGCCGGGCCGCAACCCGCGAAACTGACGGTCACGACCCGACCCGAAGGCGCGCACGTGACCATCGACGGCCAGCCTCGTGGCGTCACGCCACTGACGCTCTCAGTCAGTCCGGGGGCGCATACGCTCGTCGTTCGCACTGGAAGCCACGAGCGCGTGATGCCCATGACGGTGGCCCCCGGCGCCGACATCGTGCGCGACCTCGAGATGACGGTTTCCGCGCCGCCCGGCGCCGCAAGCGGGCGGCTGTCCGTCGTGACCGAGCCTCGGGGCGCGAACGTCATCATCGACGGGCGACCGTCCGGTACGTCGCCAGTCACGGTGGAAGAGTTAACTGCTGGAGAGCACACGATCGCGGTCGCGAGTGCGACCGGATCTGCCGAACGGACAGTGACCGTCGAGGCCGGCCAGACGGCCACGGTCGTCTTCTCGCTTCCGAAAGTCTCGGGCCCCGTCGGAGGATGGCTTTCCGTGTCGGCTCCGTTCGATATTCAGATCATCGAGCGCGACGAAGTCATCGGCGCGGGCGGAGCCGCGAAAGTCATGCTCGCGGCCGGCCGTCACGACATCTTCCTCGTCAACCGGACCCTCGACTATCAGGAAACCCGGCGCGTCGAGGTTGTCCCTGGACAGACGACCCTCGTTCGCATCGATCCCCCAAAGGTCAACCTGAGTGTCAACGCGAGGCCGTGGGCGGACGTGACGATCGACGGCAACGCCCTCGGGCAGACACCGATTTCCAACGCCAGCGTGACCGTGGGCACACATGAACTCTTGTTCCGTCATCCTCAGCTCGGCGAGCGCCGGCACACCGTCGTCGTGACCGGCAAAGGGCCGCAGCGAGTCGCCGTCGATCTCACCAAGTGAACCCAAGTCGAGGCATCTTATGAGAGTGATCCTCCTCGTCGGATTGATGGCCGCGGCCGCAGCGAGCGTGAATGCAGATCAGGACCCGCTCGATGCTGCCAGGGATCTGTACGCGTCGGCCGCGTATGAAGAAGCGCTGTCCACACTGTCGCGCCTGAGCGAGGGCGGAGAGAGCGCTCCCGCCAGTGCCCGACAGGTCGAGGAGTATCGCGCTTTCTGTCTGTTCGCGTTGGGCCGTAGGGCTGAGGCCGAATCAGTGGCGGAATCACTCATCCGCCGCGAACCGCTGGCGGCACTGGAGGCTGCAGACGCGTCGCCCCGGCTCGAGGCGATGTTCATCGGCGTGCGGAAGCGCATTTTGCCCGGCCTCATTCGCGACCAGTACCGAGCCCTCCGAGGACTGCTCGATCAGAAGCAGTATGCGGCTGCCGAACCCCGCCTCGCCGAGGCACAGCGCATGCTGACCGAAGCGGAGCGCCTCGGCGCGTGGGATGCCGGCCTGGCGGACTTGAGCGTACTCGTCGACGGATTCCTCACGCTGTCACGCGCGCATGTGGCAACCGGAACGCCGGCGCCTGTCGCGACCGCTGCGATTGCGCCGCCTCCCCGGTCGGCGGTGGCTGGGCCGTCGGAGCACACCACGGCTGTCTCGATCGAGGCGCCCGGCGGCACGCGCACCTACAGCGTCGAAGATGAAAACGTCACGCCACCGGTGCCGATCCAGCAGCGCTCGCCGATTCTCCCGATCGAGCTCCTGACGATCCTGCGGACGCAGCGCGGGCCGACGATCCTGAGCCTCACGATTGACGAAACAGGCCGAGTTCTGAAGACCGACGTTCGTGTCTCCGTCAATACGCGCTACGACAACCTGCTGGTCAACGCGGCAGGCAACTGGAGGTACACGCCGGCGCTGAGAAACGGAGTGCCGGTCAGGTACCAAAAGACTGTGGTGGTCACGATCAAATAGGCGCTTCAGCCGGTTAGCACCGTAAAGGCGCCTAGTCACCTCAACATCATTACCATCCACAAGTACGCCCGGCAGGTTGCGTCCGTGCCTGCCCACACGCCCCACCTCCAACGACCCTCGACGCCGGCGAGACACTTCACCTGTCCTGTTTCTGAACTGCAGCCCTATCGATTTATTCAGGTCCATCTCGTAACATGTTGATTATAAAACACTTATGTTCAATTTAGCACGGTCCATGAATTGCATGGGATAAGACAGAGACAAACAGTAACGAACAACATGAGTACGATGATGACTCTTCAGACAACCACCCGACCACCCATGCATAACATCGCCCTGGTCTCGGGAACCAGGCCGGAGATCATCAAGCTCGCGCCGATCTATCACGCCTTGCGCCGCGTCTCGTGGGCACGTGTCCAGTGGCTTCATACGGGCCAGCACGACGAGATGGCGCAGCAGACCCTCACTTGCTTCGACATCATCCCGGACATCGTGCTCCAGCGTGGCGGCCGTACGCTCGCGGAGTTCGGGGCCGGCTGCCGTCTCCAGCTCGAAGGTCGCATGGCTGGGCAGCTCTGGTCGGCGGTGGTGGTGCAGGGCGA
>JANNJO010000104.1:0-7560 GCA_031395755.1 Acidobacteriota bacterium
GCACAGCTACGGGATGGTCGTGGGCGGCGGGACGGTCACTTACGGCGGCAGCAGCTGGCGACACCTCCCTTACGAGTTCAACGAGCTCTCTCACGATCAGACCATCCCGTCGGGCACCGGCATGGCGGACTGGCCGATCACGTACGAAGAACTGGAGCCGTACTACACGCAGGCCGAATGGGAGATGGGGATCTCGGGGCTCCGCGTCAACTCCCCATTCTTCGCACCGATGTCGAAGGCCTACCCGGTCGCGCCACTGCCGCTGAAGAGCTCGGGCGCCCTGTTCGAGGTTGCGGCGGCCAAACTCGGCTTGACGGCTGTCCCAAGTCCCATGGCGATTATTTCCGAGCCGTATATGGGCCGGGCTGCGTGCGTCCATTGCGGGATGTGTTCCGGTTTCGGCTGCCACGTGCGAGCCAGGTCGAGCTCGGCCGTGACCGTGCTCCCGATTGCCGAGAAAACCGGCCGCTGCGAGATCCGGGCGAACAGCTACGTCCGCGAAATCTCGGTGGACACCAACGGCCGGGTCACCGGTGTCGTCTATTTCGACGCCCAGAGGCGGGAAGTCCAACAGAGGGCCAAAGCGGTTGTCTTGTCCGCCAACGCCTCGGAGAGTGCGCGCCTGCTGTTGCTCTCGACGTCGGCCCGTTTCCCGAACGGCCTCGCGAACTCGAATGGCATCGTCGGACGCTACCTGATGCTCGGCGGGGGCGCCGGCGCCAGCGGCCTCTTCGAGCACCCGCTGAACGAATACAAGGGCATGATTTCCGCCGCCGGGATTCTCGACTGGGTTCCCAGCGATCCGAAGCGGGGGTTCTATGGCGGCGGGCGACTGACCGCCCGGGGCCAGAATACCCCGATCGATTTCGGGACCGGTGGGCTGCAGCCCGGAAGTCCGCGTTGGGGGGCGGCATACAAGAAGGCGCTCAAAGAAGAAGCCAACCGCAAGCTGACCGTGACCGCATTCGTCACACAGCTGCCGCTCGAGACCAATCGTGTGGATCTCGATCCGGACCTGAAGGACGCGTGGGGTCTGCCGGCGATGCGCATCACGTCCCAGAGTCATCCCGACGACATCAAGAACATGGAGTTCTTCAGGCAGAAGTCGCTCGATATTCTGCAGGCGGCCGGCGCGACGAAAGTGTGGGCGGGCGCGGTCAACGACAGCCGCGGCGGCGCGCACAATCGCGGCACCTGCCGGATGGGCAACGATCCCAAGACGTCGGTCGTTGACAAGTATCACCGTGCCCACGAGGTGCCGAACCTGTTCATCGTGGATGGCAGCAACCTCGTCACAGGCGGGCGCAACCACCCGACCATGACGATTCAGGCGCTCGCGTTCCGCGCGGCCGAACATCTCGTCCGCGCCGCGAAAACCGGAAGCCTGACCAAGGTGTAGTGCAGCAACGGTCCGGAAGCCTGCTCGCTTCCGGACCGTCGTTCCCGCCGTTTATTGATCCGCAACCGCTTACATCTGGAGGTCGCAATGCCCCGTCGTTTCCTGGGTGCTCTGCTCATCTTTGCCTCGCTCGTCTCCCCGGTTCTTGCTCAAACCCCGTCTGGTGAAATCAGCGGGCTCATCGTCGACGCGAGCGGATCGGTGCTTCCCGGGGTCAGGGTCACGCTGACAAATGTCGCGACCAACAACCTCCGCCTGGCGCAATCCAACGAATCTGGCGTCTACACCTTTCCGGCGGTGCCAATCGGGAACTACACGTTAAAGGTGGAACTGGAAGGCTTCTCCACCTTGGAGCGGTCGAACATCCAGGTGCAGGTCGGCAGCGCAAACCGGATTCCCTTCACGCTCGAAATCGGTCAGCTGAGCGACGTCGTCCAGGTCGTCGCGGATACCCCGATCATCCAGACGGCAAACGCGTCGATCGGCACCGTCATCGAGAATCGGAGCATTGTCGAGCTGCCGCTCAACGGACGCAACTATCTGCAGCTGGCGTCGCTGATTCCCGGCGCCACGACCAACGGACCAACGTCCAGCCAAGGCAAGCAGCGCATGGGCGGTCAGCGCAACAGCTTTGGGCTGAACGTGGCCGGGCAGCGTGTGCACTACAACCATTACTCGCTCGACGGCATCGAGAACACCGACCTGAACTTCAACAGCTACATGCTACTGCCGTCGGTCGATGCCCTGGAGGAGTTCAAGGTCGAGTCAGGTATTTTCGGGGCCGAGTTCGGTCGCGCCATCGCGCAGATCAATGCGTCCACCAAATCGGGCACGAACGCCTTTCATGGCACCGTCTTCGAGTTCATGCGCAACTCGGCGCTGGACGCCAGGAACTACTTCGACCCGAAAGACAAGCCGATTCCGCCATTCGAGCGCAACCAGTACGGCATGACGGTGGGTGGTCCGGTCATGCCTAACAAGCTGTTCTTCATGTTCAACTGGGAGGGGCTGCGCGAGAACAAGGCGCTCACCGCGACGCCATCACTGCCGCTGACGGCGTGGCGCACAGGCGACTTTTCCAATTTGCGCGATGCCAGCGGCAACCTGATCCTGATTTACGATCCCGCGACTCGCGTGTTCGACCCGTCTGGGAACGTCATCGGGTCGCCCACGCCATTTCCGGGCAACAGAGTCCCCGCCAACCGGATCCATCCGGTTTCCAGGAAGCTGGTGGACTTCTATCCGTTACCAGAGCAGGAGCGGACCGGTCCCAACTTCATCAACAACGAGGCCCGCGTGGTCGACGCCGATCAGTATACGTATCGCCTCGACTACAACCAGAACTCGGTCACGAACTGGTTCTTCCGTCATAGCATCTCGCACGAGCTCGGGTACGATCCGTTTGCCATCCCGGACATGGGCATCAATACCGACACCGATGTGCAGCAGATGGTCCTCGGCCATACCAGGACGATTGGCTCGAACAAGTTGAACGACCTGCGTATCGGATACGGAAACCTGAAGAACGGACACATCTCGCCGCGCGCCAATACGGTGAACGTCGTGAAGGACCTCGGCATCAATCTCCCCAGCGACAACCCGCTGTACTGGGGCGTGCCGAACATCGGCGTATCGGGCCTGTCCGGCCTCGGCGAGGAAAGCGACGCCCCCTTCATCAACGACGACAAGACGATCCAGTTCGTGGACAATTTCTCGTGGATTCTCGGCGAACATTCCCTGAAGTTCGGCGGCGAGATCCGGCGCGTCCTCTACGATCAGATCGGCGGCGTGGTCACGCGCGGGCGGTTCAACTTCAACGGGGTGTACACCAACAACGGGCGGGCGGGCGCGGCGGCTGCCGGTGGAAATGCGTTCGCCGATTTCCTGCTGGGACACTTCAACAACTCCGAAGCGCAAATCGGCGCCCCGATTGCGGACTTCCGTTCGAATTACTACGCCATCTATATTCAGGACAACTGGAAGGTGTCGCCGAACGTCACGATCGACTACGGCTTGCGGTGGGAGTACGACCAGCCCTTCTACGACACGGGCGACAAGATCGTCAACATCGATTTCGCCTGGGACAACAGCTACCACCCGGTCTTTGTCCGGACTGGTACGGGCGACCCGTACGAGGATAATCCTCCGTTCCGTCTGGCATCCAATATCCCGTACGTTCGCGATGGACGCTTTGGACGCGGCGCGTACAAGAGCGACTTCAACGACATCGCGCCCCGGCTCGGCGTCGCATGGTCGGTCTCTCCTAAGACCGTTGTGCGAGGCGGAGGCGGCATTTACTACGTGCGGGACATCGGCAACGCCGTTTTCGACACGGTGCGGAACGCCCCGTTCACCATCCGCAACAACGAGCCGGCCGAAGCCTTCCGGCCGAATCTCAGCTTCGAGCAGCCGTTCGCGCGCACGGGGGCTCCGACGTTCATCCTCGCGAATCAGTATGACGAGCCGTCGTCGTACGTCGCGCAGTGGTCGCTGGGATTCCAGCGCGAGCTGCCAGGCGCCATGTCGGGCGAAGTGACGTACTTCGGATCTGCGGGCGTGCATCTTCGCCGCCTGCAGACCTACAACAACACCGAGCCGAGCCAGCTGGCGAACACAAACCTCTCACGCCCGTTTCCGAATCTGGGCGGCATGCAGGTCATGAATGCGCCCAGCCATTCGAAGTACCATGCGCTCTATGTGAAGGTGCAACGACGGTTCTCTCACGGCCTCAGCTTCCTGAGCTCGTTCTCGTACGGCAAGTCGATCGACAACGGCAGCGGCATCCGCACCACCGACGGAGATTCGCTGACCCCTTCCAACAACTACGATCTCGGGCTCGAAACGGGGCTGTCCGCCTTCGACTTCCGGAAGCGTTGGACGACGTCCTGGATATGGGAGCTGCCGGTCGGTCGAGATCGGCGATTCTTGAACCACGGCGGTGTCGTTGATTTCGTACTGGGCGGATGGCAGGTCGGCGGCATTCTGACCCTGCAGGACGGCTTCCCGTTCACGGTGCTATGCGGGCCGGGAAATATTCAAAACGGCGGAGGCGTCTGCTATCCGGATGCGACGGGAGTGGACTGGCGCCTGCCCAGCAGCGAGCGCAGCCGCACCCGCTATTTCAATACGGCCGCGTTCATCGATCGCGACCCTGCTCTCGGATCGGCGTTCCGCTACGGCTCGGTCAAGCGGAACTCGCTCATCGGGCCTGGCATCACCAGCCTCGATGCCTCAATCAACAAGCAGTTCCCGATCGGAGGCGACTACCTCGAATTCCGCGTTGAAGTGTTCAACCTGCCGAACCTGCCGATCTGGGGCCAGCCAGGAAGGCAGCTCCGGCAACCGACCACTGGTGTCATCACCGACACGCGGATCGATTCGCGGCAGATCCAGCTGGGGCTGAAGTACGTGTTTTAAGACAGCCGCCGAACGTAACAGGGGGTCTGACCCCATGACATTTTTTGTCATGGGTCAGACCCCTTTACTCGGCTCACGGCCTCGCCAGTACTTCTCTTCGATCTCTTCTATTTCTTCCTCACTCAAGCCGAAGTAGTGTCCGAACTCGTGGATGACCGTTTCCGCCACGCACTGGCGGATATCCTCGTCGTGTTCGCAGGCGTCCTCGATCGGAAACTGGTAGATGGAAATGCGATCGGGCAGGGTGTTGCCGTAGGTGGAGTCGCGCTCGGTCAGCGGCGTGCCTTGATACAGACCGAACAGGCCATCTTCCGGGTCCATTTCCAATTCCTCGAGGAGCGCCGGAGAAGGCTCGTCCTCGACAACGACCGCCACGTTCCGCATCGCGTCGCGGAAGCGGCGAGGAATATCCCGTAGCGCCTGCTCGACCAGACTGGTGAACCGCTCTCTGGTCATTCCACGCATATTACTTTGATGACAGTTGTACTGGCGTACTTCGCGTATCTGGGGGTGATGGGTGCCACGGCGCGCATGTGGCGCGTGCCGGTCATTTCACTTCTCGTGATCGGATCGGTCCTTACCATCGGGATGCGGCACGTCATGCCGCTGATCTATCTGCTGGTTGGATACTGGCTGCCCGCCGTGCTTGTCCGCGCTGCGAGTCCGTGGCTCGAGCGGCGTCTGCTGGGATTCAACCGCCGCCTCTTCGGCCCTGACGGCCTTCAGTCGTTCGCGAGTAGAGCGCCGCGCGCCCTTCTCGAATATCTCGAGCTCGCCTATCTCTGCTGCTACGCCGTCGTGCCGATTGGATTCGTGTGGCTGGTGTTCGCCGGGTTCGAGGACAAGGCCGGCATGTTCTGGTCGACGGTCCTTCTGGCGGCTTTCACCTGCTACGGCCTTCTCCCGTGGCTGCCGTCCCGCGCTCCGCGCGCCATCGAGCCGCCGCCGGCAGGGACGCGCTCATCGATCAGGTCGCTGAATCTTCTCGTGCTCGATCGCGCGAGCGTCCAATGGAATACGTTTCCGAGCGGTCACACGGCCGCATCGGTCGCGACGGCACTGGCACTCGGGAGCCACGCGCCTCTGGCTGGGCTGATCCTGGGTCTGATTGCCGCCAGCATTGCCGTCGGCAGCGTTGTCGGCCGCTATCACTACGCTGCCGACGCGATTGCGGGCGCGCTGGTCGCGGTCGCGGCGTTTCTTATGGCCAGCGCCGCGCACGCGCTCTGAGCTCAGGCCGCTTGACGCCGACCTCCATGGCTTTCGGCGGAAGCAGCGTGCGAGGCCGCGCGTAGGTGACCTGGTATTGGCTGTTCAGCTCGTTGCCAAGCACCTTGAGGCGGTCGGGCAGCGCCATGCCGGTGAGGAGATCGTCGCGCCGGCCGCCGGTCATCTTCGTGCCATCGGCGAGCGAAAGCTCAAGCTCCCGGCCTTCGCGGTCGTTTCGCATGACGCCGGGCTTTGTCAGCACGAGCGAATGCAGAGCCGCGCCGGACTCGCGCAGCTTTTCGAGCACGTTGTCATGGTGCTGCTCGCTGAATTCAGGGCCGCTGGCGGTGATGCTGACGATGGTGGGTCGCGTCGCCTTCCGGCGCCGAAGGCCGTCGCTGGCGCTGATGATGGATTCCATTAAATAGGTGCCGCTTCCTTGCCGCGCGAAGAGGCCGCCGAGCCCTTTCTCCAGGCGCGCGATATCGCGCGTGTAGTCCACCAGCACCGTCGGACGCTCCCCGGTGCCGATCAGCGCAATCTCGTGCTTGCCGCCCATCTGCTTGAAGAACTCGCGCAAGGATGTCCGCAGGTCGAGGACGTGCTCCTCAATGGCCTGGCTTGTGTCGACGAGCAGCGCGATCTGCAGCGGCTCCGTCGCGGTCGATGCGCGGAGAACTTCGCGGGTCATCCCGTCCTCGCGGACGATGAACTCGCTTGCCGACAGGCCGGGGACCGTGGCCTCGGATTTATCCAGGACAGTGACGAAGACGGTTCGCTCTTCGGCCTGAGCCCAGAGCAATGACGTCGGAACGATGGCCGCCACCGCGACCATCAACAACACACGAACCAGGGCGCGCATATTTGCCTCCGTTATTCCAGTCTACGCCGGAGCGTCCGAAAGGCCGCCAGCATTTCGCCGTACGAGAAATTCGCGTTGCGGCCGCTGGGATTCGGCAGCACGAAGACCCGGGCCCCCTCGAGCGTGTCGCGCTGCAGGCCCAGGCTTACGGGCTTCTTCGTCGGAAACACCCACCTGTACAGCGACACGCCGACAAATGCCACGATCTCCGGCTTGAAACGCCGCACTTTTCGGCGCAGCACGTCGATCCCTGCCAGGCACTCCTGGCGGGTGAGTGTGTCGATGCCCGGCGTCTCACGCGGCACGAGATTGGTGATGCCGAAGCCCCACTCCGGCAGGCGGTCGTCCGATCGCCAGTCGACCGGCTCCGGCACGAGCCTGGAGTCGGTGAGCAGCTTCCAGAATCGATTCGAGAAGCCGGCGAAGTGATGGCCGGTCTCTGCTGAGCGGATTCCCGGGTTGATGCCGACGAAGAGGACCCGGACGCCAGGCTTGATGCGGTCCCGAAGGGGCACTTCGATCGTCTTGGGTGGAATCAGCGTTCGCAGTCGCTCGCTACCGAGCTGAATCATCAGTATCAGGTCGTGTTCCTGTGCGGCCGGGTCAGTGGGAGACACGCCGTCGCGGCGCAGCACGAACGAGTGCATCTGTCGGTGGCAGGGGAGACGCGAAG
>JANNJO010000141.1:0-2374 GCA_031395755.1 Acidobacteriota bacterium
GCCCGCGCCAACGAAGCCGCCCGAGCCGATCCCCGTCGGGCCGCCGCTGGTGAGGGTGAGGCCGCTCGTCGTCTTCACCACGCCGTTATTCAGGTTGAGCGCGTTTGCGTTCGGCAGCACGGTACCGGCTCCGCTGCCGGAACCGATGAAAGCGTCGGCCATGCCACCGCTCGCCCCTTTAGCCAGGCTGATGTCGCCGCCGCCACTGGTCACCGACACGTTGACGGTGTTGCTGCCCGGGTTGCCGATCAACGCAAACGCGCCAAAGCTGCTCGCCGCGCCGGTGCCGCCCTGCAGATTTACGCCTCCGGTCGAGTTCAGAGTGATGTTGCCGGAAGCGCTGTCATGGACGATCGCCGCAGCCGCATCCGTGCCGCTGCCGCCGGTAAGTTGCGTGAGGCCGCTGACAGTGAGCGTCTGCACGCCCTCGCCTCCGATCACTGCGACGGACTCGAGCCCGGTGCCACCCGCAAGTGTCAGGCTGGAAGCGTAGATATTCTGTGTTGCCAGGTACCCCTCGATGGCCGCCTCATTGCCGTTGTTGAAAATGCCGCCCGGCCCGCCGCCCTGCAGCGTAATGACGGGGGCGAAGGTGATGCCCGCGGACCCCTGGATGGTCTGGGTACCGCCATTCATATTGCTGATCAGCGCCGAATTGCCGTAGCCGCCGCTGCCGCCGGCCATCGTCAGCGCGCCGTTGCCGGGAAAATTAATGGTCTGGCTCGTGCCGTCGTTCCAGATGACGGCACGGTTGCGGTTTCCAGTGCCGCCTTGCAGGGTAAGCGCGCCGCCGCCGGTCACGTTGATCGTCTGCGAGAACCCGGACCCAAGCTGGTTTATCTCGGCGCTGTTGCCCAGCGCGCCGGCGCCATTGCTTCCGCCCGTCAGCTGAATAGATGCCGCGGTGATCGACTGGCCCGTATTTCCCCCGACGAAGGCGAAATTGTCGTCGCCCCCCGCTCCCCCGGTCAGCGATAGGGTGTTCCCGGCGGAAACCGTCTGCAGCCCGCCAACGGCCCTTAGGCCCGCGTCGTTGACCAGCCCGCCGCCGCCGGCCGTCAGGGTGATGTGGCGTCCGGCTGCAATCGTCTGGGCGCCGCTGAGCGTGTCCACGACCGCAAAGCTGGTTGCGCTGCCGGTGACGATCACGTCCTGCGTCATGTTGACGTTCATGCTCCCGCCCCGCAGCTGCGCCGGCCCGAACGTGCTGATCAACTTGAGATCCCGGCCGGACACGCTGGTGAGGGCCAGGCTCGACACGACTGCGTTGGTCAGCACCACGTCCCCGGTCGGGCCGCCGCCGCTGAGCGTCAACCCGCCAAGGCCGCCGAGGATGATGGCGCCGGCACTGGTGACAGATCCGGCTGTCGCCACGAGCGAAATGCCGTTGGCGGTGACCGGGCCATTGACCACCAGATCGCCCGTCGTCTGCGTGATCGAAAGCGGGCCGCCAAGATTGATCGAGCCGCCCGTGCGGCTGTAGGCGCTGTTGACTGTGAGGCCGCCGGTGCCGTTGACGGCACCGCCGGCCATCGTCAGGGTTCCAGTGGTCTTGGTGCCGCCGTTGAAGTTGAGCGTGCCGCCGGAGGCGGTGGTGCTGCCGACGTTGTAAGTGCCGTTGATGTTGACGCTGGGCGTATTGAACGCTTCCACCAGCCCCGCGCCGCTGATAGAGGACGGGCCCGAGAACGAATTGCTGCCAGAGTCGCGGAAGCGCAGCGCACCCGATGGAATCGTAAACGTGCCGTTGTGCACTCCGTTGCGGTGCAGGTCGAAGGCGGTTGAATTGATGTTGACCGTTCCGTCGTTCTGGAAGTCGGCCAGCATGGTGATGTCGCCCGCCGTGCTGCCGGGCGCCACCGTGAACGTGGCGCCCGCCTGATTGAGGAACAGGCCGCTGCCGCCGAGGATGTCATCCCCCGTGATCAGGCTGGTGGTGGCGTTGAACTGGCCTCCCGACGCATTCCTGAGCACTGCGCCCGCCGCGCTCAGGTCGATATGTCCGCCCGTCCAATTCGCGATGCCGTTGTTCTGCCATATTCCGGCAAGCGTCTTCGTGCCGCCGGACAAAGTGCTGGTGGAGGCCACGGCCGTGGTCAGTGTTCCCGTGCCGCCGATGGAACCGCCGGACCAGTTCATCGTCGTGCTCACGTCGACGTTGCCGGAAGTATTGATGGCGCCGGAGCTGACGTTCAGATACTTCACCTGCCACGGCCCGGCTCCGGTGAGCGTGCCGCCGTTGATCGCCAGCGTTCCGTTCAGCAGCGTCGAGCCGTTGACCGAGGAAAGGCTGCCGCCGGCGATGGACAAGGTCTCGTCGCCGACGAACACCACGCTCTTCGCCGCCTGCGTGCCCGCCCCGATGGTGATCGTC
>JANNJO010000178.1:0-4256 GCA_031395755.1 Acidobacteriota bacterium
TCGCACGTATTGCTCCGATGCGGCGATCGCCACGGTCCTCAGGCTGCATTCGGTCCTCGGCAACTACGTCCTGTTCGCAGAGTACGTCTGGATGTCCCGCGTGCTGCCGCTTCTGGATACGCGTGCGATCAAAGTCCTCGACACCATCGACGTCTTTTGCAGCAAGAAAGACAAGGTCATTCGGCACGGCATCCGCGACTACTGGCTCGAGCCCGAGGAAGAGGCGCGACGGCTCGAGCTCGCCGACCTCGTCATCGCCATCCAGAACGAGGAGCGGGAAATACTGCAGCGCCTCATACCCACGCGCACGGTCGTCACCGCGGGGATAGACTTCGATCTCGTGGGTCATCCCCGCCTCCCGGATGGGCACCGCGTTCTGTACGTCGCGTCGGCCAACCCGATGAACGTGCTGGGTCTCCGCGACTTCCTGCGATTTGCATGGCCCGCCATCCAGAAGGACGTACCCGATGCCGAGCTGCTCGTGGCCGGGCCGGTCAGCAAGGCGATCCCGAGCGTGCCGTCCGGCGTGCGGGTGCTTGGACTCGTGGCGGATCTCGCGGCACCGTATCGAAGCGCGCGGGTGGTCATTAATCCCGCGCTCGCCGGAACGGGCGTCAAGATCAAGACGATCGAAGCGCTGAGCCATCTGCGTCCGATCGTGACCTGGCCTACCGGCGTCGACGGCCTCTCTCAAGATGTCAAGGATCTGTGCGACGTGGCGCATGACTGGTTTGAATTCGGAAGCCGGGTGGTCACGCGCCTGACGACACAGCGCGAAGAGACTTTCTCTCCAGCGGAACGGCAGGTCATCGAGCACGCCATATCGCCGCAAACGGTCTACGCAGACCTCCTGGTACACGTCCGCGAGCTTTGGGACCGCCGGGTCAAATGAGCCGCCTCTTCGATCGGCCGATGGACATCTTCATCGACCTCACGGCCGATGGCGAAGTCGGCCGCCGCACTGAGGAAGCATGGCCCCACCCCGATCGATTTACGGCTCGCGCGCGGCGGGTGACGTGCGTGGTGCGCCCCGGTACCGTGCCGGCCCTGTCGAAAGCTGTCTCGTCCCTGGGATGGACGCTTCTGCCATCGAGCTCGGCGATCGCCGCCTGCAGCGAGGCGATGCGCCGCGCGGCGGAAGATGGAGCCTCATTGCTGCTGCTGCATGGGCGTGTGGAGGCGTCCGACGAGGCCGTTTTCGCCATGCGGCAGAGCCTCGAGCGAGATCCGATGTTCGGCTGCGCGGCCGCGAGGATTCGTTGCGCCGACGGCTGTTGCTTCAGGAGACCGTCGCGCAGCGGCCTGGCCGCGGGACCCTGGATTCCCCGGCGCGCGCTGGCCGACGTGGCCGACGTGGCCGAGGTCGAGATATGTCCAGAGCTGTTCGAGTCGAGCCTGCTGTTCCCGCCGGAGATCGTTGGGGAGTTCGGGACGCTGGACACACGCTTCGCGAGCCTGCCGGGGGCGATTCTGCACTACCTTTCGTGCGCCAGGCGGTGTGGTTATCGGACGGTCCTCTCGAACCGGGCCGTGATGGGAATCTGCGGCGTCTCGTGTGACGATCGGCGCCGGCCTGGCCCTGCCGTCCTCCCAAGTGATGAGGCGCTCCTGCACCAGCTCACGCCGGAGTTGAACAGGGGATGGGAAGAGTTCAGGGCGGAGTCCAACGAACGGTTCGAACGGCTCAGCGCCCATGTCCACCGTACGGTAGGGGGAGAACGAAGAGGGTCGCTGCTGCTGGACATCCGTAACGTGGGCGCGCTCCACAATGGAACGAGTCGTGCCGTGCTCGGCTGTGTGGAGGCGCTTCATCGTCTGTCGCCGCCCTGGGAGGTCTCTGTCCTCGTGCAACCCTCGGCGATACCGTTTCACGGCCTCGGGAAATCGTGGCCGGGCTGGGAGCTGACGACAACCGTTCCGCGTGCGCCGTTCACGGCAGCGTTGCGACTCTCGCAGCCGTGGCACATCCAGGAGATGATCGACCTTCACCAGGTCGCGTTGTTCAACATGTACTTCGTGCTCGACACGATCTCGTGGGACGTCGTCTATCCGCCGCCGCGGCGCCTCGACGGCACGTGGAGCTTTCTGGCGGATCATGCCGACGGCCTGCTCTTCGATTCCGCGTTCACCGAGCGCCGCTTTCTCGCGCGGTTCGGCCGCGCCGCTGAAGCGCCGCGAACGGTCTGTCATTACCCGTTCGACCCTGCCGACTATGTGGACCGTCGTGCGACAACGACAGCCACGTCCGATTACATGCTGGTGGTCGGCAACGAGCTCGATCACAAGGATGCCGTTCGGACGATCGAGCTGCTTTCGACCGTCTTCCCGTTCAGGCCTGTCGTGTCGCTCGGTCCGCAGCTCAGCGAGACGCCGTACCTGCGTGTCCATCGGGCCGGAAGCCTGTCGGAGCACGATGTCGGTTGCTTGTATGCCGAGGCGCGGTTCGTGATCTTTCCCTCTCTCTACGAGGGTTTCGGGTTCCCGATCGTGACCGCCCTTGCCCTCGGGAAAACGCTCATCGCCCGGAAGTCCGAGTTGCTCGACGAGATCGCGGCGCGCTGCTCAACGGGGCGGCTGATCGCGTTCACTCGCCGCGATGAGCTGGCGGACATTCTCGGACGGCTCTTTCATGGCGAGGCCGTTCAGGAAGAGCCGCTCGGCGCAGCGATCTCAGGGGCGCCGCGACGCTGGCCGGACGTGGCTCGCGACATCATGGCCTTCACCGAACAGGTGACAGGTCAGCCTGCCCGTTCCAACTGGTTGAGCCGCGAGCATGCCGTCAACCAGCTTCTCGCGTATCGAACCTGACGTTTGCCAGGGAGAGTGATCGGAAAAGCCAATGCACGAATCGGAAGTCGTTGAGTTCTGTCACGTATGTGGAGGCCGTGAATTCAAACACGTCCCTGTGCTGTGGCCGGCACTGGTGTCGGCCTGGGGCCTGTCCGAAGACGAGTCGCGCTACATCGATATACAGCAAGGGACACAATGTGTTACGTGCGGATCGAATGTCCGCTCAATTGCACTCGCTCGGGCCATCATGCGTTTAGGAGACTCCGACGGGCCGTTGACCCATTTTGTATCGGCTCCTGGCCAGGCGAGCCTGCGGGCGCTGGAGATCAACGAAGCGGGCTCGCTGCATTCGATCCTTCGGCGGTTGCCGGGGCACACACTGGCTTCGTACCCCGAGTGCGATATGACGAGTCTGCCATTTCCTGATGGCGCGTTTGACATCGTTATCCATTCCGATACGCTGGAGCATGTCGCTGATCCCCTGAAAGGATTAAAGGAGTGCCGCCGCGTCTTGGATGATCGGGGAGGCCTGGTGTTTACCGTGCCTGTTGTGGTTGGACGGCTCAGCCGCAGTCGTACAACCTTGCCGGCGAGTTATCACGGATGCGAGGGGTCAGAGGATCCCGGCATGCTCGTACACACAGAGTTCGGAGCCGACGTCTGGGCTCTTGTCATAAGTGCAGGATTCCTGAGTTGCGAGTTGGTGCCGTTCCGCTTTCCGGCAGGCCTGGGGATCGTTGCCAGGTCGACTTGACCGGCGAATACGTGCTGAGCCCTCATTCCGTTCCGAATTCCGTTCCGAATTCTTGCCCCGGATTCCATGGCGTGCTAGGCTGCGGCGACTTGCCACAAAGACGATGAGCCCCGAGGACAAGAAGCGGCAGGAGTGGACCGGGGAACGGTACCTGCCTCAGGTCACAGGAAATATCCGCCTGGAGCACCTGCATCGTTACCTGATTGCCAGAGAGCTGTCGCATGACAAGCGTGTTCTCGATATTGCCTGCGGCGAAGGGTACGGGTCGGATCTCCTCGCGACTGTTGCTGCGCACGTAGTCGGAGTCGACATCGCTCCGGACGCCGTTGCTCACGCCTCGGCCCGTTACATTCGACCGAACCTGCAGTTCAAGGAGGGGGCGTGCGAAGCGATCCCATTGCCGGATCGCTCGGTCGATATGGTCGTGAGTTTTGAAACGGTCGAACATGTTCGCTTCCAGGGGGACATGATGCGGGAGATCCGTCGCGTCCTTCGTGCCGATGGGCTTCTCGTTATCTCCAACCCTGAGCGCCACGAGTACTCGGAAATCCTTGGCAACAGGAATACGTATCATGTGCGCGAGCTCTATCGCGAAGAGTTCGAGCAATTATTGCGGTCTTACTACCGCAACATCGCTATTGGGGGACAGCGCGTTCGGGGCGGCTCGATTGTGGGGCCGCTTGTCGAATCGACGGATACGACCTTTGTCACC
>JANNJO010000183.1:0-9125 GCA_031395755.1 Acidobacteriota bacterium
CTCCGGATATCGTCAGCAGCGTGCGCGTCCATCGAACCCTCCCGTAGTGTGCGCCGTCAGGCGGACCGACAAAAGATATAGAACCGGGAAGAGGGAAATCCACACCAGGTCGACGAAGTGCCAGTACAAGCCTGCGATTTCGATCCGGTTGGTGAACCGCTCCTTCTGTGTCTTCCACATCCTCGCGCCCGGTCCCAGCAGATAGGAATTCACAACGATGCCGCCGACAATGTGCAGGCCGTGCAGCCCGGTGATCGTGAAGTAGATCGCGTAATACGTGTTGTACCACGGCCCTTCGCCTGCGTGAAGGTGATGGGAATACTCGAAGTACTTCACCACGAGGAACACGAACGACAACAGGATCGTCGCCCCCAGATACATGCGGAACTTGCCGAAGTCGTTCATCTTCAGCGACGCCCACGCCATGACCATCGTCACAGACGACGTGATCAGGACGACCGTGTTGAGGAACGCCATCGGAACGCTGAGCTCTTCAGCTCCCCTCGGCCATTCGGTCGAGCCGACGCGAAGCAGGATGTAGGAAGAAAACAGCGCCGCGAACAGCATGACTTCCGACGCGAGGAAGAGCCAGACGCCGAGCTTGCCGTTCGACAGCCCGGTGTCCGGCCGGACCTCAACTGTGTATGGAATCTCCATGCGGTCTCCCTAGTCCTTCTGATTCTGCGGAGTGAAGTCCTGCGAGCGACCGGGCACGCTGTACTCGTACGGCCCGTGATACACCTCAGGCGTCGTCTCGAAATTGCCGTGCGCGAGCGGTGGCGACGTGGTCGCCGTCCACTCGAGCGTGGTCGCCTTCCAGGGGTTGGCGCCCACTGGCTTGCCTTTCCAGATGCTCCAGAAGAAATTGAAGATGAACGGAACCTGGAACAGCATGAGCCCCCATGCCGCGTACGACATGAACTGGTTCCAGTGCAGGACCGGCTGCGCGTGCGCGTACTGCACGCCGCCGTCATACAGCCGGCGGTTCACGCCGTAGAGCCCCTGGATGAACATCGGGAAGAAGACGCCGTTGATGAAGATGAACGATCCGACGAAGTGAATCTT
The DNA here is from genome assembly GCA_031395755.1 of Acidobacteriota bacterium. Classification (GTDB taxonomy): domain Bacteria; phylum Acidobacteriota; class Vicinamibacteria; order Vicinamibacterales; family JAMQPK01; genus JAMQPK01. Next base: position 1,066 of record JANNJO010000183.1, read on the forward strand.
CCCGAGCACTTCGTTCATCTGCCGTCCCGTGACCTTCGGGAACCAGTAATAGATGCCCGCCAGCAGCGCGAAAATGGTCCCCGGAGCGACCACGTAATGGAAATGCCCGATGACGTAGTACGTGTCGTGCAGATGGATGTCGCTCGGTGCGAGCCCGAGCGGCAGGCCGGTCAACCCGCCGATGCCGAACATCGGTAGAAACGCCAGGGCGAACAGCATGGGCGTGTTGTAGCGAATCGATCCCCCATAGAGCGACAGGAACAGCGCGCTGAGGATGATGACCGACGGGATCGAGATGATCATCGTCGTCGTCTGGAAGAACGAGCTCATCGTCGTGCCCATGCCGGTCATGAACATGTGGTGCGCCCACACGATGAACGACATGAAGCCGAGGAAGATGATGGCGTACACCATCACGCGATAGCCCCACAGCGGCTTGCGCGTATTGTTCGCGATGATCTCGGCGACGATGCCCATCGCCGGCAGAATCAGCACGTACACCTCAGGGTGCGCGAGGAACCAGAACAGGTGCTGCCACAGCAGCGGGTTGCCGCCGCCTGACACTTCGACCACCTTGTTGCCGACGACGAGGCCGCTCGGCAGGAAGAAGCTCGTGCCCGCCACTTTGTCCATCAACTGCAGGACGCCGGCCGCTTCAAGCGGCGGAAACGCGAGCAGCAGCAGGAAGCTGGTCACGAACTGCGCCCAGACGAAGAACGGCAGCCTGAAGAAGCCGAGGCCCTTCGCGCGAAGCTGGATGATCGTGACGATGAAGTTGACCGACCCCAGCAGCGATGAGGTGATCAGGAAGATCATGCCGATCAGCCACCAGGTCTGCCCGTTGGTGGCGGTGATGACGGAGAGCGGGGGATAGGACGTCCATCCCGACTGCGCTGCGCCCCCCGGCATGAAGAAGCTGGCCAGCATGACGCAGCCGCCGATGAAGTACACCCAGTAGCTCGCCATGTTGAGCTTGGGGAACGCCATATCGGGGGCGCCGAGCATGAGCGGCATCACGTAGTTGCCGAAGCCGCCCACCGCCAGGGGTACGACGCCGAGGAACACCATGATGGTGCCGTGCATGGCGCCCAGCTGGTTGTAGAACTCCGGCAGCATGATGCCGCCAGGCGCGTTGAGCACGCCGAGGAAGCTGCCGATGACGGGAATGGGCGCTCCCGGAAACGCCAATTGCCAGCGCATCAGCGCCATCAAGCCGAATCCGAACAGCAGAAAGAGCAGGCTCGTGATGGTGTACTGGAGCCCGATGACCTTATGGTCCTGCGAAAAGATCCACTTTGTGACGAAGCTCTGTTCGTGGTGATGCGCCTGCGCATGGGCGTCATGTCCATGCGTGTGGGTGCCGACTGGTGTGTGTCCCGCTGTGGTCACGTTATCCAACTGCGTGACTCCTTTAAGAAAAGCTGAATTGTGCGGCGATTCTATATGCGGAGTCTGGTGCGGTGCAAGCGGGGCTCCGCGCGCCGGCGAGAGTTGACCCTACCGCGAGCGGCAGACTACCATTAGATGTTCTAGGCTACTTTTTTTTGAGATCGGGGCCGCTATCGTCTAGGGGTCAGGACACGTGGTTCTCAGCCACGGGACCGGGGTTCGAATCCCCGTAGCGGTACCAATTTCGCCGTTCTTCACGTTCAGGAGAGTTTCGATGCATCCAAGACTTCTCGCGCTACCTTTCATCATGACCCTTGGCGTAGCGGCTTGCGGCGGCGGCAGCCAGCCCGCACCCGCGCCGACCACAGAGACCGCAGCGCCGGCCACGACGGTCGATCCGGCGAATGCCGCGACCGTTGCTGGCAAGATCACCTTCGAGGGCGCCTTGCCGGCCAATCAGCCCATCCGCATGAACGCCGACCCGGCGTGCGTCGCCGCAACTAAGGGACAGAGCCCGACGCAGGAAACCTACGTCGGCGAGGGCGGCTCGCTCGGCAACGTGTTCGTGTATGTCCAGAGCGGCCTCTCCGGCTCGTTCCCGGCACCCACCGCCGCCGTGGTGCTCGATCAGAAGGGCTGCCGCTACGTGCCGCACGTGTTCGGCGTTCAGGTCGGCCAGCCGATCGAGATCGTCAACAACGATCCGACGCTGCACAACATCCACGCGATGCCGAAAACGAACTCCGAGTTCAACACCGCCCAGCCGATCCAGGGCATGAAGACGACGCATACGTTCACGGCGAAGGAAGCCGATGTGGTCGTCCCCTTCAAGTGCGACGTGCACGGGTGGATGAACGCGTCGGTGGGCGTGCTCGATCACCCCTATTTCGCGGTCAGCAAGGCCGATGGCAGCTTCAGCATTCCAAACCTGCCGCCCGGCACCTATACGCTGGCGGCGTGGCACGAGCGCCTCGGCACGCAGACGCAGAGCATCACGGTTGCCGCGAAGGACTCGAAGTCGGACGCCAACTTCACGTTCAAGGCCGCCGGCGCGGCGAACTAACGCAACAGGCTCCAGACTCCGGGCTCCTGGCTTCTGGCCGGGAGCCCGAAGCCGGAAGTCTTCAGGCCCCACCCCATGTGGCTTCACCGTTACGCGAAATTCGTCTCCGTAGCCACAGTCCTCTTAATTGTTGCCGGTGGACTCGTGACGAGCACCAGCTCGGGCCTCGCGGTGCCTGACTGGCCGACGAGCTACGGCTGGAATATGTTCACGTTCCCCATGAAGCACATGGTGGGCGGGATCCTCTACGAGCACGGCCACCGGCTGATCGCAAGCGGCGTCGGGTTTCTCACCATCGTGCTTACGCTGTGGATCTGGAAGGCGGAGCCGCGGCGCTGGATGCGCACGCTCGGCTTCACGGCGCTGGCCGCCGTGTGTCTGCAGGGGCTGCTCGGCGGCATCACCGTGCTCTATTTCCTGCCCACACCCGTGTCGACGGCGCACGCCGGCCTTGCGCAGATTTTCTTCTGCCTCACGATTGCCATTGCGCTGTTCACCTCGCGGGGATGGACCGAACCACAAGCGGATCCGATCGATGACCGCATGCTGCGCCTGGTTGCGACGACGACCACCGCCGCCATCTATCTTCAGATTCTGATCGGCGCCACGATGCGGCACTCGGGCGCCGGGCTGGCGATTCCGGATTTCCCGCTGGTGTTCGGCGGATGGCTGCCGCCGGAATGGACGGCACCGATCGCGATTCATTACGCGCATCGCGTGGGCGCGCTGATCGTGACGATCGCCATCGCTGCCACCGTGGGCCACGTGTGGTATCACCACCCGGCGCGCCCGGAGCTTCGCAGGCCCGCGATGCTGCTCTCGAGTCTCGTGCTCGCTCAGGTGACCCTCGGCGCGTTCGTCATCTGGTCGCAGAAGAACGTCGGCATCAACACGGCGCACGTCGTGATCGGCGCGCTGACGCTGGCGACCGCCCTCGTGCTCACGCTGAGGTCGCATCGGGTGCGGTTCAACGACACCGCCGCGGCCGCCGTCCGCGTGCGCCGCCCGATGGCTTCCCGCCTGGATCGCTCGGGGGCCCGCGCGTGAAGGACGCCGCCGCGTACCCTTTAGCCGCTGGCTCGACATCCCAGCGCTTCGCCGACTTTCTAACGCTCACCAAGCCACGCCTGAATTTTCTCGTCGTCGTGACCGCGGCGGTGGGCTACTACCTCGGGGCCGGCCCGGGCCTGGAGATCGCGAAGCTGGTGGAAGCCGTCATCGGCATCGCGCTCGTCGCGGGCGGAGCCGCGGGCCTGAACCAGATTTATGAGCGCGAGACCGACAGCCTGATGTGGCGGACGCGGATGCGGCCGCTGGCAGCCCGGCGAATCACGACGACCGAGGCGATGATTTTTTCGCTCGTCCTGTCCGCCATCGGCCTCGCCATCGTGGCGGCAACGTCAAATCTGCTCGCGGCGTTTCTGACGTTGCTGACGCTGATCTCCTACAACGCCGTCTACACGCCGATGAAGCGCCGCTCGCAGCTCGCGACGCTGGTCGGCGCAGTGCCAGGCGCCCTGCCGCCGATGATCGGCTGGGTGGCCGCCCGCGGGGCGCTCACGCCGGAAGCCTGGGCCCTGTTCGCGATCGTATTCGTCTGGCAGATCCCGCATTTCATGGCGATCGCGTGGCTCTATCGCGAGGATTTCGGGCGCGCAGGGTTTCCACTGCTGCCGGTCGTCGAGCCTGACGGCAAGAGCACAGGGCGCCATGCGGTGCTGTTTTCGCTCGCGCTCGTTCCCATCAGCCTCGCGCCGTATTTTCTTCGGATGAGCGGCCCGGTCTACGCACTGGGCGCGATCCTGGGGGGCCTCGCGCTGCTGGTGCTCGCGGTCTCGTTCGCGATGAGGCGCACCAACGAGCGCGCGCGGCGGCTGTTTCTCGGATCGATCACGTATCTGCCGCTGCTGTGGGCGCTGCTCATCGCCGATCGGACGTGATGATCGACTACACCATTCTGCCCACGGTCAATGCCACGCTGAACGCGGTCTCAGGTATCTTCCTCTTGATTGGTTACGCGCTGATCCGCCGTCGGCAGATCGCCGCGCATCGCAACGCGATGCTCGGCGCTTTCGGATCGTCGACGCTGTTCCTGATTTCCTACCTGATTTACCACGCGAACGTGGGCTCGCGTCCGTTCGCCGGTCACGGACCCATCCGCATCGTCTACTTCGCCATCCTGATTTCGCACGTCATTCTTGCCGCCGCGATTCTGCCGATGGCCATCTCAACCTTGTCGCGCGGCCTGCGCGGCCAGTATCCCGAGCACAAGCGCATCGCGAAGTGGACCTTTCCGACATGGATGTACGTGTCGGTGACCGGCGTCATCGTCTACCTGATGCTCTATCAGATGTAAGCCTGGACGTACCGCCGGCGCAGATCCATTCTCTGCGTTTGTTCAAGCTGCTTCGCAGCATCACGCTCGAGATGATTAAGCGGACCGGCGGCGCGTATGAATCGGCAACCGCCCAAAAAAAGAAGGCCGCCAAGAATCTCTCTCAGCGGCCCTTTGAGAATCGACGATGGACGATGGACTAGAGTCCTTCGCCTTTCATCATGAAGCCCATGTGCATCTGGGCCTGCTCGAGACCGCCTTCGCCGGTCTGCCAGCCGATCTTTCCGTCCTTGTTCGCATCCATGCCGCCGGTGATCGCGGTGGTTTGCTGGACGAGCTCGGTCACGAGCGGAGCGGCAGCCGCCGCGGTCGTCGCGGCGCGAATCTTTTGCGCCGTGGCAATGGCCGCATCGGTCCACTGCACGACGTCCTCGAGGGACGCGGAAACGTGGCCTGAGTGGGTCATGATGTTCTTCGATACGCCTTCTGTCTTCCCAAGGAGCTGTACGTGCTGCAGCGCGCCTGCAGCGGATTTCTTGAGACCGTAGCCGGCGCCCGGTCCCTTCATCTCAACGCTCGGGTCGAGCGCGTGCAGGACGTGCCCGGCGTGCATTTTCATCGAGTCCAGATTGTCCGGCGACTTCGCGGCAAGGCCGGCGTGAGTGGCTGCAACCTTCGCTTCCGCAGCTGCCGTCGGCAGGAACCCCTGCGTATTCGGCGTGTCCTTCCACATCGTCATCACGTGCCCGATGTGATTGTGGCCGACGGTTGACGCGGGTGCCTGCCCCGCAAGCGTACCGGTGCCGAGAACGATGGCTGCGAGCGCGGCTGCTCCGAACGTCGCGTATTGGTTTGTCTTCACTTGTGCCTCCCTGATTGACGATTATTACTGAATAAGAAGGGCCGCCGCGATCTCTCCGCGACGGCCTGACTTCTGGACTGTCGACTAGCGACTATTGATTGTCGCTACTGCCCCCGTCCGCCGCGCCCCGCGCCACGGCCGGCCCCGGTGGGCTGCTCGCCGCCCGGCACGCCGATGACCGGCTCCGCTGCTTCTGACGCTCCGCGACCGCGCTGCGGGAAGGCGAACCCGTCGTTCGACGGACCGTTCTGCACGAAACGAGTGTCCTCGCTCAACGGATGACCGGTCAAATACTGTTGTCCGGCATTGCCCCAGTACTTTCCGGCTTTCAGGGTCGCGTTGCGGCTGAGGGTCAGCAGGTGGTTATACCTCGCGTCGGTCTGACTCCACCCGGAGAATTGGGACAAGTCGCTGTTTCCCTGAATCACGACATCAAGCCCGAACGTGCTGGCGATTTCGTCGGCGTTGATGATGCTTTCCATCGTCTCGAGCATTACCACGACCAGGAAATTGTCATTGATGGTCTGACGGTAGCCGCCGGGGGCGTCCGACCAGAACTGACCAGCTGTATTACCGCCTGAGCTCCGGCGCCCGAATGGCGGATAGCGCGAGAACCGGGCCGCATCTCGGGCTTCGAGCGCGTCGTCAACAGTCGGCACAATAATGCCCATCACGCCCAGGTCCGTCGCCTTCTGGATGTTTGCTTCCAAAGCATCCGGCATGCGGATCATGGGAGCCGCTCCCTTGACCCCAGGGCAGGCGGCGATCATCTTCTGAACTTCCGCGAACGACAGGGTAGCGTGCTGCATCTCAAACCACACATAGTCCCAGTGCTTTCGTGTCTCGCAATATTGCTCAGCATTGAACGAGGAAATCGTGACGCTGGTGACCTTCTTATCTTGAAAGAGTTCTTCTTTGGCCTGGTTCCAAAGCGGCCTCGAGCTCGGACTGACATATGACTTGGACATCCATCCCCAGCCGCGCGAATCGACTGGTACAGGAGCCTGGCCCCATGCGCCCTCGATAAGGACGCCGGGCGTCATCACTGCGGGTCCACCGCCGCCACGACGGCCGCCGCCCTGCGCGGGAGCCCCCGCTCCTCCGCCTTGCGCTCCGCCGCCCTGCGCGTAAATCCCGATCGTCAGGGATGCGATCGCCAGCATGGCAAACACGATCCGTCTTGCAGTCATGGATTCTCCTCGAACGCTATGGAATCAAAGCAATTTAAGGGAAATTGAGGGGGGAAGTATCGCACTTCTACTGGCGAAACGCCAGCCCAAGGTTCTCGAGCAGCGAGGCGTAGCGCGACCGCCGTCAGCCCTGCCACGCTGCGCGCGCGCGGCGAACTAAGTTTGCCCTCTTCCCGCTTCCCTTGCCTGCTTGCCTCCCCGTACCCGTATACTCCCCCCATGGCAAACCTCTGGAAAGCTGCGGCAGCTATGGCCACCCTCACGCTGGCGGTGCCTGCGCTGGCGCAGACCAATCGCATCGGGGGCGTGGTGAGGGACGAGACCCGAGGAACCATCCGCGGCGCGATCGTCCGGGCGGCAGCGGGCGGGACGGGCACGACCAGCGCACCGGTCTCGCTGACCACCGCCACCGATGACCGCGGCCGATTCGTGTTCGTCGTGACGCGGTCGGGCGACTGGCGCATCACTTTCGAGGCGCCAGGTTTTCAGCCGCTGACGATTCCGTTGGCGATTCGCCTGACGGGACCCGCCCCGAACCTGGACGTGAAGCTCGAGCGGCGCGAGTCGCCGGAGGCCTTCGGGGCGCTGGCCGGCGTCGATTCGAAGTCGCTGTCGGCGCAACTCGCGTCGGCGGCGGCGCTGTTCGACGAAGGCCGCTACGATCAGGCCCTTGCAGCCTATCGCGAGATCAAGGCCAAGGCACCCGCGCTGACGCTGGTCAACCTGCAGATTGGAAATGCACACCTGGCTCAGAAGTCATACGCAGAAGCCGAGGCCGCGTTTCAGGAAATCCTGAAGGATGACTCGCAGGATGCGAATGGCCTCTTCGCGATGGGCGCCGCGAAGGAAGCCCAGGGCCATGCGGCCGAAGCGCAGGGCTGGTATCAGAAGGCGTCCGCGGCCGACGTCGCCTGGACGAGGCCGCTGATGAAACTGGCGTCGCTTGCCACAGCCGGCGGCGATCGCGCCGCCGCCTCTCGTCACCTGACTCGCGTCATCGACCTCGATCCGACATCGGCCGATGCTCAGCAGGCGACGGCGCTGTTGAAGCAGGCGCCCTAGTCGTCAGTCTTCGGTCGTCAGTCGTCAGTCCCAGTCAGCAGTATCCAGGCTCAGTCAGCCGTCGGATAGTCCACAGCTCCTGGGTCAGCGGTTGACGGCTGACTGACTTATGACTGTCGACTGAGACTGATCACTGCCGACTGACGACTGCCGACTACT
>JANNJO010000186.1:0-5562 GCA_031395755.1 Acidobacteriota bacterium
GAGACCCTGCGCGCACACCGTCGATGGCGCCATCAGCACACACAGACTGATAGAACAGAGCAGAGTGGCTAACAGTGCGAGGGACCGTGGGCGACCGCCACATCCAGACATATGCTTCTCCTGCATCGGATTCTTTCGACCGAGTGTTTTTGAGGGTGTGGAAAAGGACACTAGACCCGCCGGGATTGGCTGTCAAGCAGATTACAGAGACCCGTCCGCGTCGAAGGTCACCGCCTTTTGGACCACACGCCCTTCGATGTCAGTCAGCCGAAAATGACGGCCTTGATACTTGTAGGTCAGGCGCGTGTGATCGATCCCCAGGCACCGCAGGATCGTGGCATTCAAGTCATGAATGTGCACGGGATCCTCCGTAATGTTGTACCCGTAGTCGTCCGTGGCCCCGATCGTGATCCCGGGCTTGATGCCGCCGCCTGCCATCCAGATCGTAAAGGCACGCGGGTGATGATCGCGCCCGTAATCCTCCGCGGTCAGTTTACCCTGCGAGTACACCGTGCGCCCGAATTCCCCCGCCCAGATGACGAGCGTCTCGTCCAGCATGCCCCGTTCTTTCAAATCCTGGATCAACCCAGCGCACGGCTGATCGACCTGTTGGGACACCGTCCGGATGTTTTTCGGCAGGCCGGCGTGATGGTCCCAGGCGCGATGATACAGCTGAATAAAACGGACCCCGCGTTCGGCGAGGCGCCGGGCCATCAGACAATTCGCAGCGAAGGTCCCGGGCTTTCGCGCATCGGAGCCGTAGAGCTCGTAGGTGTGCTCCGGCTCTTTCGACAGGTCGGTCAGTTCGGGCACCGACGTCTGCATCCGGAAGGCCATTTCGTACTGCGCGATCCGTGTGCTGATCTCGGGATTATTCACCGCCTCAAATTCGAGCTGGTTCAGTTTCTCCAGATCATCGATGAAGCGTGCGCGTTGGGATTTCTGGAAGCCCGCCGGATCCGAGATGTACAGCACCGGGTCGCCCACTGACCGCAACTTGATCCCCTGATACCGGCTCGGAATGAAGCCGGTGCCCCACTGCCGCTCTGCCAGGGGCTGTCCGGTGCCGGTAATCATGACGACAAAGGCGGGCAAGTCGCTGTTCATCGTCCCAAGCCCGTAGGTCGCCCACGCCCCGAGGCTGGGCCGACCCGCCAGCTGAAAGCCTGTCTGGGCGAATGTGACCGCCGGATCATGATTGATCTGCTCGGTATGCAGCGACTTGATGAAACACAAGTCGTCCGCCATCCTGGCGGTATACGGCATTAATTCACTCACCCAGGCGCCCGACGCCCCGTATTGCGCGAACTGAAAAATGGAGCGGGCCACTGGAAAGCTCGTCTGGCCTGCGGTCATGCCGGTCAGGCGCTGGCCCATGCGGATCGAGTCGGGCAGATCGGTGCCATGCGTTTTCTCGAGCTGCGGCTTGAAATCAAACAAATCGAGCTGGGACGGCCCGCCGCCCTGGAACAGATAAATCACACGCTTGGCTTTCGGCGCAAAGTGCGGCAGCCCCGACAGTCCTCCGGTCGGGCCTTGTGCCGTGGTCTGTGCCAGCAGGTCGGACTGGAGCAGCTCCGTCAGCGCGGCAGCGCCAATCACACCAGCCCGCCCAAGGAAATGCCGCCGATCCATCGCTACTCCTTCATCACCGTTTCGTTGAGATTGAGGATCAAGCTCGTCACACTGGTATAGGCCGCCAACTCGGCGACGTCCAGCTGGGGATCCCGCGGATACTCGCCGTGGCTCACGTACTTGAGTGCTGCCTCGGGTTTGGTTTTGAACAGTTCAAGATTCTGACCAAACGCATCCGCCAAGATCGAGCTCTCCGCGGGCTTCGGCGCCCGTGCAGTGGCCAGGCGAAACGCGTAGGCGATTCGCTGCAAGGGGTTCGTGCCGCCTTCCTTCATCACGCGCTGCGCAAACACCCGCGCCGCTTCGACGAACGTCACATCGTTCATCAGGTTGAGCGCCTGCAACGGCGTATTGGTCACCACGGGTTTGACCACATGAGCCTCACGGCTCGAGGCGTCGAAGTTCGCCAGCGTCGGCGGTGGAACGGTGCGCTTCCAGAAGAGATACATGCTGCGGCGGTACAACGAGTCTCCATGGTCTTGTACGTAAGGAGTCCCCCCTCCCACCTCATTCCACAGTCCTTCCGGCTGGTACGGCTTGACCGAGGGGCCTCCGACCTTATCCACCAGCAGCCCTGCGATCGCCAACGCCTGGTCCCGGACGATCTCCGCCGAGAGGCGCACATTCGGCCCGCGCGCCAGCAGACCGTTCTGAGGATCCTTCTCCAGCATGTCCGGCGTTATGCCCGAGGCCTGCCGATACGTTGCACTCAGTACAACGGTCTTCTGGAGCCCTTTCACGTCCCAGCCGGTCCGCACAAATTCGGTGGCGAGCCAATCCAGCAGTTCCGGATGCGAGGGCGCCTCGCCCTGCGCCCCGAAATCCTCAGCCGTCTTCACGATCCCCGCGCCGAAATACATCTGCCAGAACCGATTCACGGTCACCCGTGCCATCAGCGGGTTGGCGGGATTCGCGAGCCAGCGCGCCAGCCCCAGGCGATTCGGGGGATAGGCCATCGGCGAGGCTAACGCCGCCGGCAGCATAGGGGTGACCTTGTCGCCAGGTTTGTCGTACTGCCCGCGGATCAGCACGTGGGACTCGCGCGGTGTCGGCATCTCCTCCATGACCATGACCGTCGGGAGGCTTCGATAGTATGTGTCTCGTTCTTCCTGCGCCTCCATCACCTGCGTCCGGGCGTCCCGGATGTTTGCCGGTAGCGCATGTTCGAGGAAGTAATCGCGAATCTTGGCGACCTGGGCTGAAGTTCGCTTGTCCTCCGCCAGCCCCGCGATCTCGGTGACGGGGGTGAGATCGGCCAGCATCGCGGCTTCCGCCGCTGACACCGCGCGCCTGTAGATCCGCACCTCGTCGATGCTGCCCTGGAACCGGTTCTCCGGCCCACCACCGGCGCCGATCCGCAGAGGATACCGCCTCGGACCACCTTCGCTGTTCAAATCGTCGATGGCAATCTTCACCTTCTGCTCTTCACCGTCTAGGTAGATCTTGACACCGTTCGCCCAGCGCGAGCCATCGTAGGTCATCACCACGTGATGCCACTGCTTCAGACCGACCGTGTTCTCGGTCTGCAGGCGGATGCCCTCATCCACCCACCTGGTCACGTAGTCGTACTCGACCCGTCCATCTCTCAGGTTCAGCCCATGTCCGTTGGGCTCGAACACATCCTCGTCCTTGGTGACAATCGCACCGGTAAGCGCCATGGGATAGATCCACGCCGCAATCGTGTACGCTTCGTCATAAGAGACCGTTGGTGCGTTCTCAGCGAGGGCGCCTCTTCCGTATCGATCGAATCCGGCGATATCACCGGCTTGAATGAAGCCCTTGCCATCGAAGCTGGCTGCCTGACCGAGCTGGCCAGGGACAAAGCGCACTTCCTTATTGCGTCGAGCCTGCTCAGCTTCCGTCTCGCGCTGAGCGTGCTCCTGAAGAGGAGCGGCTGCAGGCTGTTCGGCTGCAGGCTGTCCGTCCGCAGGCTGCGCGTAACTGGCCGACGTGACGGTCACATCACTCTGGAACGTGAGAGCAATCGGTTTGCCCTCCTGCGACACCGAGATCGGTGCGCTCAGGTCGCCGTCGAACGGATAGTACGCCACCAGCCCACGCGCCGGGCCCCACGCGAGTGAGACGGATCGAGCCAGCGACCGCTCCCAGTCCCGTTGTGCCCGAACTAAGTCCGACTGCAGCTTCGCGAATGTGTCCTTTGCCGCCGCCAGCCGATCGTCCAACCGCTTCAGCTGCGCGTGTTGAGCGGGCAATGGCGCCGCAATATACGGCGGCGAGTTGCCGATGCGGCGGTATTTCCCGTGGTCGGGCACGTTATTGAAATACGCAAACAGCTGGTAGAACTCTTTCTGCGTCAGCGGGTCGTATTTGTGGTTGTGGCAGCGAGCACATGCCACCGACAGACCCAAGAAGACCGTTGCGGTCGTGTCGACGCGATCGACAACGTATTCCACCGCATACTCCTCGGGAACGATGCCGCCTTCTGAATTGCCGCGGTGATTGCGATTGAACCCGGTCGCGATTTTCTGATCCAGCGTCGAATTCGGCAGCAGATCGCCCGCCAGTTGCTCGATCGTGAACTGATCGTAGGGCATGTTGCGATTGAAGGCGTCGATCACCCAATCGCGCCACCGCCACATGAACCGCACGCCGTCGGTCTGATAGCCGTTGCTATCGGCGTAGCGGGCCGCGTCCAGCCACGGAAACGCCATGCGCTCCCCATACCGCGGCGACTGCAGCAAGCGATCTACTACTTTCTCGTAGGCGTGCGACGATTGATCCCCCAGAAAAGCATCGAGCTCGGCCAGCGTGGGAGGCAGCCCCGTCAGATCAAGGGTGACCCGCCGCAGCAGCGTTGCCCGATCCGCTTCAGGCGAGGGCCTCAGGCCTTCGCGCTCCAGCCGCTGAAGCACGTAGGCATCGATGGGATTCCGCACCCACTTCGCATCGGTGACCCTCGGCACGTCCGGGCGCTTCGGCCGAATGAACGACCAATGTTTCTGCCAGGTGGCGCCTTGCTCGATCCACCCCCGCAGTAGTGCGACTTCTCGCTCGCTGAGCGGCGTCCCGGCCGTTTTGCCGCCCTCATCCCGTGGCATCCGGAGCACCGGATTGGTCGCCGTGACGCGCTGGATCAACAGACTCCTGGCCGGATCGCCCGGCACGACGGCGAATCGGCCGCCTCGCAGCGCCTGCTTCGCGCCTTCTTCCAGGTCGAACCGCAGAGTCGCCTGCTGCGCCGCCGGTCCGTGGCATTTGAAGCACTTGTCCGAAAGGATCGGCCGGATGTCCCGATTGAATTCGATCGTCTGGGGCAACGCCTGTTGTGGAGTCGCTTGGGGCGCTGCCTGCGCGACGTGTATCAGCGCCGCACAGAGCAGCCCGAAAGCACCAAACCATCCGAAGACTCGCAGGCTCATCATCCTGAAGAATCTGGCCAGTTGGCTCATGCCTATGACCAGAGACCCATGACCGGCGTGCCCTTCACCAGTTCCCGGGGTTGATCAAGGTGATTGCGGATCTCCATGTCCGGGTCGATCCCCAGCGCGAAATACACCGTTGCCAGCAGGTCCGCCGGATGAACCGGCTTCTCTTTGGGCGAAGAACCCGTCGCGTCGGATTCACCATATTGCGATCCGCGCGCGATGCCCGCTCCCGCAACAACGGCGCTGTAGCAATACGGCCAATGGTCTCGGCCATCGGGAGAGTTGGAGTTACCGGACGTCGAAACTCCCAGCCTCGGACTCCGGCCGAATTCGCCCACCGCGACGACGAGCGTCTCCTTCAACATTCCGCGCTGGTCCATGTCTTCGAGCAGCGCCGAAAGGCCGCGGTCCAGCTTCGGACAATGCAGATTCTTCAAAGGCCGGAAATTCGCCGCGTGCGTATCCCAGGCGGTAATCTCCGGATTTCCGTTGGCGACGGAAGGCCAGTTCACCTGGACGAACGTCGTGCCCGCCTCGATCA
>JANNJO010000217.1:0-6075 GCA_031395755.1 Acidobacteriota bacterium
TGCGAGATCAAACCAGAGCGCGGCCGTGATCAGGAACACAAAAACGAACGAACCCCAGTTCTCACCGGGCGCATGCTTCATCATCGCGTTTTCGACATGATGCCAATCGTGCATCCACGTGCGCTTGACGATGTGGTTATCCTGCTCTTCCCGGACTTCCCACCCACGGTCATTCGCTTCGTCGATCACGAAGTCCCGAACGTGCTCTTGGCTCTGTAAGCGCTTCGAAAACACCATCGCATTCACCCTTTCGCAAACCAACTGACTCCTGGTACTGCCAAAATCGAGCCATCTTGGGGCATCGTCCTGCCCAATAGCGCAAGAAGAGCGCCCGCTGAAGGTGTCTTTAAACGCTACTCTTTTCAACAAGGGACCTTTACCCAGAATTTACAGGTCAGCAATCGGGGAGTAACACGCGTTTTGTACTGTCCGTGTGGATGACAAGACCAGGCAAGACCCGGGTATTGATTGTTGAGGACGAGCCAGATATCGCGGGCCTGATGAAGCATGCGCTCGAGCGGGGCGGGGATCTCGAGGTGGAGCACGTCGGGACAGGGGCGGCCGCGCTGAAGTCCGTGATGGAGGAGCCGCCGAGCCTGGTGCTTCTGGACTTGAATCTCCCGTTCATCGACGGGCTGGAGGTCTGCCGGCTGCTGCGCGGGCGGGCGGCGAGCGCCGCGATCCCCATCATCATGGTGACGGCCAGAACCAGCGAATCGGACCGCATCGCAGGGCTCGAGCTCGGCGCAGACGACTACGTCACCAAGCCGTTCAGCCTCCGGGAGCTGGTTGCCAGAGTGAAAGCCGTGCTGCGGCGGCCCCAGCAGATCGCGGCGTCCGATCAGTCGCTGGCTTATCATGGTGGGCGCCTGGCGATTGATTTCGACGCCGTGTCTGTGCGCGTGGCCGGCGCGTCGGTGCGGCTGACCAAGCGCGAGTTCGAGCTGCTGCGCTTCCTGGTGGAGAACCGCAATCGCGTGCTGTCGCGCGACCGACTGCTGGAGCGCGTGTGGGGGCTCGACCGCCAGGTCGAGACCCGTTCGGTCGACGTGCATGTCGGACGGCTGCGGGGCAAGCTTGGTATGGCGGGCCGGCAGATCGAGACCGTCATCGGCATGGGTTATCGGTTCGTTGAAGAGCCCGAGTCCGCCCCCCCCATAGATTGATATCCTCCTCCCATGGAGATTCTTCATGGGCAGATCTTCGCCCTCTACCTCTTTGACGTTGCGGAAGCCGCCGACATCGAGAAGGCCGCGTCGGCCATCGGCGGCAGCGTGCGCTCGAAGTTCGCGCCCAAGCCCGCGACGCCCGCGTACGTGCAGTATCAGCAGGCGCCTCTCTGGTTTGAAGGCGCCGCCGTCGACATCCCATCGATGGACGGCTTCCGTGTCGGCTTCAAGCTGTTCGACTACGGCATCGTGTCGCTGCGCCTGACGCGCGAGTTCCACGGCACGTGGAACGAGCTTGCCGACCAATCCAGCCAGCTCATCGAGAACGAGGCGCTGGAGCGGCAGGCTGAACACGCGGTCCGGATCATCGCGGACCGGCTGCAGACCTCGTTGACGAAACCGAGGGAGACGTTTCTCTCAGAGGATTATCTGGTGTTCGCCGTCAACGAGATGAGCCGCGTCCACACGGCCGATGATCTCATCGAGCATCACGGTGACGTCATCGCCTCCCTCCTACGAGGCGAGCGCGCGGCCCTGAGCCGCCAGGAGCGGGATGAGGTGCTTCGCCATCGTCTCTCCTACCTCGCCGACGACCTCGTGATCCCCACGTGGAATGCGGCGTTCGTGTACGATACGCCGGCCGGAACCCAGGCGGCGGTCGAGATCGCCGAGTTCGCCAACTCCCAGCTCCTGCAATTCCGCTATTACGACGAGCTGTTGGATAACGCGCTGGCCAGCATCTACGCGAAGGTGCAGAAAGAGCCGCGCTGGTACGACTCGCTCGCAGGCCGGCACTACGCGCGGGCGGCGCGGCAGGTGCACGCGCTGTTCATCGACGTCAACGAGCTGACCGACCGAACGGAAAACGCGCTGAAGATCGTCGGCGACGTCTATGCCGCCCGGCTGTTCGCGCTGGTCGGCGCGCGCCTCGACCTGGCCCGATGGAAGACGAACGTGAGCGAGAAGCTGAAGACCCTCGACGACATTTACCGCTTCGCCGTCGAGCACCTCGGCATGGTGCGGGGCGAGCTGCTCGAGATGACCATCGTGGGGATTCTCGTGTTCGAGCTGCTGCTGTTCTTTATGGGAATCATGAACTGACGATGAACGACGTGCTCGCAATCATCCTGGGCGGCGGCCAGGGCTCCCGTCTCTTTCCGCTCACGCAGCAGCGCTCAAAGCCTGCGGTTCCCATCGGGGGCAAGTACCGGCTGATCGACGTGCCGATCAGCAACTGCCTGCACGCCGACCTGCGGCGCATCTTCGTGCTGACGCAGTTCAACTCGGCGTCGCTCAACCACCACGTCGCGCAGAGCTATCACATGGATCCCTTTTCGCGCGGCTTCGTCGACATCATCGCGGCAGAGCAGACGCCCGACAACTCGAGCTGGTTCCAGGGGACGGCGGATGCCGTGCGCCAGGCGGCCCGGCACTTCCTGCGGTACGACGCCGACTATTACCTGATCCTCGCCGGCGATCACCTCTATCGGATGGATTACGGGCTGCTGCTCGACTCGCACGTGGATCAGGAGGCGGACATCACCGTCGCCGCGCTGCCGGTCACGCCGGAAGATGCGCCTCACATGGGGTTGTTCCTCTTCGATCGAGACGGACAGATCGTCGGCTTCGAGGAAAAGCCGAGCAGCGAACGGCTGGCCGCGATCGGCGGCAGCGTACCACCCGGCGGCACGTTCTACAGCCAGACGCACCACCCGCAGAAACCGTTCATCGCCTCGATGGGCATCTACGTGTTCTCGCGCGAGGTGCTGCTGGAGCTGCTGCAGAACACCACGGCCACCGACTTCGGCCGCGAAATCATCCCGGCGGCGCTGACGTCGCATCGCGTCAGGGCATACATGCACGACGACTACTGGGCCGATGTCGGAACCGTCGAGTCGTTCTACGAGGCGAACATCATGCTCACCGAGCCGCACGCGCCGTTCAAGTTCTACGATCCGCGCCGGCCGATCTTCACGCACGAGCGCTTTCTGCCGCCGTCGCATCTGCGCTCGTGCACCGTCCGCGAGTCGATCGTGGCCGACGGGTGCTTCCTCGAAGAGTGTGCCATCGAGCAGTCGGTGATCGGCATCCGCACGCACGTGTGCAAAGGCGCACGCATCACCCGGTCGGTGCTGCTCGGCGCCGACGGATATTCTTCGGCCGAGACACCGCCCGGCATCGGCCGCGATGTCGTGCTCGACCGCGTCATCATAGACAAGAACGCGACCATCGGAGACGGCGCCAGGCTCGTCAATGAGGCCGGGGTGCAGCACGCCGACGGCGACGGCTACTTCATCCGCAGTGGCATCATCATCGTGCCGAAAGGCGGCCGCGTGGCCGCCGGCGTCACCATCTAGCAGGGCTAAAGCCCTGTGCTACAGCGACTTCAGTCGCGCCACCCCGCAGTTACACAGGTTTAACGACTCCGTTACGACCACTTCACGGGGCTTGTCTAAAGTCCTCTGCAGTTCATTTCGCCATTCTCTTGCCGGGGTTTTATCTGCTCTTAAACAAAGGACGAGTATGAGTTTCAGACAAAGGTTGTCAGCGGTTGTGCTGGGGTTGTTGATGGCGCTGCCGGCTGGCACAGCCTGGGCGCAGCAGCAGAACGTACGGGTCGTCGGCACGGTTCGCGACGAAACGAATGCGATCGCGCTGCCGGGCACTCCGGTCGAAGTGGTCGGCACGAGCCAGGTGGTCTACACCGACGTAGACGGCCGCTACGTGCTCAACCTGCCGGCGGGCCCGCACCAGATCAAAGTGACGCTCGACGGCTACCAGGAAAAGCTGGTCAACATCGAGACAGGCGCCGAGCGCACGCAGACGCTCGACATCGGCATCGTGATGAACCGCTTCGCCGAGACCGTGACGGTCTCGGGTCAGGCGGTCGACGCGGACACGTCCTCGGCGGCGGCGCAGCTCGTGGAACGGCGCAACGCCGACGTCATCACCGACAACGTGGGCGCACAGGAAATGCGGAAGAACGGCGACTCCGACGCCGCCGCTGCGCTCTCGCGCGTCACCGGCATGTCGGTCGTCGATAACCAGTACGTGTTCGTGCGTGGCCTCGGCGAGCGTTACAGCAACACGACGCTGGCCGGCGCCGTCATTCCGACCACCGAACCCGACAAGAAGGTCGTGCCGCTCGACCTCTTCCCCGCCGGCCTGATCGACAGCGTCCAGGTGGCGAAATCGTATTCACCCGACAAATCGGCGGAGTTCGCCGGCGGCCTCGTGCAAATCGTGCCGCTGAAACTGCCGAATCGTCCGGTGATGGATTTCACCTACGGCTTGAGCCACTCGTCAACCGCCACCGGCAAGAGCATCCTCATCAGCCCGCTGAACGGCCGCGATGCATGGGGCTTCGACAATGGTGCACGCGCGCTGCCCTCGAGCTTCCCCTCGAGCAAGATCGTCCGCCGCGGCATCTTCACCCCCACGGTCGGCTACACGGCCGACGAGATCACGGCGTTCGGCAGGGCGCTCGACAATGTCTGGCGCCCGCAGGCCACCAACGGCGCTCCCGGCCAGAGCTGGAGCGTCTCGGCGGGTAACCGTTTCGGAAAAGTGGGCTTCGTCGCGAGCGCGACGCACTCGTACAAGGAAAGTTACGTCGAGGAGGAGCGCCGGTTCTTCCGCGTGGAGTCCGGCTCCGGCGCCAACGTCAATCTGGAAGCCACCAGCGACTACGCACTCCAGACCGGCACGCAGAAGGCCCAGCTCGGCATCGTCGGGAACATCGCCTATCAGTTCACGCCGAACCACCGGCTCGGCATCGAGAATTTCTACACGCACAGCGGTCGCGACGAGGGCCGCTTCTTCGAGGGAGACAACTTCGATAACGTGCTTCGGTATCAGAACTACCGGGTGCAGTTCATCGAAGAGGGCATGATCTCCAACGGCGTGACCGGCGAGCACTTCTTCCAGGGGCTCTCCAGCAGCCGCCTCGACTGGCGCACGAACTTCGCCAGGGCCAACCGCGATGAGCCCGACCTGCGCGAGGTGTACTACGAGCGGCCGGCCACGGCGGCGGCGATGGCGGCGAATTCGCCGTACGTGCTCGCGGACGAATCGCAGAGCGGCTTCCGCATGTTCAACACGCTCGACGATGAAACCGTCGACGTGAGCGCCAACTGGGCGACGCTCAGCAACGCGGGCGGCCGGCCGCTGCAGTACAAGTTCGGGGTCAGCCTGGTCGATCGCAATCGCGATTTCCAGTCGCGCCGGTTCCGCTTCATTCCTGTCGTCCTGACGAAGGACGGACAGCCGCTGGTCAACAACCGGCTGCTCCCTGAAGAGCAGTACACGAACGCCAACATCGGCACGGCATTTCGCTTCAACGAAGAGACCCGACCGACCGACGCGTACAACGGCCAGCAGACCACGGCGTCCGGATACGGCATGGTGGACATGGCGTTCTCGGCGCGCTCGCGGCTGATTGCCGGCGCACGGGTCGAACGATTCGACCAGCAGGTGAATACCTTCGACCCGTTCGGTCTGTTCGTCCGGACACTCACGGCAGAGAACAAGAACACCGACTTCTTCCCGTCCGTCAACTTCGTTCAGGCGATGGCCGGCAACTCGAACCTGCGCATGAGCTACGGGGCGACGGTCAACCGGCCGGAATTCCGGGAGCTGGCCGAATTCGAGTTCACTGACGTGGTCGGGAGCCGGGCCGTCAAGGGGAACAAGGACCTCCAGCGCGCCCTGATCCACAACGTAGACGGACGCTGGGAGATGTTCACCAACAGTCGCGGCGTCGTGGCTGCCAGCATCTTCTACAAGTACTTCGACAAACCCATCGAGCGTGTCGTGCTCGCATCGGCGACGCCGCTGGCCACCTTCCAGAACTCGGACAATGCCCGCAATACAGGGCTCGAGCTGGAGTTTGCCCGCGACCTCGGCA
>JANNJO010000286.1:0-5840 GCA_031395755.1 Acidobacteriota bacterium
CCCGGACGGTCGCAATCGAGATAGATAATCGGCAGCGTGTCGCGGCCGAAGGCCAGGGCGTCGAGGATGAACTTCGCCACAAGCGATGACTTGCCCATGCCCCCGGGACCATAGATCAGCAGGGGGGGTTTCTCGGTGAGGCTCGACACCTTGCCGGCGCCGACATAGTCGCGCAATGCCGCCAGCTCGCGGGTGCGTCCGCGGAAGTAATTCCCAACCAGTGCGCGAAACGGCTGGAGCAACGCTGCGGCTTCCACGCGCACGCGCACATCGGAGGTGGCGGGCAGGCCGGAGGCCAGGTTGGTGCCTTGCAGCCAGTCGATGACCTGCAGCGTGGCGGAAAGTTCTTCGGGCGTTTGCTGGTCGAGCGGCCTGGGATCTCTCGTGACGTAGGATTCGAACGTCAGCTGGACCACATCGCGCGGCCGATCGGGCGTCGCGTGTAGGGCGTCAGCAATGGCCTCTTCCGTCTGGAGGCGCCGCAGGACGCGCTTGCGAACATCGTTCTTCAGCATCCAACGCCGGCGGCCCTCCCCTTCGGACACGAGCACGCTGTCGTTGATGAGGTGTTCGAGCGCGTCTTGCGCCGTCTGCACGGCCGGCTGCACCTCGAAGGACGTCACGAGCGCCGCCGGCGCGTGGTACCGCTCGTCGCGCGCGGGCGCAGCGGACGGCGGAGGTGTGGCGGCGAGCTCGGTACGCAGCTTCCGCACGTTCTCGAGAGACCAACGGGAGCCCTCTGTGTTCACACCTCCCCCTTCAACGACGGCATCCAACGACTCACTTCCTCGGCAATCCTCTTGTTGTGCTCGGGTCCCTGCGGTCCCACCTTCTGCCATACGCTGTCGACAATTTCCTTCAGTGCCTCGGCTTCAGTGCCTCGGCTTCGGGCTCTTCACCGCAGCTGCGCGCGTAGGTGAGAAGGAAATCACTCAAGTGCTGCTCGGTGATCGGACCGATTGGCTCGCTCTCGAATCGCCCGGCGACTTCCTGAGGCAGCAAATCGTCTGAGTACTCCAGTAGGATGATCCGAAACAACGGCTCGCGCGTGGCGCGAAGGACCAGCGCGCGGACCAGCTCGCGGGTCAGCGGTTCGGCGGCCGCGCTGAACCCGTCGAGCACCCCTACCCACAATTTCTGGGAATCCTTGATCTCACCGATGAGGAAGTCGGCCAGATCGCCGATCCACCGCGCATCGCTCGCGCTGTCCTCCCGTTTGGGAACATCGGCCACGCTTTTGTTCCGGCCCATCCGGCGCAACATGCGCCGCAGCAGCTCGGCTGGCAGGATGCCCGGTCCGTCTTCCTTGAGATCGACCGACACCGTTTCGAATGTTCTGACCCTCTCGGATATGTACGCGATGAAGTAGAACGAATGGCTCTTGCCGCTGGTGGCCGGCCCCTTGACCCCGAGCACCTTCACGATCGGCTTGTCGGTGAGTCGGCGGACCAGGTTCCGCAGCGGTGGGCGACCGATCAGGAGCTTGCCGTCAAGGTCGAACGCCTGGAACGGATCGTCGCCCGCCATCCGCGAAGCCGGACGCCTCGACACCACCGCGCGGCCAAGCGGCCTCAGCTGAGCGACCAGCTCCGTTTGGGCGGAAAAGGTCGCCAGCGCGCTGTTGATGAGCGCCTCCACGCGGTCGAAGAGATCGGTCCAACGGATAAAAAATGGCAGATACAGATCCGATGACGAGTCGCCAGCCGCCTGGCCCTCTACAATCTGGTCGAGGTCCAATCCGAGGCCGGCCGACGCGAAATCCTTGAGCTGTTGGTAGGTCCTGATCGATGCCGAAAGACCGAGCCGCAGGCTCTCGCGGTCGGCCGGCAGCAGCAGAGCTGGAAACTCGCGGTTTCTCTGAAAGAACTGGATAACGCCGTCGTTCGCCGGCAAGGCCTCCTGCATGAGGCGTACGAGCGGACGCTCCCAGCCGTTGTGCTCAGCCCACTCGATCAGCCTGGGAACCACCAGATCAAACGCGTCGTTGACAACTACCTGATCGAGCCGGCGGCCCAGGACATTACGGAAGGGACCCGACAGCGAGTCGTAGTTGAACGCCGACTTCAGGGCTGCTTCGAGCTCGAGCCGCTGTGGCGCGGGATACGCCATGATCAGACGATCCCGAGCGCCGGACCGTGTCCCCGCGCCTTGAGCAACGCTCCGATCAGGCTCATCGGCACGCCCTGATTGTATGCAGGCTTGTGTGCAGCATCGAAATTCGGGTCACCCGAATGATGGAGCGCCACCAATTCGAAGTTGGGCGTGAAGCAGGGCGAGCCAGATGATCCCGGTTCCGTGTTGGTGCGATACCGAACTCGGGTGGACTCTTCGTTCATGCCAAGAACGGCGTTCGTGTCCATCGCCAGTTCCAGGGGCCGTCCGTCAGGATGCTGCATGATGAACAGCGAGGCGTCCGGAGGAAACAGTTCCGGCGTTGAGGCGATCTGATAGTGTCCGCGCATGTTGTCCCCGAGAGGCTCGACGGGCTTCTCAAGCTGCAGGATGGCATAGTCGAGCTGGTCCTTGGTGGGATGATCCAGTGGACCGGGCTCACTCTTATCGAGCAGCCACATGCCCGCGAGACCGTACAGTGAACCGGCGTTGATGGTCTTCCCGGCGGTGGCTTTGTAATCGAAGCGCGCGCGAACCGCGGTTGAGGGAATGGACTGGTCAATCACCTTCGCCACCACGTGATAATTCGTCATGACTTTATCGGGCGCCACAAGAAACCCTGTGCCGGAGAGGGTCCCGCCCGGCAGTGACATCTCGATCTTGCAGACCCGCAACTCTGCCTCGAAAATCCTCTGCCGGAAATCGACGGGGGGCAGATTCGATTTGGACTCGTTTATGACTCGCTCGAACTCCTGGGTGTTCTTGCGCGTGGACTCGAGCCCGTATTGGACGGCGAACGTACGGAGCGTCTCGTTGCCGGGGTTGAACTCGCGAGCGCCGAGGACGAGTTTCTCGACGAACCCGACGCGCACCGCGGCGTCGATCAGTTCAAAAATAACCTGCTGCTTGTTGCCGGGTGCCGCATAGTCGTAGAGGTCCGCGCCTACCTTGTAGGCGACCATGCGCTGCAACGTCTGAAGCGTGAACGCGTTGCTGAGGGCCTGCTGGAGTTGTTCGAGCATGGGAGTGGCGCAATATAAACACACAACCGCCCGCGCTCACAACCCGCTCGCCGTCCAACTATGACTTCGCACGGAATCAAGATTCCACAATCGCTTTCGACATGAGGCCGTTAACCTGCGCAATAGGTTCCGGGCGTCGACCCCGTCCATCGGCGGAAGGCACGGCTGAACGCGCTCGGCTCAGAGAAGCCTGTCAGAAACGCCACCTCGGCCGCCGACGTGCCCCGAACGGCAAGGTGCCGCACCGCGAGCTCTCGGCGCACGTCGTCCAATAGAAGCTGGTAAGAGGTGCCCTCGGCCCGGAGCGAGCGTTGCACGCTTCGGGCGCTCATCGCGAGTTCGGAGGCCACTTCGTCGAGCGTCGGCGTGATGCCCTTTACGCGCTCGCTCAGCACATGAACGACACGCCGGCTCACCGGCCCCTGTGGGTCCAGTTGGTCGATGACCGCGTTCGCGTGCCGCTCGAAGACTTCCAGTAGCGCAGGGTTCGATGAACGCACGGCGGCGTCGAGGTCGGTCGTCAGGAACGCCAGGTGATTATCGGGCGCGTCGAACTGCACATCCCGGCCGAATATGCGCCGATGTTCGCCCATATCTTGCGGCGCGCTGTGGCGGAAGGCGACTTCCCACGGTTCGATGGCGCGCCCGGTGAGATGCCGCATGGTCACGGTCACGCCGGCGCACATGGCCTCGATCGGATGGCGCGGCGCGCGCGTCAGGTAGTTGTCGAGTCCACCCATCGCCTCAAAGCGACACAGCGTCGTCTCGCCCTCGCGGGTGACACGCACGCGCAGCCCATCGTTGAGAATCGCGGCATACCGCGCGAGCCGGTCCAGTACGTCCCGTGCCGACCGGCAACTCAGCACGACATAGCCGAGAATGCCGAGCGCTCCAGGATGGTACGACTCCCCCATGTGCAGGCCCAGACACGGGTCCATCGTTCGACGCTCGCCGTCCTCCCACAGACGCTCGACGATCGAGCCTGATACGCGCCGATCGGCTTGTGCCGGCGCGAGCACCAGTTCGATACCCCTGGCCACCTCTTCGACAACGATTCCACGGCGCCCGAGGTAATCGAGCATGTCGGTCACGACCGACGTTGCGACGGTCGCTTTACGCACGACGGTTGACGCGATCGGCCAAGACTGTGGCGTCCGCGGTCATTTCCGGCCTAACGGGAATCGGGCATTCTGCACGGGTCGCGTCCACACATCCACATCATCATCAGGGAGCATAGTCATGAAGCAATCAACGAAGGTTCTACTCGGTGGCCTCACCCTCACGATCGCTCTGTCTCTGTCGTCTCCGGCGTTAGCCCAGGACTCTGAGCCGCCCTCGGCTGCTTCCTCGGAAGGCGGTCTCTATGTCACGGCATTCCGGTCGCCGGCGACGGGTGCGGATCCCCGTCTTCTCGCGCGCCAGCCTTCGCGGCGGCGTTGGTGTGCTGCGCACGTTCAACGGCAAGACCAGAGTGAATCCCACTATCGGTCTCGATGTCCGTCTCGGGAGACGGTAACTGTCCCAGCCTGCGCGCGTATGCGCCAGGTTCTAGATTTGGCAAGCCGTCACCCGATTCGCCAGAGAACCGTTTGAGGAGTGTCCCATGATTCGTATGTCGACCACCGTCGTCATCGCCCTTGTGTTCGCCCTTACGCCTGGTGTCGCCCCGCTCGCCTCGGCCCAAACGGCGCAGCGAGCCCAGTCAACCTCCGAGCAGTCAAGCATCGCCATGGAAGCCGACGCGATTTCCTTCTTTATCTCTGGCTACTCGGGCATTGTGAATCTGTCGCTGCGCAATCGTTTTCAGATTGCCTTTGGATCCGGACGGTACGCCCTTCCGAGCTTCCTACTGGAAGGCGAGGCCAACTACGACGTTGCCCAGTGGGAGGCGACGTCGACGTCCGTTCAAGTCCTTCGCGCGGGCTATCGATTCAAAGGGCCGATGAAGAACGGTCCGGCTGTGGCGGCGATTGTCTTGAATCAAAACATGCGGCTGCGGTCTGAACCTTTAGGTGGGGAAACCCGCTTTCCGCAGGTGAGCGTGGGTATCTCCGGCGGCTATTATTTCCATATCGGCAAGCACTTTTACATCTACCCGACTGCCGCGCTTACCCGTAACACGGTGCCTTCTGGCAACACGTCGATACGGGGGACCAACTACACGGTCGAGAAATACTCACTCAACGAATCCGTGCATATTGGCTGGGAGTGGGGACTGTAGCATCTCCGCGTCCCGGTCAGTGGCAAGATGCAAACCCCGACGACGTCATATTTGACGTCGTCGGCCTGCATCATGGGTTTTAATGACATGGTTCGAGTATCGAGGCGGTCGAGACTCGGTGGGGCCAACCTGGGGTTAACGGCCGGCGAGTACAGCGAAAGGCGTGATGCCCCCGCTGGATCTCATATACGGCCTCGAGCCGCGTAATGAGGAGTCTGGCAGTCGTTTTCGCGTCAAGAACCTCCCCGGCACAACCACCACCGACAGGCGATTGATGCGTGTTAGACTGTATACATTTCACTATCTACGAGCACAGATGACTACAACCCTTTCAGTGCGAATCGACAGCGACACCAAGGACCAGCTCGAGGCGCTCGCAAAGCGCGCACGTCGCTCCAAATCGTTTCTCGCGGCTGAAGCCATTGTCGCCTATGTGGAGGCGGAGACATGGCAATTGGATGAGATCCAAGCTGGCCTCCAGGAGC
>JANNJO010000309.1:0-1595 GCA_031395755.1 Acidobacteriota bacterium
AACCGGCGCTTGAGCTTGGCGACCGTGACCTCAATGTGCAGCTGCCCCTGTCCCGACAGCAGCAGCTCTTTCGTCTGCGGATCGCGACTGTACCCAATTGATGGATCTTCTTCTTCGAGGCGGTGCATCGAGGTGCTGATCTTGTCTTCGTCGCCGCGGGTCTTCGGTTCGATCGCATAGGACAGCACCGGCTCCGGGAATTTCAGCTTCGGAAACACCGTGGAATCGGATTTGTCCCCGAGCGTGTCGTTGGTCAGCGTGTCTTTCAGTTTGGGAACGGCGCCAAGGTCCCCCGCCCGCAGTTCGGGCACGTTGGTCTGGGTCTTTCCCTGCAGCAGCACGACGTGGCTGAGGCGCTCGGTCGTGTCGCGCGTTTTGTTGTGCACTGTCGAGTCCGTCTTCAGGACGCCGGACATGACACGAAACAGCGTGATGCGACCGGCGAAGGGATCCGCGATCGTCTTCCACACGAACGCCGACGCCGGGCCGGTCTCCGAGACGGGCCGTTCGGTTTCTTCTCCGGTTTTGGGGTCAACGGTTTTGACTGTCCGCTCCGCAGGCGAGGGTACGTACGCGACAATCGCATCGAGCAGCGGTTGCACGCCGACATTCAGGCCGGAAGAAGCGCAGAGCAGCGGGAACGCCTTTCCCGAAGCGGTTGCGGCGCGCAGCCCCGACACCAGCTGCTCCTGTGTCAGCGTTCCCGCCTCGAAGAACTTTTCCATCAGCGATTCGTCGGCTTCCGCGACCATTTCGATGAGCGCTTCGCGCGCCGTCGCTGCGGCCCCGGACATATCTGCGGGGATGGCCGATTCGGTGAACTTGCCGCTGCCGTCGCCCTGATATACGTACGCTTTCTGCGCGACGAGATCGACGACCCCTCGAAATGATTTCTCCTCGCCGATCGGGAGCTGAATCGGAATGGCCGTGCGGCTCAGCGTGGCGTGAATGGAGCGCAGCGTGCGTTCGAGGCTCGCGCGATCACGGTCGAGGCGGTTCACCACGATCAAGCGCGGCAGCCCGAGCTCTTCTGCGGCCTGCCACGTTTTCTCCGTCTGCACCTGTACGCCGGATACGCCGTCCACCACGATGATGGCTGTGTCGGCGACGCGAAGCGCCGCGCGCGCGTCGGCGAGAAAACTGGCGATGCCGGGGGTGTCGATGATGTTGATTTTCGTTTTGTTCCACTCCGCGTAGGCCAGGCTTGCGGAGAGCGTGTGCTTGCGGGCGACTTCTTCTTCGTCGAAATCGGTCACCGTGGTCCCCTCGTCGACCTTGCCCAGGCGGTTGACGGCGCCTGCGTCGAAGAGGGCGGCCGAGGTCAGCTGGGTCTTTCCGGAACCGCTGTGGCCGACCAGCGCGACATTCCGGATGTTCGCCGCGTCATAGACCTTCATAGACGGTGGTCCTCCGAAAGTCAGGGATAAAGGGGGAATCATACGCCCTTCATTCGGCAAGGCAAGCTCTGTGTTAGGCTACCGCTCTCCTGCACCACAACCCGCACGATCCGCTCATCGGCACGACTGTCGCTCAGTACCGGATCGACGCCAGGCTTGGCGGCGGCGGCATGGGAGTGGTGTATCTGGCGCGGGACA
>JANNJO010000310.1:0-6261 GCA_031395755.1 Acidobacteriota bacterium
CGCTGGGCAAGGCGTTGGCGGCTATGCGGCCTATACGAAGGGCGAGATCCTGGGGCTTGGTGACGAGAGCCGCGAGAGCCCCGCCGAGCGCCGGAAGCGTGAGAAAACGAAGCGCGCGACCACTGATCTCATGGGCCGGCGCATCCCAATCGAGCACACCGCGGATGGAGTGCGTGCGCTGGATGCGACCTGGAAACCAATTGAGCCGCGCTCGGTCGACGAGTATCTCGCCGGCAAGTTCGGCGCTGCGCTCGAAGACGTACGCGCGGCAATGGTGGTGCTCGCTCATTCGATGACGCCGGCCGAGCTTCGCGCGCGTGCTTTCGGCCTTTACGGAGTATTCCGGCCCGAGATTCGGGCCGCCATAAAGGGCTCGGGAGTGGCTTTCGAATTGGATGTCGAGCTGATCAAGACTGCGGGCCTTGAACCACGGGCCGCGTAATGGGGGCGGCCACCTATCCAACGCACTCGCCGGGGCCGGGCCGGCGGATCGACGTTCCCGCGCCGCGCCGGCCGCAAACTTCTGCACCCGGGGTTTGTGGTCTCTGCGATTGGCGTCCCCTACACTTAATTTTTGATCGGTAGTTGCGCGGCAATCGCTAGGGAGTGTAGAGGCGCATGATCGTCTCGGCGACCACGCCCAAAAGAGCGCCGATCATCAATCCTGTGCGGATAGATTGGCGCAACGTCCCCATCTTTGTTGCGCACATCGGACGCATGAACCTCTCCATGATTTTTGCCGTCTGCCGCCGCACAGGAGTGAGCGATGATCGAGCCGCCGATGCTGTCCCGTTAGGCTAGGAATCTACGGAATTGCAATGCTACTGAAAGGCGCGAGGTCCTCGGCGGCCAGCACCAGTCAGGTCAATTCCCGCAGAGATTGCGAGCCTGTTGTCTTCATGATCGACGTGCGGTGGTGTTCGATCGTGCGTTGGCTTATACCGATCCGGATAGCTGACTTCCTTCATCACCGGGCGCCGGTGCACCGTCGTCAAGGCGTTGCTGCCGCAATCGGAGCTCGGAAGTGCCGTGCGATCGCGACCCAAGTCGTGTTCGAGCCGTGGATCGCGATCAGATGCCGGGCGATCCCATGAGCACCGCAGAGGCGCCGCAATTTCTCGAGGCCAAGGGCAAGCTGACTGCCGTCAGGTCGCGCGGCACTGGACAACCTAATCCAACGGAGGATTTTGGAAACTTCGCAGGGGCCGTGTTCAGCGGAGTTCCTGCATGCCGGCCTTCGACTTCGGCCATTGATCGAATAGCGGGAAGTTGCTGCGTGCATTGCCGCGGCCCTCGACGGCAGGGCGACGGCGGAGATAGTAACGCTGGTCGCTCGGGGATAGAGCATTGCCATTTTCCGTCATGGCAACCGGCGAATTGATGCCCGAAACCTCGGACAGAGTCTTATGCACTCCTCTGGCGACGACGCAGAAACCGGAGGCCGACCAGAGCAGCACCGAAGAGGCCGAAGGTGGCGGGTTCCGGAACCGCGAAGGCGCCGACAACAGGCACTATCTGACCATCCACAACCTCAAAACCACCGCTGAAGCCGTTGCTGCCGAAGTCGGTGCCGCCGGAGCCTGCGAGGCTGCAATCGTTGGTGATCGAGTTGGTGTCCATCGTAACTGCGGCATTCAACGCGATGGCTCTGCCGCATAGAATTTTTGCGCTCGTATTGAGCGTGATGCTCTGGTCCGCGAGAATATTTCCTGCAAATGTCGTGCTCGTGTCGAGCACCGCAGAAGTGCCGACATCCCAATAGACCCCCTCGTTTGCCCCACCATTGATCACGCTAACTACCGAGCCAGGGGCGGTCGTGAGCGCGCTCCCGATTTGGAATACGAAGAGCGCATTGGGATTGCCATTGGCATCGAGGGTCAGTGTTACCGTGAGCTGAGCCGTCGATGAGAAAAAATAGACACCGGGGGTGAGCGTCAGGCCACCCAGATCTTGGCCGGTAAGGTTGCTGGTGAACGGCAGGCCGGCCAAAACATTGGACGCGATGAGGGCATCACTCTGAGCCTGCGCTGCGACGGCGTCCGTTTCGTGGACTGTTCCCGTAAGGACGGTTCCCGGGCCTTCATTAGCCGCAGTTCCGAAGAAGCCAGAAATCATAGGACCCGGGCTGAGACCGAGATCTCCGTTTAGAGTTGTCGGGCCAGTATTGGTCACCGTCGAGGCGCCCAGGACCGCGAAGCTTTGTGCCGAGCCCAGTATTACTCCCGCCGATCCAGATGACGGAGCACAAAGAAACGCGACAAGCGGCGCTACGATCGCGACGAGAGCAGAATATCCCCATGTGACCTTGGGCATCGAACCCTCCTTCAGAAGTATCTAAGATAGAATTTCTTGCCACCTGCAGAAAGTCAGGCAACAGTCAAACCAGTAATGGAACTACGGCGAAGAAATTTCGAGTTCGGGCAAACGGTCCGATACCGGCTAGACATGCAAGAATCGAGCTACAATTGCGCGACTGGGATATCAATCATTTAGGGGTTGATCCCTCCCAATGCCTGTAAAATTCTCTGGGACTGCGCCAAAAATCTTACACGTGCCCCTGCAACTCACATGGGCGAACAAAGCCGAAGCCATGGCGAGTTACGCCAAGATGGCGCACGACGACACGCTGCGGAAAATGGCCGATCGCGTTCAAGCGCGCGCGATCCGCAGATGCGGCGAGCTGCTGAGGACGTTCAAGTCTGCCAACGGCACGCGCACGGATCTTAGACCTCATGGCGGCACCGTCACGAGGTCCCAAGCAGCGGCGAAAGATGGCTTGAGCGAACGACAAGAGGTCACTGCGCTCCGCGTTGCCAACGTTCCAGAAGATGACTTCGAGGACCGGGTCGGGAGCGAGAAGCCGCCGTCGGCATCTCGACGAAGGCCAACGCGCCACGGTCGCCGTCCGCGTCGCGGACTTGCTGGGTGCAAATTTACACCACGCGATAGCGCGGCCGCTGCTGGCGAACTGCTCAACGTTTCAGAGCGCACGATTAAGACGGCGCGGAACGTTGTTCGATTCGGCGCTCCTGAGTTGGTCGCCGCCGTCGAGCGCGGCGCGGTTTCAGTGAGCGCGGCCGCAGTCACATCGGTCCGATCCAATAGGGTGGCACGCCGTAGTGGCGATAGACGCGTTCGCCCCACACCTGGTTCTCCCAGTCGAACTTCTCCCGATCGACGCTGTCGCGAGCGTCGATCGTCGGGGCCTGCTCCAGTTGCGCGCGCGTCATCTTGACGACATAGCCGCCCTTGCCGAGGTCGTAGTGGAGCACATTCCAGGGGAGCGGGTGGTACTTCTCACCGATGCCGAGAAAACCTCCGAAGGACAACACCGCATAGGCGACGCGGCCGCCGATCTTGTCGAGCATGAGATACTCGATCGATCCAAGCTTATTGCCGTTGGTGTCGTAGACGGAAGTTCCCTGCACCTTGTCCGCAGCAATCACGCCGAAACGAGGGCTGACGGTGCTCTCAAGCATGGTCATGGATGATCCTTCAAGTTGCAGGGCCAGGCATGATCACCCGACAGGCCTTCAATGCGCGAAGACTGTGGAAGTTCCACACTGCCCGGGATTCCGAGATGATGGCTTTGAGCCCGGCCAGCACGCGCACGCGCGCCCAAACTCTGTCGAGGCTCGCAACCGGCCGATCAGCCCGCCCGGGAAGGACATGGTCCTGCCCTTCCACGCGCGGCAGCTTGCGCAAGAGGTCGAGCGCGGAACTGCTCAGATAGACCGGCTTCGCACCGGTCTTGCTGTCGGGCAGGAGCAAAGCACGGCGCTCGAAGTCCACGTAGCGCCAGCACAGGGTGACAATCTCCGAGCGACGGGCGCCAGTGAGGATCAGCAGCCGAATGCCCGCGATCGCGAACGGCGGTTCGCTTCCATCGCGCTCGCTCGCCGACAGCACCTCGCCTAGCCGAACTTCGCGCATTCGGGGTGCGCGCGAGGGCTAAGCGATTGAATTGACTCAGGTGACCCCCCGAAGGTCTTCACTACATCGGCGCGGCGGCGTCGGCATGCGCGGTGGAGATTTTCGGCGGCGGCTGCGCCGGGAGCTCGAGCTTGAGGCGATCGAGCAGGAGGGCGAGTTCGGGCTCGGGCTGGGTGTGGCGGGTCAGGCGGATCTCGCGGCCGTCGGTGGTCGGGACGTGGACGTCGACCATCTGCAGGGCGGCGAACTTCTCGAGCGCGCTGCGGGCACTGAGGCCGGGCGCCAGAGCGGCGAGCTGGCGGCCGAGGGTGACGTGCAAGCAATAGGCGAGGAAGGCGATGAAGACATGCGCCTCGACGCGGCCCTCGCGCTGATGATGGATCGGACGGATGGCGAGATCGCCCTTGAGGGTGCGGAACGCCTCCTCGACCTGGACCAGCTGCAGGTAATAGGTCCACAGCTTCACGGGGTCGCTCTCGGCCAGCGTGGTGCGCAGCAGATAGCGCCCCTCGCGCCGGCGCACGCGGCGCAGCTTGTCGCGATCGAGGCGGTAGCTGAAGCCCGGCCCTTGCGTGTCGATCGTGATCACGACCAGCCGCCACGCCGCCGGCGCCTTGGTCCTGGCGCTGCCGAGCTTCATGAGCATCGCCTCGCGCGTCAGCGTCATCGCCTTGATCTGGGCCAGCCGCGCCCACAGCCATTTGAGCTGGCGCTTGCGCATGGAACGTTCCTTGGCGACGCGATCGATGCTCTCGGCGAAGACGTAGAGCTCGCCGTCCTCGGGCAGCAGCTTAACCCGCACGCCGGGCCGCGCCTCGTGCCACGGCTTGGCCAGCAGTGCTTGCTCGTAGCGGCTGAGCCGGCCCTTGGGCGTGCCGACGAGGTAGTTCACCTTCGGATCGGCCCGGCGCATCGCCTCGAGCACGGCCTCGGTGGGGATGCCGCGATCCATGCACCACACCCGATCGGCCTTGCCGTAGAGGCGCTCGATCTTCGCCAGGAAGTCGCGCAGCGTCGTCGAGTCCGCGGTGTTGCCGGCCAGCACCTCGTAGGCCAGCGGCAGGCCCTCGGGCGTGACGATCAGCGCGATGACGATCTGCACACAGTCCGGCCGGTGGTCGCGGCTATGGCCGTGCTTGCGCTTGTCGGCGTCGTTGGCCGGCGGGTCGGATTCGAAGTAGGTGCTGGTGAGGTCGTAGAGCACAACCTCGAAGCTGGCGTTGAACAGGTCGCGCCAGCGAGCGACCAGGTGGCTGAACAGCGCCTCCTTGTGCTCGAGCAGCCGGTCGTGACAGGCGTAGAGCACATGCGGATCGGCGAGCGCTTCGTCGGCGCCGAGCAGGTCGGCGAGCGCCGTGCGGCCGAACCATTCGCGATGCAGCCGCCACTCGCTGCCCGGCGCGATCAGCCGGTAGGCGGCGAGCACGAACAGCACCTGGTCCCAGCGCGTGCCCTTGCGCGAGGCCGGCAGCCGCGCGGCCCAGAACGCGTCGAGCCCCAGCCGCCGCCACAGCTCGAACGCCAGCCAGCACGCGCCGAATTGTCGCGGCCGGCGCACGCTCAGCGCCGACAGCCGCAGCCGCACGATCGACGCGTTGGGCGACGCGTCCGGCGCCACCGCCTCGCAGGAATCCTCCGCGAACAGCGACAGCGTGCGCGGCGCCTCGGCGCCATCCTCGAACACCGCGATCGACTTGCGCCACGCCAGTTCCTGCGAAGAGTTGATCTCGCCCAGGTACAGCACGTGACGCTGCACGACGCGCCCGCCCGACACGCGCCGGCTCTCCACAACGCTCCAATAGCGATGCGCCTTGCCGTCCTTCTTGCGAGTCGTCGCGCGCAGAAACATTGCGCTCGATTACCAGCGTCGACTCGTTCGCCGCCAGGGCCAAGGTCTTCACTACAACGCTTCGCCGGATTTCACGCCGACGCACGCAGCCGATTTCAATCGCTTACCACCCCGCGCACCCGCCAATCACGCCAAAACGCCGGTCGAATCCGCGAAGTTCGGTTAGATGGGGCCGGGAATCCGATTAAGCCGGGCCCGGTCGAGGAGTATCTCGCCGGCAAGTTTGGTGACGCGCTCGAAGACGTACGCGCAACCATGGTGGTGCTCGCTGAATCAATGACGCCGGCCGAGCTACGCGTGCGTGCGTTCGGGCTCTATGAAGTTTTCCGGCCCGAGATCCCGGGGGGTGAATTGGATGTCGAGCGGATCAAGACTGCGGCCCACGCACCGCGGCGCGCGTCATAGGCTCGGACACGTACCCACTGCACCGGCCGGAGCCGCGTCAGCGGATCGAGGACCGTGCGCCGCGGGTGCCGCAC
>JANNJO010000331.1:0-13264 GCA_031395755.1 Acidobacteriota bacterium
GCTCCTGCGAGGTCTTCACCAGCACGGTGCCGAGCGGGATCTCGGCGCTCTCGTCGAGGTACGCGGCGGCGCCGAGCTGGTTGACGTAGGTGTCGACCAGCCGGCCGCCGTGAGTCTCGGACGTGACCGGCGTGGTGTTCATCTTCACGTACGTCGCCCAGTCGGCACCGATCTCGAGCGGGCCGAACTCGGCGCCGTTGTCGGACGACATGTTCATCGAGTCGGTCATCATCTTGTCCATCGTGGACATGTCGCCCGTGTCCGTGTCGCCGCCGTCGGTCTTCTGCTTGCCGCCGCAGGCCGCGACCACGAGGAACCCTGCCCAGAGGAGCTTCGTCATCCCGCGCATACGCCGCTCGCCGGCCATGGTTACGCGCCTCACTTCGCCGGCGGCTGGACGATCGAGAACACCGCGCCCTGCGGATCCTCGATGACCGAGATGCGGCCGTAGGGCGTGTCGAAGGCGGGACGGCAGCAGGAGAATCTCGAAGCGGCCGTCGCTGTCGGTCGTGGCGTCGCGGTTGATGCGCGCATCACGAGACGTGATGCGGATTTGCGCCCGCCGTATGGGGGTGCCCGTCTCTGAGGAGACGACCCGTCCGGTGATCCTGGCGGTTCCCGTCGGGGGCTGATCGATGTCGCGAGGCGGCATCCCGCCAAAACGGCCGCCGCCGCGGCCGAGCGGCCCAGGTTCCTGCGCGAACGCGGCGTCCACGATGGCAAGCGCCAGAAACGCGGTGAGGAAGAGTCTGACGTACATTCTGCCCTTTGCTCTCTGCCCTGACGTGACTCGAGGAAATTAGACGCCGCGAATGCGAACACGGCTTTGTTCGCGCATGAATTGTTGC
Source organism: Acidobacteriota bacterium (assembly GCA_031395755.1). Taxonomy (GTDB): domain Bacteria; phylum Acidobacteriota; class Vicinamibacteria; order Vicinamibacterales; family JAMQPK01; genus JAMQPK01. The sequence goes on from JANNJO010000331.1 coordinate 849, forward strand.
ACGTAGTAGGGCCCGCCGGTCCCCCGGCCGGTGGAGCCGCTGGCCTTCCATCCCCCGAACGGATTCACTCCCGGCCAGGCGCCCGTGGTCGCGCCAGCGCGGCGATTCGCATATGTGACACCGGCCTGGATCCGCTCGAAGAACGTCCGCAGGTCGTCTTCGTTCTCGGAGTAGATACCGGCCGTCAGGCCGTACTCGGTGCGGTTGGCCAGCTCGAGGGCTTCGTCGAGCGACATCACGTCGGCCAGGACGGTAATGGGGACGAACAGCTCTTCTGAAAACAATGGATGCCCCGGTGGCAGTCGGTCGATGATCGTCGGCTCGACAAAGTATCCGCGATCGAACGGGGGCTCCGTAATCCGTTTTCCGCCTACAAGGATTTTTCCGCCATCCTCCTTCGCACGCTCGACCGCCGAACGGTACGTCTCGACGGCCGCTTCGTTGATGAGGGGCCCCATCCAGATGTCGCGCTCGAGCGGATTGCCGATCCTGATGCGCGTGGTTTTTTCGATCAGCATCCGAACGAACGTGTCGCGGACGTCCTTCTGGATGTACACGCGTGAACATGCGGAACATTTCTGCCCCTGCGCGCCGAATGCCGAGCGCATCACCCCGTCGGTCGCTTTGTCGAGATCGGCGGAGCTCGTGACGATCGCCGGGTTCTTACCACCCATTTCGATAATCAGCGGCCGGGGCACCGGACGCACGGCGTTGTCGCGCATCAATCTCATGCCGACGTCTTTGGAGCCGGTAAAGACGATGCCGTCGATGCCCTCGTTGTCGATCAGCTCCTGGCCGGCGGTCGATCCCGGGCCGGTGACGAAATTGAACACGCCGCGGGGCAGGCCCGCCTCAATCGCCATATCGCTGAGCTTTGCGCCCATGAACGGGGTGTCGCTCGCCGGCTTGAAGACGACCGTGTTGCCCGCCGCGAGCGCGCCGCCCGCCGGTCCTGCCGCAAGCGCGAGCGGAAAATTGAAGGGCGAGATGACCGCCCAGACGCCGTATGGCCGCAGCACGCTCACATTCTCCTCGCCGGGACCGAGGGCGCTCATCTTCTCGACGAACCCGTTGTGCTGCTCGATTTGATCGCAGTAATAGGCGATGAGATCCGCCGATTCTTCGACGTCGCCGACGCACTCGAGCCGGTTCTTCCCGACCTCATAGCCCATCAGCGCCGAAAGATCCCATCGGTGATTTCGAATCGCGTCCGCGATTCTGCGGACGTACGCGAGCCGCTGCTGCCACGGCAGCGCGGCCCACGCCGGATAGGCGGCGCGTGCCGCCGCAACCGCGGCCCGCACGTGATCTTTCGTGCCCTGTTGAAAACGCCCGAGCAGAATGCTGGTGTCGATCGGGCTGCGGTCCTCGAATTGGATGTCAGCTTTGACGGGCTCGCCGTTGATATGGAGAAAGTGCTCGCGGCCGAAGGTCTGTGGAGCGTGAGCGACGGCTTCATCGAGCGCGCGGTGAAGATCGTCCAGCGAATCGCCACCAAGGGTTGCGTACGTGATCTTGGTCGCCATGGTTGCCGACTAATCGTTGGAGGTGCTGGCCGCCGGACGCTGATACACGATCTTGCCGTCGAAGATCGTCACCGTGACGGCGGTGTCGCGAAGGGCATACGGCCGCGGCTCGAAGATGTCGTTGGACAGGATGACGATATCGGCAAGCATGCCTCGGGCGAGCGTGCCTTTGCGCTGTTCGTCGTGTGATGCATACGCCGCGTGGCTCGTGTAGGCGTCGATGGCGTTGCGCAGCTCGCCGGGTGCGGCGACGCCGTTCTCGATCGTGTCTCGCGGATCGAGCGAAACCGCGGGCCAGCTGCTGCCCGACAGGATCCGCGCCTCGCCGTCGCTCAGCAGGTTGTCGTCGAGACGATGGCGTCGATCGCGCGCCGGCGCGGCATTTGCGGCCGCAGCGTGCTCAAAGGCACCGAAGGCGGCGTGAACGTCGGCGCCGTTCACTGTACGCACCATCACCGTCCACTCATGCTTGTCGAGCAGCGTCACCGCGCGCTCGAGCTGCGATCCCTCGCATGGGCACATCACCATGACCCCGCCGATCTTCAGCGCGGGATCGTCCGGGAACTCCCGCCGCAGCTTATTGAGCTCCAGCACCGCCGCCTCTGTCACGGTTGGCGGCACGGCGATCGAGGCGTAAATCCGCACGCGCAGATCCCCCTGCTGGCGGATCTCGTCGAGCAGCTGGAGTTCTTCGTCCGGCGCGCTGACCGATTGAACGCTGGTGATGCCGACCTTGTGCGCCTCGGTGATCGCGGCCCGCAGGGCCGTGAGCTTGTCCGCGCGCGTCGGCTGCGGCAGCTTTCGCGTGACGAGATCGACAGCAGCGCCTTTCAGAACGCCCGTCGGCTCGCCCGTGCGCCGATCCCTGACCACGATCCCCGACCCGGGATTTCGCGTCTTACGCTTGATGCCGGCAATATCGAGCGCCTTGGAGTTGGCCCAGGCGAGGTCTCCATCCTTGCTGGTAATGAGCACAGGCCGGTCGTGAACGGCCTCATCGAGGATCCTCCGCTCCGCCACGTTCGCCGAGACAAGCACGTACGCGCCGCCGTTGCGGCCAAGCAGCCACGGACGCCCCGTTGCCTTCCCGGCATAGTGCCGGAGTTCGGTTGCTATGGCGTCTATCGTTGTCGCACCGGAGAGATCCAGGTGTTCGAGAGTCAGCGCGCCGGCCATCAGCCGCAGGTGGCTGTCGTTCAGGCCAGGCAGCACCGTGGCGCCGTGCGCATCCAGCACAACGGTTTGCGCCCGCCGGAGGCGCTTCACCTCGCGATTGGAGCCGACCCGAAGAATCTGGTTCCCGCGCACGGCCACGGCTTCCTGGAGCGCGGCGCCGCCGCCCGGGTAGACTTTGCCGTTGACGATGATCAAATCGACCGGGCCGCTCGCATCGTCGCGCTGCGCGCCGACGATAAGCCCTGCGATGAAGGTCGCCCCGACGATGAAGATGACTAAAATGGTCGTGAGGCGCGTCGCCATTTTGTGGATTATAGCGTAGCATCTAGGGCGTTTTTAGAGGAGGCAAAGATGAACGTGCTGGTCAGTACGGATTGGGTCAAAGAGCATCTGAAGGATCCCTCGGTTCGCATCGCCGAAGTCGATGTCGACACCGCGGCGTACGACCAGGGCCACGTGCCGGGCGCCGTCGGCTGGAACTGGACGACGCAGCTGTGCGATACGCTGGTGCGTGACGTCATTCCAAAGGACAAGCTCGAGGAACTGCTTGGCGCTTCCGGAATCGAGAACAGCACCACGATTGTCCTCTACGGCGACAACAACAACTGGTTTGCCGCGTGGGCGTTCTGGCAGTTGAAACTGTACGGGCACCAGGATGTCAGAATCATGGACGGTGGCCGCAAGAAATGGCTCGCCGAAGGCAATGAGTTGAGCACCGACGCTCCGACCGCGCCGAAGAAATCGTATCAGGCAAAGGATCCTGACAACTCGCTGCGGGCGTTTCTGCCGGAAGTGCAGGAAGCGTCGAAGAATAGGAGCGCGTCGCTCGTCGACGTGCGGAGCCCGGCGGAGTTCACCGGTGAAATTCTCGCGCCGCCCGGACTGCCTGAGACGTGTCAGCGCGGCGGGCATATCCCCGGCGCGAAGAGCATGCCGTGGGCGAAGCTCGCCAACGAAGACGGGACGTTCAAGAGCCCGGCAGAAATCAAAGCGCTCTACGACGGCGTCGGCGTCACGGGCGACAAACCGATCATCGCGTATTGCCGTATCGGCGAACGCTCGAGCCACAGCTGGTTCGCGATGAAATACCTGCTGGGGTACAAGGACGTGAAGAATTACGACGGCTCATGGACCGAGTGGGGCAACCTCGTCGCCGCGCCCGTGGAGAAACCCTAGTCCGGCGAAGCCGGACCGTGCATAACATGAAGGCAGAAGACTACTCGGAGCGCAAAGAAGAAATCGATGGCTGGCCGGTGCACATCGTCACGTACCGGATCGGCGACACGTACTACTGCAACATCGACAACGTCGATCCCGGCGCGCGCTTTGCGCGCGCCGAGGCGGCGACGCGCGACGAGGTTGAGCGTGTCGCCCGTGAAAAGGCGCAGCGGTACCTCAAGCAGACCCGGAAATTTCCTGCAACTTCATAAATTCATCCAGCGCCTCTGCACGCTCCGACTCGTCCACCAGCGGAAACGTGCGCAGCACGTGCTCGAAGTCTCCACCGCTCAGCCCGTAGCATTGTGCGGCGAGCGCCTGCAAGCGGGCCTGCGCGCTTCTTGAACCGCGGATCTCGAGGGCGCGCGTCAGTTCGACCACTTCCTCGAACCATGGCGCATCGTACTGCGGCCTCGGCACGCGAAGGCTTTCCACCGTCGCCGATCCCAGATGTGTCGTCATGACCAGCCGGACCAGGTAGTTGGCGACAAAGCTGTTGAGCATTCCGCAGAGGAAGGCCTGGTTGTCGCCGGAGAGCCGCGTCTTCAGGCAGAACAGCGAGTGGGTCGTTACGACACCGGCCGGCAGGATCGCGGCAATCAGCGAAAGCCGATTGGTCGAGCTGGCGACGTCGCGATAGGCAAGGCGCGGTCGCATGAAGGTCGCTGCGGCATCGAGCAGCCGCTCCGCGGTCTTTTGGGAGATTCGCGTGCTCGTTCGAGCGATATGAACGCGGAAGGGCTCGATGTGTTTTCCTTCGAGAACCGGCAGCCCGCTGCGTCCCGTATGGAAGTGCGGACGATCTTCTGTGGCGTTCAGCTCGCGGCCAAAACGCACGCACCAGCCATCGGCATCGCCAAGTCTGGGAACGCGATGCACAATGCCCTCGAGAATCCTCACATCGGCCTCGCTTCGCAGCTCCGGGATGGCGAGCTTGTCGCCGGCCAGCGCCGCGAGGAGCGTGGGAGTCACCGTGATGGGATGAGTGGGATTGTCCGCCCGGTCCCCGGCATCCGGGATCCCCTCGAGCAGCGTCGGATCATCGATGCCGAAGCGACACGCAATCCGGGTGGTTGGTGCTCCGACCGTCGACGTGCAGATCATGAAGCGAACGCTTCGGTGAATCGGAAAGATCGCCTTCCGGTTGTCGAACCCGCTGATCGTGTCCACGCACGAGTGAGTCAGCAGCCGGCGCCGTAACGGCGCCGCGGTGTGATCGGTCGCGAAACCGGATGGAAGGACCAGGCCGATACGTCCGCCGCGCCTCGCGAGCATGAGCGCACGCTCGACGAAGACCTGATAGCGGTTGATGTGCCCGCCGCCCTGATGACGATAGATCCCCGATTGTCGAAAGAACGGCTTCTCTCCGCGGTCGGCGCGAAGCATGTCCCAGGGCGGGTTGCCAAGCACGGCGTCGAATCCAGGGTTGGTCAGGGCCTTTCCGTTCTCATCAAAATAGACTTCCGGAAATTCCAGCACCCAGTGAAAAAAGCGTCGATGCGTGGCCACGCTGGCTGACTGCGTCAACAGTGAAGCCGCCAGCGTGCGCGGAAGCGCGGAAGGCCGCTGGTGCAGCTCGTCGGCCAGCGATGCGAACACGGCCGGGCCGGGCGCGGTGTCGCGGTCCGGCCACATCCAGCAGGAGCACCACAGATCTGCCACCGTTTTCCAGGGATCGCCGTTTCCAAGCGCGTCGAGCCGCTTCTCCTTTTCTCGGACAACATCGACGGTCTCGTCATTCGTTTCCGCCATCCAGCGCCGCTGCCCGACGGCCTGGGCAAGCGACGGCTCGAGCTCGTCTTCCGCGAACAAGGGCGTTGGGGTGCGCCTGGAGTCTCCGCGACCGGCGCCGGCGGGAGGCTGGCGCGCGACGTCGATGGGCGAGGCGCCAAGCAGGCTGTCGCCGCAGACGAGGCGGTGATCGAGAAATGTCAGCGGCTTGTTCGCCGACAGGGTGGCGAGCCACAGAGACAATCGCGCGAGCTGAACCGCAGTGGGATTCAGATCCACGCCGAAGAGACATCGCTGCGCGATCTGCCGTCTGAAGCCGGCACGGTCGCTCTCGCACAGGTCCGCTTCGCGGCAAACACCCTCGCGAAGCAGGGACCGTTCGTACGCGCCGGCAAGATAGCGGCAGGCCGACACGAGAAATGCCGCACTGCCCATCGCCGGGTCGACCACGCGCAGTTGGAGAATTCGATCGGAATGCGCCTTCGACACAAGCGGGTGAAGCGTGCGGCGCACGACGTAATCCGTGAGCGATTGTGGCGTGTAGAAGGAACCGGTCGACTTGCGCGTGTCGCCGCCTCGCCGGAGCTGAATCTCCCCGTGGTGGAGGTCCGGCCTATGCCGGACCCCACCGTCGCGATGATCTACAAGGGTGGGGACGTAGTCCAGGACGCTCTCGTACACGGCGCCAAGCTGCTCGACACCCAGGTCGCGATAATCGATGCGGGTTCGTTTCGATCGCACGGTGGTGGTCGACAGCCCGAGGAGCGCCTTTCGCGCGATCTCATCTTCGACCGCACACGATTCGGCAATCGGCGCACGGGCAGGCGAGAACAGGCGGCCGTTGAACGCCGGTACGACGAGCGTTCCCGCGTGGCAGCCGCGATGGGCAAGGCGCGCGATTGCCTGAAGGGTCTCCCAGAGACCGTGAACGCTGCCGGGCCGTTCGACCCGGTCTCTCAGCGATTCGATCGTGTAGCTCGATCGATAGAGGGGATGCCAGGTCGGTACCAGCCCGCGAGCCTCGGCGAACATCAGGAACAGCGCGCGATACGCGACCGTGAGCGATTCATCAAAGAGGGCGGCGGGATCGCGCTGACCGCATCGGCTGAGCCCGGTGAGCAGGTGTTGCACCGCCTCGATCACACCAAACCGCAGGGACCGATTGACGGCCCGGCCATGTCGGGACGCGGCTTGAATGATCTGGCGCACGAGCGCATGATCCCCGCTTTGGAAAGCTTGCGCACGCAATACCCCCCAGAACACCTGGAAGGTCGCGTCATTCTCAATCGTCTGCTCCAGATCGAACTGGAAGAACGCGCGAGAGTACGTGCGTTGGGTGTCGACTAATCGCAGCTGATGGCCGTTCGTGCACAACGACCACGACGTCTCGAACCCAATCCCACTCCTCACCGCCTCGCGCCAGACGTTGTCGAGCGAGAGCGTCCAATGTCCCGCCAGCAAACCGATGCGCGTGTCGACCGTCGTCAACAGCGCCCCGCGCATGTCGCCGTCGGTGTCGAGCTCCGAAACGGAGAAACCGAGTTGTTCCGCCACTGGTACGGCCGCGGTGTGCCATATCGACATGAGGCTGGAGGCCGGACCTAACTGCGACGCGTGCTCCGACCACCAGTGACGGAACCATTTGTGCGCCTCGCTCGCGGACTGTTCACCGAGCTGCCCTCCGAACTCGAGGTGGAGAAGGCGCTCGGCGAAATGATGCGACAGCAGCGATCCGCTCAACCCGGTCAGCATCCGATTAACACCAACGCGATGTATGGCTCATGAGCCAGAAATGCCGTGGCGCCGGCTTCCAGCAACGCGGACCGACGGGCGCATTGATCGAGGATGCTGCGATGCTGCCGCTCCAAGTCCTGCCTGCCCGCGACCGCGCGATTGTCGAATAGTCCCGCCTGAACCAGTGGCGCTATTTCACCCGCGGCTACTCGGGAAAGGTGGTCTTCGCGCCGCACCGCGCGCGTCACCCACTCCGACGATTCAGCATCGATGGCGTTCGCGCGCGCGTGCGCGAGTTGTGACGCGAAGGCGATCGCGAGCGGTCCATCTTCCTCAATCAACCGCTCCGCGCGCGCACGAACATGGCGTCTCCGCAGTGCGTGGTGTCCGGCTTCAGCCGGACCGTGATCCGCTTCAGCCGGACCGCGATCGGGCACCACCATCGGTACGAGAGCGTCTTCCACCAGGCGCCCGGCACGGTTCGCTATGCGGATGCGAACGAACCAGATGGCGGAGGCTTGACACTTGTGATCGATGGATCTCAGAACTAGTGATCTAAGAAGTCGCGATCTGGCCGCGGTAACAGGAACGACGTTCTCGAATGGACGCGAGGGGACCTGCCGGCGGGAGCGCGCTCGCACGAGTCGCGCCGCTTCGGCGTGGGCGCGGGCCTTCAGATCGACGCTCTCGGTACACCCCTCGACGGCGTGGCGGGCGTCGCGGACCGGCAGAGCAGCGCTGCTGATGATACTGGCGGCCACTTCGATCTCGCTCGCCTGGATGCGGCCGAGGCGGCGAAGTAGTGCCGCAAGGACGGTGCTTTCTGCGGTGCCATCCGCGAACAGGTTTATCGCGTGAACCGTCCGCGACTGCCCGATGCGATCCACGCGGCCTATCCGCTGCTCGAGGCGAATCGGGTTCCAAGGAAGCTCCAGATTGACGACGAGCCGGCAGCGGCTCTGAAGGTTGAGCCCCTTGGCCCCCGCGTCGGTGGCGAGCAGGAGGTCGGCCAGGCCGCTCGTGAACGCCTCGACAGCATCGCGGCGCTCCTGCTGTGTCTGTCCGCCGTGAAGCACAGCCGTCTTTCTCGAGTTGCCGAACGCCAGCTCGAGCCTTTCGAGCGTGTCGCGATACTCGGTAAACACGATGACCGGTTCCCGTACCCGACGAAGGAGTGTTCGAAGCACGCGCAGCTTGTCCTCGTCGCGCTGCGCGCGCTTGGCGGCGTTCAACAACTCCCGCAGCGCCGCCTCTTCCTCGCTGGGGCAGTCGAATGCAGGACCAACAGGGAGCGGCGCTTCATCGGCACAGTCGGCGTCAACGTCGAATGGGAGCGCCGGCTGCGAGGGTATAGGCAGTAGGCCCGAGATGGCCGCGAGCCGTCGTTCGACGGAGGAGGCAAGCGAGCCTGCGCTCGAGAAGGCTCGCTTGCTCAGGACCATGGCGGCCAGCTGAACCTCGTGCCTGCCTGTGGCGTGGGCAATCTGCCACAGCCGGGCGACGTACGCTGCGAGCACGCGATGCATCTCGATGGCCTCGGCCGCGAGCCTGACGCGCAGCAGATGTACGCGCCGCGTTCGGGGAAGCGCTGCCTGATGTCTTGTGCGGCGGAAGAGAATAATCGGGTCCGCCTCATCGAGTCTGCCGAGCTCGCAGAGGGCGCGGTAGGCCGGTTCGTCACCGGCGTGAGGAGTAGCGGTGAGCAGCACAACGTGGCGCGAGCGGCTCGCCAGTGCCCTGGCTGCGTCGTATCGCAGCGATGCGGCAGATGCCTGATGGGCCTCGTCCACGATCAGCAGGTCCCAGACCTCACTGCGTAGACCCCGAAGCACCTCCGGCTGCTTGATAAAGTCGATTGATGTGATGAGAACGCGCTCGACCGCCCACGGATTCACGTCGAGCGGCAGCGAGCTCGCACGCGCCGAGAGCGCAGCCGAGTCGACGACAGTCGCCGGTATGTCGAATCGCCGATGCAGTTCATCCGCCCACTGTTTGCGCAGCCCGGAGGGCGTGAGGATGAGCGCGCGCTCGCACCAGCCACGGCGCCGCAGCTCTGCGAGCATGAGCCCGGCCTGGATGGTCTTTCCCAGGCCGACTTCATCGGCGAGCAGAAAGCGCGAGGCGCGCCCGGTGATGAGCGCAAGCGCCGGTTCGAGTTGAAAGGGAAGGATGTCGATGGCCGCGCCGGCAGCCTCGCGCAGCTCGCCGAACGTGCGGAGCTCCGCCAGCTCCCCGTGCAGATGCCGCATCCAGCGCCGTCGTGTGACCGCGCGAGTTCGACGGAGTTCTGCAGACCTGGTGGGCCTATCGAAGGGCAGCAGTAGTTCGCAGGATCGCCTTGCTGCGCCGAGAGGTTCGGCAGCCGAGAGGCTGAGCACCGCGCAGTCGGTGAATTCCGTTGCTTCGTCGACAACCCACCGCTCCCCGCGCACCGCCACGCGATCGCCGGCCGCAAATTGCACGCGGCGCGTTTTCGCAACGCCCGTGCCGGGCGTAATACCCAGGTTCTAGCCGGACCGTGGTCTCAAGATCGCAATAGTTGCCCCCAAATGTGAAGCGGCATCGTCAAAAAACTCCACCACCAAGGGGTGCTTCTCGAGCAGCTGCTGGACGATGCCGCGCTGCGTGCCGTGGCCGCGCCCATGGATCAGCCGCACCTCGCCCAGACCTGCCCCATGTGCTTCCAGGATGTACTCGTCTACGACTGACGGGATGTCGCGGGGCGCGAAGGCGTGAAGGTCGAGGGAGTCCTCGATCGGAATGCGGAGCGGGTCTTGATCGCCCACGTCTGCCATCTGCTGTGATCGCGCAGCATTATGGCAGACAACGCGTACAGGATCGGAAGAGACGATGGTAGGATTTGCGATATGGCTCGGATTCGGGAAGCCACGGTTGACGACCTCTACCGTGAGCATGGCAAGGCAGAGCTCGTCAACGGCGAGCTTGTCATTGTGACGCCCGGCGGAGGGACGCATGGCTACGCCGCTGGCGCGATTCATGCCAGTCTCTTCGATTACGCAGAGCGTGCCATGGCGGTCAAGCGCACGGATTATTTCGCGGCTGGTACTCTCGTCGTGTGGGATGTCGATCTCGAGGCGCCGCTCGTCCGGGTGTACCGCTCCACGGATCCAACAAGCCCAACGACCTACAGGCAGGGCGGACGTGCAGAGGCTGAGCCTGCGGTGCCTGCCTGGTCGATGCCCGTCGACGAGCTATTCCCGCCTGCTTGAGCGGCCCTTTTGAGCTGCTGCTCAAGATCCACCTGTCTCGTGGCGTTTCGCGTATTGTGCGGTGACCTCGGTCTTGATGCCGCCGCGGACGGAAAAGTCGCCGACGACCGTCATGCGGCGCGGCTGGCACGCGGCGACGAGATCGTCGAGTATCTGATTCGTGACATTTTCGTAGAAAATGCCCTTGTCGCGAAACGTCACCAGGTAGTATTTGAGGGCTTTCAGTTCAATACAGAGCCGGTCGGGCACATACGTAATGCGAATCTCGCCGAAATCTGGCAGTCCCGTTTTCGGACAAACCGATGTGAACTCAGGACATCGGATGGCAATCTCGTAGTCACGGTTCTGTTGCGGATTAGGGAAGGTTTCAATCGTCGTACTTGACATGTCGAAAAAGTCTAACATCTACAGCGGAAACACGCCGATTCCGGCCGCTTCTTGATTGACAGCCCAGGAGGCGCGAGCTAGCATACGGCGTTTTTTTACTTTCGCAATCCGCGCATGCCGACGCGCGCACCGGCATCCGCGGCCTTACCACGCGCGCTCAAGTCAGGGGGACGCCGATGGCGGACGCCCGAAGAATGGGCAAGTCGGAACTCTTCTCACACTTCGCGGAACGTTTCGAAGTGAAGCGCACGCAGGCTCGCGAATTTTTCGACGAGTTGACGGCGCTGGCGGAGAAGGAGTTGAAGCGGTCGGGTGAATTCGTGCTGCCCGGCATGGTCAAACTCGTGAAGCAGCATCGCAAGGCTCGGATGGGGCGCAATCCCGCGACCGGCGAAGCCATCAAGATCCCGGCAAAGACCGTCGTCAAGGCCAGGATCGCCAAGCAGTTGAAGGACGCGGTTCTCCCGCGTAAGTAGCGACGCCACCCCAACGCGGCTGCCGCGTTGGGGATCCCGCGGCTAGGCGGCTACCGCGCGCGCGGCGAGCGCGCGGCTGTAAAGAGTGGCCGGAGCCAGACGCGCGACGCGCCAGGTGAGATCGCCGAGCGAGCTTCCATCGACAATGATGCGATCGCCGGGTCCGAGCACCAGCTCGGAGCTGTACCGCAGCGTTCCCCGCACCGTCGTCGCCTCGAAGTAGCGGATCGTGTAAGCCTGCCCTTCGATCTCGATTTCTTCCGTCTTGACGAGTGTCTGAAACGTCATTCCTGCCCCCCTTAGGACATCGCTATCCTGCCGCTGCCGCGACGGCAACCGGGCGCTGCGCGACCGGAAACCGCATGGTGAAGGTCGTGCCCTTGCCGATCTCGCTGGTGACCGTGATGGTGCCGCCAAGCTGTTCGACGATGCGCTTGGAAATGGCCAGACCGAGCCCGAGACCGCGTTTTTTCGTAGTGACGAAATCGTCGAAGACGGCGCCGAGCCGTTCAGCCGGGATGCCGGAGCCGGTGTCTGTGACGTGCACGTCGATCTTTTCGCCGGCTCTGGCGATCGCGACCGTCACGCGACCGCCGGCCTGCGTCGCCTGGATCGCGTTCGTGATGAGGTTGCGGTAAACGCGTCCGAGCGCGAACACGTCCCCTTCGATGATGGCCGGCTCGGCCGAGAACTTCGCTTCGAGCGCGATGCCGGATTCGTCGGCGAAGCCGCGCATCGACTCGAGGATGTCCGCGACCGAGCGGTTGACGTCGAGCGGGAAGCGCACGACGGGCGCCGGACGCGCGACGTTGCGCAGGTCGTCGAGCACCCGCTTCAGCGTGTCCATCTCGCGATCGATCGTGCGGGTGAAGGTCTGGCGGTACTCGGGATCGTCGAACACGCGCACGATGAGCTTGCAGCTGTTGCCGATGTTCTGG
>JANNJO010000338.1:0-11958 GCA_031395755.1 Acidobacteriota bacterium
GCAATTGAGCCCGGGATACGCGCCGGTCTTGACGCACCCGAACTCGCCCGAGATCGGCACACCTGACGGCGGAAGCGTGGCGTTGAGCGAGCCAAACGGATCCTCGATGCGGCCGTTGCGCAGCTGAACGGTGCCCGTCCACGGCGCTTCGGCGGCGTGCACCGACGTCCCGCTGATGTGGTTGTAATACATTCCGTAGCCGCCTCGCAGGACGGTTCGGCCGTCTCCGTTGAGATCCCATGCCAACCCGACGCGCGGCGCAAGGTTGTTCAGGTCGGCCTCGACCGTCTTGTCGGGCACGTCCGGATCCCCCGGAAACAGGATGCCGCGCGGCGCATCCGGCTTCACCGTTGACTGTGTTCCCAATTCCCAGGATGTGTAGCGGCCGTACTCCTGCTCCCACGGGAACCACGGCTCGTAGCGAAGCCCCGCGTTCATGGTGAGGCGTGGGGTGAGCTTCCATTCATCCTGGATGAAGAACTGATGCTTCCAGAGTATGGGGAAACTGTCCGCGGCGCCGAATCCATAGCTCACCTGATCGAACGCACCGAGCATGAAATCCGCCATCGCCGATCCCGAACGGGTGCCGGTGAACGTGGCGCTGCGTGCGCCGTTGCCGCGGATGAGATCGAAATTGACGTACTGTCCCTCGTAGCCCCACTTGAACGTGTGGGCGCTGCGGACGAGGGTCATCGTGTCTTTCCAATGCCAGTTCCTGTACACCTGCCGTTCCGGCCCGATAAAGCTCAGATTGGGCCCGCCCGTGATGTTCAGCGTCATCCCGACGCCCAGGTACCCTTCGTCAACGTTGATGCCCATATCGCGGGGAGGGACTCTCTCCGTGGCGGTTCGAAACGACTCCGCGTCCATGAACGAGACGGTTGCTTCGTTCAGGAACGTCGAACTGAACGTGTGGGTGTCGGTGATGCCCCACTGCTTGAACTTGGCCACGTCACTCTGGTCGACGTAATCGAGATTGCCCGGCGAGCTGGTGCGTTCGTAGTCGTCCTTGAAGTAATGCCCGTACAGGTTGTTTTTCGACGACATCGTGTAATCGAACCTGGTCACCCAGTTGTAGGCGTCCAGCGGCGACGGGATCAGTTTCACCACGGTCCCCGAGTCCGAGCGTGGGATGAATTTGTCGAGATAGGCCTTCGCGACAGGGCTGATGCAGTTCGGGTTGATGATGTTCGCCGACACACATGTGGCGCCCGATCGATCGGCATAGGGTCGGTTCGTAATCGGGTCGACAGGGTTTCGAATCGCCGCGCCGCCTGAAAAATTCCCGAGGCGCTGGGCGTCGCTCGGCACGAACGCCTGCGTGGAGCCTGCCTCGGCGCGGTTGGTCAGGACCTGAAACGAGCCGAAGAAGAACAATTTGTTCGGAATGATGCGGCCGCCGGCCGATGCGCCATACTGGTTCTGTTTCTGTTCCGGACGCCGAGGCTGGAAGAAGCTGCGGGCGTTCAGCTTGTCATTGCGATGGAATTCCCAGGCGGAGCCGTGAAACTGGTTGCTGCCCGCTTTGGTCACCATGCTCACCTGCGCGCCGGCGTTGTTGCCGAATTCCGCGGAAAACGTCGACGTCTGCACCCGGATTTCCTGCACCGCGTCGGGCGGCGGCGGGTTGAACCCGGCCGTCTGCGAGAAGTTCGTGAAGTTCGACCCGTTCAGCGTGAAGTTGTTCTGGCCTCGAGACGCGCCATGCACAATCATCGTCGGGCCACCGCGCGTGCTGCCCATTTCCTGGGAGGCGCTGACGTCTGTAATGCCCGGAAGGGTGCTCGCCAATTCGACGACGTTGCGGCCGTTGAGCGGCAATTCCTGCACCCGGCGATCGTCAACCAGGCCCGACATCGTGGCGCTTCGAGTTTCCACCAGCGCGGCGGTGCCGGACACGACGATGGTTTCCGACAGTTGACCCAGGTTCATCCTGAAGTCCACGCGCAGGTTTTCGCCCGAGGTCAGCTCGGCCTTCGTTTGCTGCGTCGCAAATCCGGTGAGCTGTGCCGTAATCTCGTAGTTGCCTCTCGGCATCGCGAGCAGATTGAAGAAACCCGTGGCATCCGAGACGGCCGACCGGCTCAACTGCTGGCCAACCATCGTGGCCTTCACATCGGCACCTGGAATGACCGCGCCGCTTTCGTCGCGCACATAACCGCTGATCGTTCCGGCCACCTGAGCGTCAACGTCAACGGGACTGCTCAGAGCGGCAAAGAGGACCAGAAGAATCGCCGATCGCTTAGTCACGGTTTCTCCTTTGAATGATTACCCGAGCAGTTCAATGAGCGTTCGCACGGCGTCCGCGCTGCCAGTACTCGCGCACGTCATAATCGGCGTTTCGCCGGTGGCGATCGGCATATTGGGGTTGGCGCCCGCCTTCAGCAGCTGCTCGACCAGCCGAAAATCGCCCTGTACCGCTGCGGTCCCCGCGACCATCAACAGCGTCAGCAGCCACAACTCGTTCTGCTTCACGTTTCATCTAGTTTAAAGGATGAACAGGCCTAACGCCCACCGCAGTCTTATTCGCCGCCGCCCCAGCGGACCGCGATCGACCGCCATTCCTCGGTCATCGCGGCAATTTCGGTCACGGTGGTTTTGGCGTCGAGGCGCTGCCCTATCCGAGCCTGCGCCCGCTCTGGGATGAGCGTCTGCGTGACAAAGCGGTCCAGATCCGTGCGCAGCTGCGTGCCTTCCGGTTGGCTACCCGACCGTATCCATCCGGCGGCAGCGGCGCCCCACGCCGCGTCGAGGTCGCCGGCACCCCGCAAGGCGACGACGGTCCAGTACGTCGCAGGCCGCGAAAGAGGATTGCGCTCCATCTCGAGCCTGACATCGGCGCGAAGCCGCTCGTAGGCGTGTTTTCTCGCCTCGCCGGTCAGGCTCTCGGCAAGGCGCGCCAAGGTCGTCCCCCACCACTCGAGGAGCTTCTCGAACTCGGACGGCGTGAGCCGGCCGCGCGCCGCCGGAAGGACGCTGGTGAACATCTCCACCGCAGGACCCACCTGATTCTCGAGAAACAGCGTCGTCGCGACGCCGATCTGCCACTCGATCGCCTCCTGGGGCGCCAGGTTGCGGGGGTTCAACGACACGAGCTCGGCACGAGCGGCGGCGAGATCCTTCGGATCGGCGAGCGCGCGAAACCGTTCGAGCCTCGACCGCGCGATGATCAAGGTCGCCGACGGTCCCGACGCCGGCTTGCTCTTCGCGCTCGTCGCCGCGGCGATCGATTCCTCGAACCGCCCCAAGTTGTAGAGCAGGCGGGCGCGTTCGAGATCGCTCTGCGCCGAAGCCAGGCCTGGGCACACGAACACAAACCCACACGCCGCCACGCACACGGCGAGGAAGCGGTTAACTGTTGTCACCGTCGAGAAGTCCCCCGATACGGCCAAGGACCGATCCTTCTTCGCGCCCGCCCCGCGCGACGCCAGGCACGGCGGACACGATGCGATTGGCCAGGCGGCTCAGCGGAAGCGATTGCAACCACACTTTTCCGGGCCCGCGAAGCGTGGCGAAGAACAGCCCTTCACCACCGAAGAGGGCAGACTTGATCTTGCCCACGTATTCGATCTCGTAGTTCACCGTCGGCTGCAGGGCGACGATGCAGCCGGTGTCGACGCGGAGGAGTTCGCCTGCCGCGAGGGTGCGCTCGTGGAGCGTCCCGCCGGCGTGCACGAACGCCCACCCGTTGCCTTGGAGCCGCTGCATGATGAAGCCCTCGCCGCCGAACAGGCCGACGCCAAGTTTCTTCTGAAATGCGATGCCGATGCTGACGCCCTTGGCCGCCGCAAGAAACGAGTCTTTCTGCGCAACGAGCTCGCCCCCGATTTCAGACAGGTGAATCGCGATGATCTTGCCGGGATACGGCGCACCGAAGGCCACCTTCTTCTTCTGGCTGCTGCGGTTGTGGAACACGGTCATGAAGAGCGATTCACCGGTGAGGAGGCGCTTGCCGGCCCCCATCAGCGCCCCCATGAAGCCGCTCTGCTGCTGGGAGCCGTCCCCGAAAATGGTCTCCATCTCGATGCCATCTTCCATGTACATCATCCCGCCGGCTTCCGCGACGGTGGCTTCGTTCGGGTCGAGCTCCACTTCGACGAACTGCATGTCGTCGCCGTAAATTTTGTAATCAACTTCATCCATGGCCATGGGTCACAATCTCCAATGTGTCGGCACATCGAGGTACGAGCGGTTCAAATCCTGAATCGACGAGACGCCGAGCAATTTCATGGTGCGGATCGTGCCGGTGCGAAGAATCTCGATCGCGCGCGCGACCCCGGGCTCTCCCGCCGCGGCGAGGCCATAGGCGTACGCACGGCCGATGAGCACCGCCCTGGCGCCGAGCGACAGCGCCTTCACGACGTCGCCGCCGCTGCGGATGCCGCCATCGACCAGCACTTCAATCTGGTGGCCGACCGCAGCGACGACTTCCGGCAGCGATCGGATGCTGCCGGGCACGCCGTCGAGCTGGCGGCCGCCGTGATTGGAAACGACGAGCGCATCCGCGCCTTCGTCGACCACACGCCGCGCGTCCTCGGCCGTGTGCACGCCCTTGACCATGATTTTGCCGTCCCAGAGCTCACGAATCCATTTCAGATCGTCCCAGCAGACGACCGACTGCTCCAGCGTCTTGCCGACGTCCGCGTACGGCATGGGCCCGGTCGGCAGCATGACGTTCGGAAACTGCATGAGACCGCCGTCCGCGATCATGCCAGCGATCCACCCCGGCTTCGCGATCATCTGGCCGAGGTACGGGATCCCGGAAACGCCGTGGCCCAGCAGCTCTTTGATGCCGTTGCGCAGGTCGCGCTCGCGCAGGCCCGGCACGCCCGTGTCGATCGTGACCACCAGCGCGGTAAAGCCTGCCGCGCGCGCACGCTCCAGCATCGCGACCGACACCTCGCGGCCGCCGCAGAGGTACACCTGATACCAGGCGTGTGATTTCGTGGCGGCCCTCACCTGCTCCATCGGCGTCCCTGAGAGCGTGGACAGGACGTAGGCGGTGCCCGCCTCGCCCGCCGCACGCGCCGCCAGCGCCTCGCCGTTCGGGTAGAACATCCGGCTGCTGCCGACCGGCGCGAGGATGAACGGCAGCCCGATCGGATGTCCCATGACGGAGGTTCGCAGATCGCACGACGGGACGGCCACCGCGCCGCGGGGACGGAACGTGAGCTCCTCAAACGCCTTGCTGTTATCGCGGAGCGTCACCTCCGCGTCCGCGCCGCCGTCAATGTAGTCGAACACCACGCGCGGCAGACGCCGCTGCGCCAGGCGGCGGAGGTCGTTGATGTTGATCACATGAGGAGGAGCTACGCTGCGCGCCATCCTGGGAATTCTATCGCGAGAAGCCTGGACAAGAGACCAGGAGATCAGGAGGCCCCTCCTGATCTTCTGTAACTCGTCGTCTACGTCACGCGGCATGTCCCGTGATGTAGCACATGTCTATGTAGATGTGCTACACTCCGCTCATGAAAGCGTATATCCACGCACGACTGGGCGAACAGGACCGCGCGGTGCTCGACGACCTGAAGCAGGCAACAGGCCGGTCGGAATCGGAGATCGTCCGACGAGGTCTGCAGCTCGTCGCGCAGGAAGCGGGCCGCCAGCGCAGCGCGCTCGACCTTGCCGCGCGCAGCGCCGGGCGGTTCAAGAAGGGACCTCGCGACCTCGCGACCAACAAGAAGCATGTTGAGGGCTTCGGCGAGTGAACCCGCCCGGAGTCTTGCTGGATACCGGTCCGCTGGTGGCGCTGCTTTCGGAGAGTGACGCCAACCACGATCGCGCGCGGCAGGTCTTCGCGGACTGCGCACCGCCGTTCCGCTGCTGCGAGGCCGTCGTTGCAGAAGCCTGCTTCCTGATGAGAAAGGTGCATTCCGCAGGCCCCGCCGAAGTGCTGGCGTTGGGCCGCCGGGGCGTGTACAACATAGCCATCTCGGCCCCCGACCACTGGGCCAACCTCGAGGCGCTGCTGAAGAAGTATTCCGATCGCCCCATCTCACTTGCCGACGCGTGCCTCATCCGCTGCGCAGAGGTTCACCAGGAGCCGCGCATCCTGACGTTCGATGCTGGTTTCGGCATCTACAAGTGGGCACGGAACAGAAAGTTCGAGACCCTTTGATGGCGGCGCCGTTGCGGCTCGCCTTTCTCGGGTGCGGCTTCATCACGCAGGTTCATAGCCGTCACCTGAGGGGCTTCAGGAGCGACATCGTCTGCAGTTATGCCAGCCGCAACCGCGCCAGGGCCGACGAGTATTGCCGGCGCTATCAGGGATCCGCCAGTTACGCGGAATACGCTGCCGCCATCGACGATCCGCGGGTGGACGCGGTGGTCATCGCGGTGCCGCCGCGCTTTCACCTCGATCTCACGCTTCGCGCGCTTTCAGCGGGCAAGCACGTGCTGGTCGAGAAGCCGGCGTTTTTCCGGACGGAAGACTACCAGACCGTCCGGAATGCCAGGAACGCGGCGCAGCGCGTCGTCCTCGTCGGCGAGAACGATCACTACAAGCCGCTCGCCGTGACCCTGCGACGGCTGCTCGAAGGCGGTGCGATCGGCGACATGGTGTTTGCGCACTTCACGACGATTGCGCGGAGGCTGAAGGCGGCCGGCGACTGGCGCAATGACGAATCGATGGCCGGCGGCGACGCGTTTTTCGAAGAAGGCATCCACTGGCTGCATCTGGCCGGAAGCCTCGGCCCCCGCATCACGACCATTCACGGCTACCGCCCGTCGACGTCGCGCGAAGGGCCGGACACGCGCGCGAAGAGCATGATGGTGGCCTTCCGCTACGATAACGATGCGGTGGGCGCTCTCTACTACTCCCGTGAAATTCCGTCGCTGTTCCGCGGGCTGCGCGTCTCAAAGCTCTTCGGCAGGCGCGGCATCATCACGTTCGAGTCCAACGGCGCGTTCGTGCTGGTGCGCGGCCCCGGCACGCCCCGTCTGATTCTGCCCGGCTTCCGGGACATTCGCGGCTACCAGGCGATGTATCGCGACTTCCTCGCGTCGATCCGGGAAACGCGCGCGCCCGAAATGAGCCTCGAGCGGGCCATGGAAGACCAGCGGCTCATGGACGACATTTACACCAGCCTCCCACGCGCCTCGTAATGGCGACCGACCGCTACGACATCATCATTATCGGAACCGGCGCGGGTGGAGGCACGATCGCACACGCGCTGTCGGACAGCTCCGCGCGGATTCTAATTCTCGAGCGCGGCGATTTCGTCCCCCAGGAAGACGAGAACTGGAATCCCGAAGCGGTCTGGAAAGATCTCCGCTATCAGTCGCCGGAGCGTTGGCTCGACGATCGCGGGCAGGAGTTTCGCCCGTACACGCACTACAACGTCGGGGGCAACACCAAGTTCTGGGGGAGCGTGCTTTACCGCCTCCGCCGGGAGGACTTTCAGGCCATGGAGCACATGGAGGGCGTCTCTCCGGCCTGGCCGATCGATTACGACACGCTCGAGCCGTACTACGACCGGGCCGAGCGCCTCTATCACGTCCACGGCGAGCTCGGCACCGACCCGACAGAGCCCTCCCGCAGGGCGTTTCCTCACCCGCCAATCCCCCACTCGGAAGGCATGGCGACCATCGTTGACCAGCTGCGCCGGCAGGGCCTCCATCCCTCGCCGCTGCCGCTCGGCATCCGCGACGGCTGCGTCCCCTGCAACACGTGCAACTCGTTCGCTTGCAAGGTCCACGCGAAAAGCGAGTCGGATGTCTGTTGCGTGAGGCCCGCGCTCGAGCGTCCGAACGTCGAGCTGTGGACGAACACCTACGCGAAGCGGCTGGTGACGAACGCCTCCGGCGACACGGTCGTGGCGGTCGAGGTGGAACGGAACGGCGAAACACTGCGTATCGAGTCTTCCGTCTTCGTCGTCTCATGCGGCGCGGTGAACTCGGCCGCGCTGATGCTGCGATCGGCGAACGACACGCATCCCACCGGGCTTGCCAACTCATCTGGGCTGGTCGGCCGCCGCTACATGGCGCACCTGGCGACGATGATGCAGGGGTTTCATCCGTTTCGGAAGAACGCCACCGTGTTTCAGAAGACGGTGGCCATCAACGACTTCTATTTCCGCGGTCCGGATACGAAGTACCCTCTGGGACACATTCAATCGCAAGGCCGCACGCACGGCGTGATGGCGCAGACGGTGGTTCCCCAGGTTCCCTTGTCATGGTACGAATGGTGGGTCGCGCGCGGCGTGGACTGGCTGGCCATGTCCGAAGACCTCCCGAGCGTGGACAATCGCGTGACGGTCGATCGGGACGGCCGCATCCGCTTGCTCTATCGTCCCAACAATCTGAAAGCGCACCGGATGCTCGTCAAGGAAGCCAGGCGCATTCTTCGCCGGCTCGGCTTCTGGGTGGTGATGACGCATTCGCACGGCAGAAAAAACACGACGCACCAGTGCGGCACGATCGTGTTCGGCACCGATCCGCGCGAGTCGGTGCTCGATGCCTATTGCCGGGCACACGACGTCGGCAATCTCTTCGTCGTCGACGCGTCGTTCTTTCCGTCATCTGCCGCCGTCAACCCGGCGCTGACCATTGCGGCGCAGGCGCTCCGCGTGGCCGATCACATCAAGCAGACCTTATGAAAGCCCGCTCATTCAGCCACGCCGGCATCACGGTGTCAGACTTCAACACGGCGGTGAAGTTCTACTGGGAGGTCTTCGGCTGCCCACTCGTCGGCGTGGCCGACACGCCACCTGACCGCGTGCGCACGTTCTTCGGCGTGAACCACGACCAACCGTCCTGCAAGATCGGGTGGATTCGCGTCCCTGGCGGCGGCGTGCTCGAAATCTTCGAGTTCCAGCCGCAACAGCCGCCCGGGCCGGTACCCTGGAACGGCGTCGGCCTCACGCACATCTCGTTCAATGTGAAGAATCTGCAGAAGTGGCACCACTATCTTCAGGACAAAGGTGTGGAGATCGTCACCCAGCCCGAGCGCTCGCCGCGCGGCCACTCGTTTTTCTTCGTCAGGGACTTCGACGGCAACCTGATCGAGCTGATGGACCTCGGCTACATGTACCACGTGCTGAACTGGCTGGGGCCACTGGGCGGCTGGATCTTCCGCCGCGGAATGTACAAGCAGTATTACGGAGGCTGATATGCGGAGCGCCATCATCGTCGCGGTCGTTGCGTGCCTCTCGGGGCCGATCCTCGCTCAGACCTCACAGACATTCGAGATCGATCCGTCCTGGCCGAAGCCGCTTCCCGATAAGTGGATCATCGGGCGCACCGGAAGCATCTGCGCCGACGCGCACGATCATCTCGTGGTCACCAACCGGCGCGATATCACCGCTGAAGAGGCGGAGACGTCGGTGCAGGCACCGTCGGTGCTCATCTTCGACCGCGCCGGCAACCTCGTCCATTCGTTCGGCGACTCGGCCACCGTCCCGGGCGTCATCCACGGCTGTTTCGTCGATCACGAGAACAACATCTGGGTCACCGGCAACGGCGACGGCATCATCCAGAAATGGAGTCACGACGGGACGCTCCTGCTGCAAATCGGCAAGCGCGGCGTGTTCGACACGTCGGACGGCACCGCAACGGGCGAACGGCTCAACGCCGGACGCGCGAGGTTCTTCAACCCGGCCGGTGTCGTGGTCGATCCCGCCAGCGGCGACGTCTACGTCGCGGATGGCTACGGCAACCGCCGTGTCGCCGTCTTCGATCGGCAGGGGCAGTTCCTGCGGCAGTGGGGCCGGCAGGCCACGAAGGAAGAGACCGACGGCGGCGCCGGCGGTGCGTTTGCCCAGATCGTCCACTGCATCGCGATGAGCCGTGCCGGTCTCATTTACGTCTGCGACCGCCAGGGCGATCGCGTGCAGGTCTTCGACAAGATGGGCGTCTTCGTCCGCAACATCTGGATCAGGACCGGCACCGCGACACTCCCCGATCCGCGAGGCACGGTGTGGTGGGTCGCGTTCTCGCGGGATCCGGAGCAGAAGTTCATGTACGTGATGAACGGTCGCAACGAACAGCTCCACATCCTCGATCACGCTGCCGGAACACTTCTGTCGAGCTTCGGCCGTCCCGGACACTGGCTCGGCAATTTCACCCACGGGCACGCGGTCGCGGTCGACTCGAGCGGCAACCTCTACATCGCCGAGACCGACACCGGCAGGCGCATGCAGAAATTCCGGCTCGTGGGCGGTGGGGTAAAGTAAAGAGCATGTCTCATCCGAAGAACCCCGGCAAACACGCGCGGGCCGTCACGGTATTGGAGAACGCGTGAGAGGCGTCGTCGCGTTTAGCGGGATCATGCTGGCGCTTGGCATCGGCTATCTCGTCTACACGAGAAGCCTGGCGACGTCGGGCGGCACTCAGATGGCGCCCCAGGAGCAAATCGACGTTGTTGGTATCAGGGCCAATCTGCTGAACATCGGCCAGGCCGAGCGCATGTACCTCGCCGCGCACGGTACCTATGGGACGCTCGAGCAACTCCGGCAAGACGGACCCTCTTCCATTCAGACAGAAAATCGCGGGTACGTTTTCAGCGTTTCCGTCAACGGCGCACAGTCGTTCACGGCGACTGCCACTCCGACGGATCCGAGCAAGGCCGGCTGGCCGACGCTGGAGATCGACGACACGATGACCGTGACTGAACGGTAACGCTATACTGGGATTCATGCGCACCTACATCCTTCTCGCCTTCGTCGCTGTCTCCTCCGCCGCATTGATTGCCGAATCTGCGGCGGGTATCCATTGGACTGCCCCTGCAGGGTGGAAAGCCGAGGCGCCTCGACCGATGCGCGCGGCGACGTACTCCATCGCGCCCGCCGCGGGCGATTCGACCGGCGCCGAATGCGTCGTCAACTACTTCGGGCCCGGCCAGGGCGGCGGGGTCGACGCCAACATCGAGCGCTGGAAGGGACAAGTGCAGGGGCCGGACGGAAAGGCTGCCATGGCGAAAGTCGAGAAGCGCACGGTGCGCAACGTGGCGATCACCGTCGTCGACACCTCCGGATCGTACGCAGGCATGGGCGGTCCGATGGCCGCCGCCTCGAAGGCGGTGCCTGGCTATCGCCTGCTCGGCGCGATCGTCGAAGGCCCTGGCGGCAGCGTGTTCTTCAAGCTCACCGGTCCGGCAAAAACGATCGCCGCCCAGCAGAAGAACTTCGATCAACTCCTCGCGTCGATACAGTTGGAGAAGTAACGGCCGATCTCGTTGTCGCCCTGCACTTCGCCTTCGTGGTGTTTGTCGCGCTGGGTGGCCTCCTGGCTCTCCGCCGGCCCCGCGTCGCGTGGCTGCACATCCCGGCGGTTCTCTGGGGGGCGCTCATCGAATTCAGCGGCTGGATTTGCCCGCTCACCCCGCTGGAAAACTATCTGCGGAGGCGGCAGGGGCAGGCGGGATACGAAGGGGATTTCATCGCGCGCTACTTCCTCGCTGTTCTCTATCCGGACGGGCTCACCCGCAACGACCAGCTCGCGCTCGGAGGCCTTGCTCTAGGCATCAATCTCGACATCTACGCGCACATCTTTCTCCGGCATCGTCGATCTACGGCGAAAGACATATCATCTGAATGATGCTGGACCTGGGCGGCTGGCCTCAGTCGGCGCGAACCGCCGCGCTCTCTCTTCTGATCATTGCGCTCGCGTACCTGCTCGGCCAGGTCGGCAAGTACATCGTTGCGACCCGCCTCGGCGCACTGGCCCGGCGGACCCCTGGCAAGTGGGACGATGCCGTCGTGGACGCGGTTGGACGCCGCGTGCCGTTCTGGAGCCTTCTGATCGGCGTCTACGTTGCGGCCGGTTTCTGGGTTCTCGCCCCGAACTTCTCGACCGTCATCAACAAGGCGCTGTATGTGGCGGCGGCGGCTTCGCTCACCTTTCTTCTCGCCGAGGTGCTGGTCAAGCTGGTCCGCACGCACCGATCCACGACCGACCCGTCACTGCCGACGACGACACTCACCGAGAACCTCGTCCGGATCGTCGTCGTCATCCTCGGCC
>JANNJO010000400.1:0-2059 GCA_031395755.1 Acidobacteriota bacterium
CGCTGTCGCGCGGCCTCGCGCCGAATGATTTCCCCTCGCAGCGACCGGGGAGCAACGACGCTCCAGAGAAACTTCGCCAGGATCCAGGGGCGAGGATTCTGCCGCGCGGCCCGACCCAGAACGGATCGTGCGGTCTCAAAGTCGTCTTTCTTCAGGTAGTGATTGGCGAGGGCGCTCTGCGTCCGTCCCAACCTGGCCAGCAGCTGCCGTCTCAAATGTGGATGCGAACGGCGCGTCGCTGATAGCCACTTCGTGATCATCCGCTCGTGCACCTGGAGACGGGCGGCGCCGTTCAGCGGATACTCCGTGGTCAGTCCGATCGTCCGAGATTCGGTCCTGTCCACCTCGACGAGCGGAAGGTTCACGTAACACATCGGCGTGGTCAACCCGAGCCGGAAGCTGAAATCCGTGTCCATGCCCATGCGGATGGAGGCGTCGAACTCGCCGAACTGCTCCATGCTTGCCCTGCTGACGAGGAGCGACTGCATGTAAATGCTGGGCCAGGTTGTGGCATAGAGCGATGCCACGCATTCCTTGATGCCGAATGGGAATGTGCGATTCGGCAGCGCCAGCTCGAAGACCGTCTCCTTCATCGCCGGGTTGTTGACGAACCGCACGTCTGTGAAACAGGCACCCGCCTCCTCGTATTCACTCAATGCCATGAACTGCAGTTCCAGCTTCTTGGACAGCCACTGATCATCGGAATCGTTGAAGGCGATCCAATCGCCTGACGCGTACTTCACGCCTACGTTGAGGGCAACGCTCTTCCCACAGTTCTGCTGCCAGTAATATCGCAGCCGTCCATCCCAGTCGGGATACTTTGCCAGGAGGGCTCTGACACAGCTCCGTGTTCCATCGGTGGATCCGTCGTCCACCAGCAGAACCTCATGGACCTTAACGGTCTGGTTGAAGATGCTGCTTATGGTTCCTTCAAGGAAGCTGGCGCGGTTGTACGTGGGTACTATCACCGACACTTTCGGAGACTGCCGCCGCCATCTCGGTCGCGCCCAGAGATGGTCGCTGGGCCAGCCGTCGTTCGTTTCATAGGCCGACGAATCGGGAGGAGACGCAGTGGGGTCAGCTGACAGACCTGGCATAGACTCTAAAAGCCAACCTTATAACAGGCTGCGGCCGATCGCTTCACGGAGATTTACTGTCGAGATGGGCCAGTGA
Source organism: Acidobacteriota bacterium (assembly GCA_031395755.1). GTDB lineage: Bacteria > Acidobacteriota > Vicinamibacteria > Vicinamibacterales > JAMQPK01 > JAMQPK01. The sequence goes on from JANNJO010000400.1 coordinate 1,174, forward strand.
CGGTTGCGGGTGAAAGCCTGACAGGGCGTACGACGCGCGCGGCCAAGTGGCGGCTCGCGAGCTCGCTCGTCGGAGCGGTGTCCCAGTTCGCGGTCGGCGTGGCTCTCGCTCGCCTGCTTGAGCCAGCCGACTTTGGGCTGATGTCGCTGGCGTTCGTCGTCCTGGGCCTCGCTGCCGGTTTCGGAGATCTGGGCATCTCGAGCGCCATCGTGCAGCGCAAGGAGCTCACCGATCGTCACGTACGCACTGCCTTCACACTTTCTGTTGCGCTGGGAATCACCATCGCCACAATCCTCGCCCTGGTGGCGCCGCTCGGAGCGATGGTGACGGAAGAACCGAGAGTGACCCTGGTTGTTCGATGGCTTTCTTTCAGTTTTGCGATTCAGGGCAGCTCCGTGGTGGCGGGTGCGTTGTTGCGTCGGCGGCTCGACTACAAGCGCCGGTTCATGATCAGCACCTTCAGTTACGTGGCAGGCTACGCGACCGTGGCGATGAGTCTCGCGATCCTGGGCTACGGTGTGTGGAGCCTCGTCTGGGGTGGCCTGACACAGACCGTGTTCTCTGCGGTCGCAAATCTGGTATCGGCGCGCCATCCGAGCCGTCTGCTGCTGGCTCGCTCCGAGCTCGGCGAGCTCTTACGCTTCGGCGTGGGAACGTCGTTGAGCGGCTGGATGAACTACCTCGCGCGAAATGGCGACAACTTCGTGGTAGGCCGGCACTTTGGGGCTGAGAGCCTGGGGCTTTACACGCGCGCGTATTCCCTGATGAGCGTCCCGTTTACCTACACCGCCAGCGTCATGTCGGCCGTTCTCTTCCCCGCGATGTCGCAGTTGCAGGACGATCCCGTCCGATTGCAGCGTGCGTATCTCCTGATGACCAGGTTGAC
>JANNJO010000450.1:0-6046 GCA_031395755.1 Acidobacteriota bacterium
GGTCGCGTTCCTGGTGTCTGCGCCACGGCCGCCGATCCGATCCAGAGCACTGCCGCCGCCACTGCCGATGCGAGATACGCACGTCGCATGATGAACTCCTTATTACGTCCGACGATGGACGCTGGAACGCGCCGCCAGAACGTGAAGCCTACTACGACTCGTCGCCGGGGAGTACCTTCTCGATGCGCCGGTCCGGCACGAGCCAGAGCAGCGCGACCGTCACGTACAGCGCCTGCGAGATCCATTGGGACACGAACGCCGCGGGAATGGCTGTCAGGTACAACGCGGGCGACAACTTTTCCTTCCAGGCATTCCCGATGGCGCGCTTGAGCACCGACTCGGGGCCCTGAGAGGCAATGATCAAAGCCTGGAGCACCCAGTAGGCCATCGCGCTCATCAGCAGCACCACACCATACAGCGCGCTTGGCACGGGCCCGAAATGGTTCTCCCCCATCCAGCCCGTGACGAATGGAATCAGCGAGAGCCAGAAGAGCAAGTGAAGGTTTGCCCAGAGGATCGGGCCGGTGACGTTCTTCAGCGTGTGCAGTAAATGGTGGTGATTGGTCCAGTAGATCCCGACATAGACGAAGCTCATCACGTAGCTCAGGAGTACTGGGACCAGCGGCGCGAGCGTCGCCAGGGTCTCTCCATGCGGCACCCCCAGCTCCAACACCATGATGGTGATGATGATCGCCAGTACGCCGTCGCTGAACGCTTCCAGCCTGCTCTTACCCACCGGCGTTCGTCACTTCACACCTCCGGGCCATCCCGTGTCTATCGGCTTCGCGGGGTCTGCGGTGATCGCGAGATCCGCGCAGTGATGGTAGGTGTATCCGCCCGGGTTGTTGTACCCATGCTCGGCCATCCATTGAACGATCTGCAGCGTGCACTTCGCGCATGTGATGTTCGGCAGTTGAATCTCGGCTTCGTACGTCTGCGGTGCGGCCGGCCGCGCGTAGTGAGGGAACAAACCGTCCGCGAGGACGGGTATCTGCGGCGGGCTCTGCACGACCGCCCAGACCGACCATGGCCCCTTCGCGCTGTCTCGTGTCGTCGTGACGGGATCGGGCGGAAGCTCGTCGCGGGAGTTCACGGCCAGCGCGACACGATAGTGGCCGGGATGATAAACGGTTTCCAGCACGCGCAGGCGCAGCTTCTGCCCGCCGACCGCGCTTCCGATGATGTTGCTGGGCGTGCCCTTGTCTTTGGCGTCGCCGCCGCACGGCGCGGCTTTCTGCGGATCGCCGCGATCGTTCGAGACGAGCCACGACGCCGGCTCCAGCAGCTTGAAGTGCGCATCGCTGACGGCATGACCGCTCACTAACATCGCACACACGACGCCGACATGAATCCCGCGCATTCTGCTACCTCCAGACAAAAATTCGGTATTCAACCTGAAAGCGCCCGAGGCGATGCTGTCCAAATGCAGGCGGCGCAAAATTAGCGAGGGTCTTGATATTCCGGCACATGCCCGTCTCCTTCTACGAGACAGAGTCATCGCGCAGGCAGATGTCTCTTCGGAATTTTCAACGCGATCGATCCCGCCACGGTGACGACGTCGTAGCGGCCCTGATACCCGATGAGGAGGTGCGCGGCCCACGGCTCGAGTTTGTACTCGGTCGTCAGCCACGCGACCATGTCGCTGGTTGCCATCTGCAGCGCACGATTCAGGGAACTGACAAACTCTGGCTGGCTGCCGATGCTGATGATGTGCTCCGCGGTTTCGGCCCGCGGCCCCGTCAGCCCGCCTTTCTTGCGCACATCCACCGTGAACTCGACATCCATCGATGTCTCCACGCCGGTGCCGACGGGCTCACCATCCCCCTGGAGTGCATGCGCATCGCCGATAAACAGCAGCGCACCAGGATGATAGACCGGCAGCATAACGGTCGTGCCTTCGCCGATTTCGTTGTAGTCGAGGTTCCCGCCATACGAGCCTGCCGGTGAGGAGGTTGGCGCGAAGTCTCCCGGAGGTGCGACGCCGACGCACCCAATCATGGGCCTGGCCGGAAACTCCAGTTTCACGCTGCCGCTCGACGGCTCCCTCAGTCGAACCGTCTGCCGTTCGATGTCGATATCCCAGGGGACAACGTTGACGCGTTCCGGAATGATCGTGCCTTCCTTATAGCGATTGGGATAGATGCCCTCAATCGATTCCGGCGTCAGCGAATACAGCCCGAGGCGATACGCTGTCCATCCCCAGTTGCGGTTCATCCTCACTTTGTTGAAACGCACGATGAGCGTGTCGCCCGGCTCTGCGCCGTCGACGTAGAACGCACCGGTCAGCGGATTGCTGGGCCTGGCAACCTGCACGCCCTTTTCGTCGCGGCCGCTTGCGTCGATCGTTTTCGTTGCAATGGCGTCGCCCGGACGAACGCGCCTCAGCACCGGATGCGCGCGCGAGAACGTGTTGTAGTAAGTGGTCGCGACGACCTGATGGGTTTCCGGGTTCTGGCCGTGTGTGCCAACGGATGCGCACACGAGTGCCAGCGTGAGGCCGCCGTGGAGGAGCGGTCGCCTCATCGCTAGGCCCCAGGCGCGCGGTACGAGACTGTTTTCTTCGACGCCGCATCCATCTCTTCAGGGGTAATGAGCGGAACCGTCGAAATGCGCACGACGCCCGACGAGTTGACGGCAAGGCTGACCGCAATTCCTGTCACTGCGTCTGGAACATCGACAATCACGTAGGCATCGTCTTCGCCATACGCGAAGTAGAACGCTTCGACCTTCCCACCCATGCCCTCGATGAGCTTCTGCACCGCGGAGCGTCTTCCGGTCCCGCCTTCCTTGAGCACACCCCGAATGCCTTCCACCGTGTACGACGCCTTGATCATGAACTTCGGCATGGCAGCCTCCTCTTGTTTAATGCATCTGATCGGTAGCTGTGGTTCTAATGTACGCGGCGGTTGCGTAGCCGTCGCGACTGAAGCTTCTCAATCAGGGACTGAGTAAGCGTGCGCCGCTTGGGCGAGAACTGATCCACGGCCGCGCGGACGTACGGTCGAAACTGCCGGCCGGCGTATGCCAGATACCCCACCCGTTGTATATCGGCCAAAGTCTTCCGGTAGTGGTCCAGCAGCGCGGCCGCGAAAACGTGGCCCGTCCGCGTCGCGCCAACTCGCGCCGACGCGGAGAGCCAACGCACGTTGCTGGGAAAAGATCGCGCCGCTGATATTGCCATCACCGAAGATGTTTCGAAAATCGACCGGTCCTGCCGTGCCGATTCGGCCTTCAGCTGCGCCCACAGATTGCCGATCGTGTCCCGGGAGGGAAGGCTGCCGGTGGGCAGCCCCCGGGCTTCCGCTCGAAACGCCTCCCACTCCTTTCGGAGCCCTGCCACGTCGAGCGGAGGCGAGTTGATCGCGGCGGCTAACCGGGATGAAGTCCGCTCCAGGCCGTCCAGCATCTGGTCGACGGTGGAGAACTGTGCGTCTTTTTCCAGCAGGCCTTGCGCTTTGAGCGCCTCGGTCATCTCCGGAATCAGGTGCCGACCCATGCCGCAGAGGTCGGCGAGAGCCGCGAGGATCCAGACGGGCGATGCGTGAAAGGCGACGATGCCGAGCACTTCGGCAGCATTGCCGGCTGTCCGCCTGGCGAGGAAGTTCTCCGGTAGCGTTCCCTTACCGCGGTAGACATCTTCAACCCCTCCGACCTGCTCGATCAGAAACCGGAGCGTCGCATCCACGAGGTTCTGATACAGCTGGCTGCTGCGGATGCCATTCGGAAGCGCGATCTCTCCCACTTCGCGCGCCACGCCGGCGCCGAGCCCCAAGGTGGATCGGAACAGTCGCTCAGGAAAAGACAACAGATAGGTCCTGACGGTCATTCCCTCACGTCTTCATGATTTTTCGACCTGTTTTGCGCTTGCTCACGGGACCCTTGCCACCAGGCTTTTTGGCAGCGCGCTTTTTCGCCGCAGTCATTCTGCCGCCTCGGCTTTTCTTCATGTGAGACCTTCGCCTTCTGCCCTGTTGGGGGCTCGTCCGAGTTAGATCCGTATACTAACTGAATCTGTGTTCTATGACGGTCGTATTAAACGTTTGCCCGCTGATATCGAGGTACAGCTGGCGCTCGGTGATCGACACCGACACTTTATCCCGCCGCTGCAGCACGCCCGCAACCTCGTCGACGAAGCCCCGCCCGAACTCGTAGACGGGAATCTCTGCGGCGCGATGCACCTGCTTTCCACTGAGCCCTTCCAGCACCTTCGCCACGTTCCGATGCGTGTACACAGCCGCGTGGCCCGCCAGTTTGATGCCTCGGTGGAGGCGCGCGGCATCGGGCATACCCACCTCGATCCAGGCCGTCACCCGTCCGGTCATATCTCGCACCAGGACCGCCGGATCGTCGCCCGCCGCCACGCCTTCGGTGAACTCGATGCCCTCGGTGTACTCGAGGCAGTACGCGAGAAATCGGGTCAGCATGAACTCCGGCGTTTCCGAGGGTTGCCGGGCGAGGCGCACGGGTAGGGTCTGGTAGACGCCGCGGTCGATGTCGGCCAGCTCGGTATCGAAGTTGTAAATGGTTGCGGTGAGGGCCACGATCGCTAATTCAGCAGCGCGAGCAGCGCAGATGTGTCGCCGTAGTCGTAGGTCGTGACCTCCAGCAGATGTCCGTACGAATCGACGAAGTAAATCGAATAGGCCTGCTGGTGATCGACGACCGACCGATATGTGACGATCTGATTGTGAGCATCTGTCAGCGCAAGCCCGGGAAGGCGCCGCAGAAATTCCGCGAAGCCTTGCGCCGTCACGCGGAACGCCACACGGCGAAACGCCGCCGTCGGCGACGAGGGAGCTGGCTGCCCCTCAAAGAGCGCCAGCTTCGTGCTGCCCCCATCGCTGGAGATCATGAGAGGGCCGCCACCGGAGGCCCAGTGCTCGCACTCTGGAAGGATCTGCAGCCCGAGCACGCGCTCGTACCAACGCGCCGCCTCGTACAGATCCGGCACGAACAGCTCGACATGATCAATTTGAAGGACTCGAAACACGCCTGCTGTCATCGTGCGTCCGCGCTACTTCCAGGCATCGATCACTTTTCGATGCAGCGACTCCGGGCCGAACTCGAGCAGCTCCATGTTGATGCCACCCGGCCCCGACACCACCGCGCTGCGGGTCCGCGTGCGCGGGCTTGTAGACAGGGGGCGAATCTCAACACCTCGCGCTTTCAATCGACTGATGACCGACTCGAGGTTCTGAACTTCGAGGCCAAAATGCGGACATCCCGCAGGCCGCGCTGGAGTCGCCTGCATCACCTCCACGAAGGTCTCACGGTTGACCTGAAAATACGTGAAATACGGCGTGCCATCCGGTTCGCGAAATGAGAACGCCTCGCGAAATCCCATCTGACGTCCGTAAAAATCCGTGGCCGCTTTATAGTCCGCGACGCTGACGGCGACATGATTCAAACCGATGATCCGGCCTTCCTGCGCCAGAACAGCGTGAATCGCGACGCCGACGACGAGGCCTGTCAGGAACACGATGGCGCCACGCATGAGCGCACCTCCCTGTCCTTTCTTGATGTTTTCTTCCGTGCCCGAGCTTTCTTACCGACCCAGTTTCGGCAGGAAGCGGCCGGTGCGTCCAACGTACGCGCGATACGAATCGCCAAAGCGACGCAGCAATCGCTCTTCCTCCCTTCGCGTTCGAACGACCAGGAGCAGCACGACCACGCTGCCGGTCAACAAGATGAACCAGTTTGCAGCGGCCAGCGCATTGCCCAGCACGAACAACGCCCCGGCGATGTAGAACGGATGACGAACCCACCGATACGGACCGGTCGACACGAGGGTATGAGACTTCCTGGTGACGACGGTATCGGTGAGATTCCTGCCGAGGTTGTGGAGCGTCCACATCAGCAGGCACCCGCCAACCACGTTCACGCCGATACCGCACCACCGCACCCAGCCGGGCAGAGCGAGAGACGACCACGCCATGTATCGCGGGTTAATCATGAACGCGATGATGCCGCCCATCGCAGCCGCGCCCAGAGGCCTCAGCGTGAACAGGATGAATGCCCCTTCCTGCCACCTGTCCAGTTTCTCTCC
>JANNJO010000436.1:0-13149 GCA_031395755.1 Acidobacteriota bacterium
GCGCCGGCGACAAGCGGAAGCTCGACGAGTATCTCGACTCGGTCCGCGATATCGAACGACGGATTCAGCGGGCCGAAGAGCAGAACGTCACCATGCAGCTGCCGCACATGGAACGGCCCAGCGCGATCCCGGATGACTACGAGCAGTATTGCAAGCTGATGATGGATATGCAGGTCATCGCCTGGCAGACCGACATGACGCGGGTGGCGTCGTTCACGATGGGCCGCGACGGCAGCAACCGCGCGTACCGCGAGATCGGCATCTCTGACGGCCATCACTCCATCTCGCATCACCAGCAGGATCCCGAGCGCGTCGAGAAGCTCATCAAGATCGACGAACTGCACACCAGCCTCTTCGCGTATCTCATGAAGAGACTGCAGGAGACCAACGACGGCGACGGCACACTGCTCGATCACTCGCTCGTCGTGTTCGGCAGCAGTTTGAGCGAGTCGAACATCCACACGCACGACGACTTGCCGATCGTGCTGGCCGGCAACGCGAATGGCCAGGTGAAGGGCAATCGCCATCTCGTGTATCCGAAGGAAACGCCGCTGAACAACCTTTTCCTCAACATGTTCGATCTGGCGGGCGTGCCGAACGTGCCTGGGTTCGGAGACAGCACGGGCCGGTTGACGGATCTGTAAGGCCTTGTCATATCTGAGGACAATGCATTTCATCGCGGCTTTTTGTACGGCGCTCGTGATCATGGCGCCCGCGTCGCTCTGGGCGGAGCAGAGGGATCCTCGACTGCTCGAGGCGGTCAAGCGACGCGATCACAATACGTTCGCGTCGCTGATGCGCGCCAAAGCCGATGTCAACACCGCGCAGCCCGACGGCGCCACGGCGCTCGCTTGGGCCGTGCACCTGGGCCAGCGAGGGATGGCCGAGGCGCTGCTGGATGCCCGCGCCAATCCTCTGACCGTAGACGAGTACGGCGAATCGCCGCTGACGCTGGCTGCCGCCAACGGGGACGCCGTTCTGGTGAAGAGGTTGCTGCAGGCCGGCGCGAAGGCGACCACGACACGGTGGAACGGCGAGACCGCGCTGATGATCGCGGCCGGAGCCGGCAGCGTGGAAGCCGTCACGCAGCTCGTGCTGCATGGCGCCGACGTCAACGCGGCGGATCCGCGACGCGGCCAGACGCCGTTGATGTGGGCGGCCGCCGAAGGGCATAGCGACGTCGTGAGCGCACTGGTCGAGATTGGCGCCAATGTGAAGGCGGCGTCCAGGAACGGCTTCAATCCGCTGATGTTTGCGGTCACCAAAAATGACATTCCCTCTATCGAGGCGCTGATGGCCGCCGGCGCCGACCCGAACTACACGCTGCCCTCCGGCAACAAGCCGCTGCTGGTGGCGATGTCGTATCAGCACACCACGGGCGCGCTTGCGCTGATCGCGCATGGGGCAGACATCACCGCGCGCGATCGCGCAGGGAACACGCCACTGCACCTGGCCGCGCAGGTCGGCGACGTGGCCATCGTCAAGGCGCTGCTCGCCAAGGGCGCGGACCCGAACGTAAGGACGCCGACATCCACGGCACCGGCGGCCGGGAGAGGTGGTGGTGGTGGTGGCGGGTTCAGAGCCGCGGCAAGCGGCGAGCAGACGCCGTTGATGATGGCCGCGCGCGGCGATCACCAGGAGATCATGCAGGTGCTCGTGGCCAGCGGCGCGGATCCCCTGATCAGGGCGCAGGATGGCTCGAGCCTTCTGATGGCCGCAGCCGGCGGCGCCAAGCTGCCGGCCGTGAAATACGCGTATGAGCTCGATCCGAGTGTCGGCGTCGTGACGGCGAATACCGGCAACACGATCATGCATGTGGCGGTCGGGATGAACGGGCGGACACAGCCTGAGGTCGTCGAGGTCATGCAGTTCCTGGCCGATCGCGGAGCCAAGCTCGACGAGATGAACACCGCCGGACGCACGCCGATTGCGCTGGCTGACGGCCTTCCCGTGGATTTGGCCGTCGATCTCTTGACGAAGCTCATCACCGAGAGCGGCAGCAAGCCGAAGATCCCTTCAAAGCGATAGCACGAGGAGCCCGCGCATGAGAATCGGAGCGCTCGCCCTGACCGTGGGGTTGCTGACGCTGCTTGCGGTCCCCTGCCTGGCGCAGCAGCCGCGCGACTTGCGGCTGCTCGACGCCGTGAAGCGGCGGGACCAACGCGCCTTCGCTGCGCTGATTCGCGCGAAAGCCGACGTGAACGCCGCGCAGCCGGATGGAGCCACGGCGCTCGCCTGGGCAGTGCATCTGGGCGATCGGTCGATGGCGGAGACGCTGGTTGGCGCCGGCGCGAACGTGAATGCGGCAGACGAGTACGGCGAGACGCCGCTCACGCTGGCGGCGGCGAACGGTGATGGCATTCTCGTGCAGCGGTTGTTGAAGGCCGGGGCGAATTCCCGTGTGGCGCGCTGGAATGGCGAGACGGCGCTGATGATTGCCGCCGGCGCTGGAAGCCTCGAGGCGGTCACGCATCTCGTGCTTCACGGTGCCGATGTGAACGTCGCAGAGCCGCGCCGCGGCCAGACCGCGCTGATGTGGGCCGCCGCGGAAGGGCACGCCGAGGTCATCGAGGCGCTGCTCGAGATCGGCGCCAACCCGAAAGCCGTGTCCCGGGCCGGCTTCAACGCGCTGGCGTTTGCGGTGACGAAGGACGACACCGCCTCCGCGAAAGCGCTTCTCGCCGCCGGGCTCGATCCCAATTTCTCGCTGCCGTCCGGAAACAAGCTGCTGATGATGGCGATGGGCTTCGGCCACACCGCCGTCTCCGGCCTGCTACTCGATCACGGCGCCGATATTCACGCCACTGACCGCGCGGGAAACAGCCCGATCCATGTGGCCGCGCAGAGCGGCAATCTTGCGCTCGTGAAACAGCTCATCGAGAAGGGTGCCAATCCGAACGCCCGTACTGCGCCGGCGACCATGATGGCGGCGCGCGGCGGTGGCGGCGGCGGGCGCGGAGTGAGCGGCGGGGCGTTGACGCCGCTGATGATTGCGGCCAGGGCGAACCAGATCGAGATCATGCGGGTCCTCGTGGCGGCCGGCGCCGATCCAGCGCTGAAGGCCGATAACGGCACCACCACGCTGATGTTCGGCGCAGCCGGCAAGCTCGAGATCGTGAAATATGCGTACGATCTCGACCCGAACGTCGATGTCGTCAATAAGGCTGGCCAGACGCCGATGCACGCGTCTCTCGGGGGCGGGGTGCAGCGGACGCAGGACGAGATCGTCGAGGTGATTCAGTTTCTCGCCGACAAGGGCGCGAAGCTCGACGAGATCGACGCCGCCGGACGGACGGCGATCAGCCTTGCCGACATCGGCCCGATCGACAAGGCTGTCGATCTGCTGACGGCGCTGATCCTGAAGTCCGGCACGACCCCGAAGATTCCGTCAAAGCGCTGATTACATGATAAAAAAATCCACAGTGTTCATGGTTCCGGGCCTGGTGCTCGCCGGAGTTCTCGCGGCGGGCATCGTCGATCGTGCCGTCCGTGCGCAGGAGACCGGGAAGACCGTTGCCGACGGCGTCTACACTGAGACCCAGGCGGTGCGGGGAGCGGCCTCATACGACAACGCCTGCGGCGGTTGCCATCGGGCGGATCTCGGAGGCGCCAACGGCCCGGCGCTTCGCGGCGAGCGCTTTGCGAGAATTTTTGCCGGCAAGGACCTTAAAACCCTCTACACGAAAATTGCGACCACGATGCCGCGCGGTGCGCCGGCAAGCCTGGGCGACAACGTCTACCTCGACATCGTGGCCCACATGCTTCGCGAAAACGGATTTCCCGGCGGGGAAAACGATCTGAACATGGAGGTCCTTTCGGCGGTGCGCGTGCTGCCCGGAAGGGCGAAGCCGCCGCCGCCGGTCGGCGATTTCTCATATGTGGAAGTCGTTGGCTGCCTCGTGCCGGGGCCGGATAACACCTGGCTGCTCTCCAATGCCAGCGAACCCGTCGCCCTCGCGCTTACGGGCTCGGCCCTTCCACAATCCAGCGACGCCGGCAGCAAGCCGCTCGGCACGCAGGTGTTCCGCTTGCTCGATGCGATGGCCTACAGCCCGGAATCGCACAAGGGACACAAGATGTATGTAAGAGGTCTCTTGATCCGGCTTCCTGGGGAACAACGGATGACCATCAGCTCGTTCGAGACGGTCAGTTCCACGTGTGGAGCCGGTGCAAACACTTCTGATCGCTGAACAGGAGGTCAAAAGCCCAGGAGGTTTTCTTCACGTGCATAGTGGATTAACTGCCCCGGCCTCGCTCGAGATGCGGAACAGAACAACTCCTAATCTCCTGATCTCCTGCGCATTAGTAGTCGTTTTTCTTGTCCTTCTTGCGCTGGCTGCACCACTGGCGGCTCAAGAGACGCGCCGCTTTTTGTACGTCGCGGTGCCGGGCGCCGGGAGCGAGGTCGAATACCGCGGCGTGGGCATTCTCGTGTTCGACATCGACAACGAACATAAATTCGTCAAACGCATTGCGACGTGGCCTGTGACGGCGGGGCAGCAGGCGGAACACGTGCGTGGCATTGCGGCGAGCGTGAACGCCCGCAGGCTCTTCGTCAGCACCGTGAAACGCCTGGCCGCCATCGACCTGACGACGGAGAAAATCGCCTGGGAGCAGACCTACGACGGCCATTGCTGCGATCGCATCGCGCTGTCCCCGGACGGCTCGACGATTTACGCGCCCGCCTTCGGTAGTCCGAAGTGGTACGTCATCAATGCGGTGAACGGCGCGTTGTTGAGCACGATCGACATTATCGGGTGGCCGAGGCAGACGATGTTTTCGCGCGACGGCGCTCATGCGTACCTCGCGGCCTGGGAATCGCAGGTGTTGTCTGTCATCGACACGACAACGCACAAGGTTGTGAGGGAAGTGGGTCCGTTCACGAATTTCATCTGCCCGTTCACAATCAATAGCAGGGCATCGCAGGTGTTCGCCAACGTCGACGGGCTCGTCGGCTTCGAAGTCGCCGATCTGAAGACCGGGTTGGTGCTCGACCGCGTCGTGGTCGAAGGCTACCAGATGGACGTGGCCGGCAAGTACGAATGCCCCAGCCACGGTATCGGGCTGACGCAGGACGAGCGCGAATTATGGGTGGCCGACGGCGTCGACAATCGCCTTCACGTCTTCGATGCCACGACCTACCCTCCCGTGGCATCCACGACGATCGAGGTTCGCGCCCAGCCGCGCTGGATTACCTTCAGCGTGGACGGCCGGTTTGCGTATCCGTCCAGCGGTGATGTGATCGACCGAGCGTCCAGGAAAGTCGTGGCCACCCTCGAGGACGAGCACGGTATGTTCGTCCACAGCGAGAAAATGCTGGAAATCGATTTTGCGGATGGCCGCCCCATCCGCGCCGGCGATCAAGCCGCGACCGGGGCGAAGCCATAATTACCTGTCGTTCAGCTCAACAGGTTGCGGTTCAGTAGGTCCATCCGCCCGAACTCGCCCGCTTCGGCAAAGAGAATGTTCTGCAGCGAGCGCTCGGCCATACGGCGATTGGCCTCAACCGTATTGCTGCCCACATGCGGTGTCAGGACGACATTCGGCAGCGAGCGGAAGTCGCCGCCGCTCTCTGCCGGGGCATACGGTTCGCGCTCGAATACGTCGAGCGCAGCCCCTCCCAGCCGGCCTCCGGCAAGCGCGTCGAACAGGGCGGCTTCGTCAACGACGGCGCCGCGGGCCGTGTTAATCAGCCAGGCGCGACTGTCGAAACAGGCCAGACGTTGGCGATTAATGAAACGGTGATTGTCGCGGGTGGCCGGCATATGGAGGCTGACGAAATTCGCACGGCGCACGGCCGCTGAGAAGTCGTTCGTCAGCAACCGAAAATGTTCGATCGCCGCCGGTAGCGTGGCATCCGGCCTGGCGCACCCGACGACCTGCATGCCGTAGCCGAGCGAGGCGATGCGCGCGACAGCGCGCCCGATTGCTCCGCAGCCGATGATCGCCAGCGTCTTCCCGTGCAGGTCTTCGCCCGCAGCCGCGCTCCAGGTGCCGCTGGCCATGCTCACCGATGCCGGGATGAGTTTTCTTGCCGCAGCGGCGATCAGGAGCATCGTGTGTTCCGCGACCGACTGATCGAGAACACCCGGCGTGTTGGTGCAGTACAGGCGAGCCTCTGTCGCCCTCCCTTTGTCGATGCCGTCATGGCCGACACCGAATCTCGCGATCACTCCACCGGGCGGTAGCGCGTCGTAGAGCGCTCCGGAGTATTTCCGGTTCCCCACGATCACGTACCGGATCTGTGAATCCCGGACGGCCGCTGCGAGCTCCTCCTCGGACTCAGGCGCGGGCACGCATTCCCGTCCGGAGGCCGCAAAACACGCTTCGCCCTTGCGATATTCAGGTTCGGTGACGAGCACTCTCGCCCTTGTTTCAGACATGCTGACGAGAACTTATCATTGACAGAGGTCGCCCGCGGTCCATATTCTCCAGTCGCCCTTGTCCACTCCAGCTGCGGCTCCCGGCGACACGCGGGTTCGTCGAAAAGTGCTCGCCATGACGATGGCACTGGCGGCCATCACGTATCTCGATCGCGTCGCCATCGGGGTCACCCGGCCGTACATCGCCCGCGATCTTGGCCTCAGTCCCACGCAGATGGGCTACGTGTTCAGCGCGTTCTATCTCTCCTACGCGCTGTTCGAGATCCCGACGGGCTGGTGGGGTGACAAGGTCGGCACACGGAAAGTCCTCACGCGAATCGTCTGCTGGTGGTCCGCCTTCACCGTGCTGACCGGCTTCGCGTTCAACTATTCATCGCTGCTGGCCATCCGGTTTCTGTTCGGGGCGGGGGAGGCCGGCGCGTGGCCGAACGTGGCGCGCACCTTCTCGCGCTGGTTCCCACGGCGCGATCGCGGGACCGTACAAGGCACGTTTTTCATGGGCGCGCACCTCGCCGGCGGGTTGACGCCGCTGCTGGCCACTGCGCTGCTTGCGTACATGGACTGGCGGACCTTGTTTGTGGTGTTCGGATCGCTCGGGTTCGTCTGGGCGCTGGCATGGTATCGATGGTTTCGCGATTCGCCGGCCGAGCATCCCGACGTCAGCGCGGCCGAGCGAGCGTTCATCGAAGACGGCACCGTTCCCGATGGTCGTCCGCTTGAAGCGACCCAGTGGAAGAGGCTGCTTGCCAACCGCACCGTGGTGTGCCTCTGCCTGATGTACTTCACGCAGACGTTTGGCAACGCGTTCTATGTGACCTGGCTGCCGACGTACCTGGCGTCACGCGGCCTGTCGGTTACCACCGCCGCCATCCTGTCGGGTTTGCCGCTGACGCTGAGCGTTGTGGCTGATCTGGCTGGCGGCGTGACGACCGATCGGGCGGCGAGAAGGCTTGGTCTTCGTCTCGGCCGGATCATCGTCGGAGGCGGTGCGCTGACCGCGGCGGGCCTGTTCACGATTGCGGCCGCGCTGACCGATTCCCCCGTCCCGGCAGCCGTGCTGATTGCCCTTGGAGGCGCCTCGTCGAACTTCCTGCTCGGAGCGGCATGGGGAACCTGCCTCGACATCGGCGGCCGGCGGGCCGGCGCCGTGAGCGGGGCGATGAACACGTCGGGGCAGGTCGGAGCGATCCTCAGCCCGATTCTCATCGCGTTCGTCGTTCAACGATTCTCGAATCCGAGCTCCCCGCTTTATCTGACGGGAGTGTTGTTCCTGCTGGGTGCCGTCGCCTGGCTGTGGGTCGATCCGACGAAGCCGGTTTCGGACTGAGCGCGCGAGGCTGCGCGGAGGGCAACGACGATGAGCGATGCGATTGGCCGACGGGAATTCCTGCAAGCGGCGATGGTCATCGCCGCGGCGTCACGTGTGGGTGGGCAGACTCCAGCTGCAGGAGAGTGGGGCGGATCGATTCTGGACATCCACCTCCATCTGCGAGCGACCGCGGACGGAAATTTCAATCATATGGAAGGGTCAGGCGTCGCGAAGGCGGTGCTTCTGGCCAGCGTGAACGCCGAAGATCGCGCGAAGCAGGTGGCGGCAGCACATCCTGGGCGCTTCGCCCGATTCGCGAGCATCGACGTGACACAGCCTGATGCGGTCGACCGGCTGCGCATGGCGGTGCAGAACGGTGCTGCCGGTTTTGGCGAAATCAAATCGCAGGTCGAAGCGGCGGGTCCGGAGATGCGGCGCCTGTATGCGCTCGCCTCCGAGCTGAACGTCCCGATCATGATCCACTTCCAGGAAGTCAGCCAGCCCGGAAGCCAGGGGACCTACAACACGGGTTTGAAAACGTTCGACGCTATGCTCAAGGCATTTCCGAAGGCGACGTTCATCGGGCACGCGGACGCCTTCTGGGCAAACGTCAGTGCGGATTACGCCGAGGACACGTCGTATCCGACGGGCCGCATCAGGCCGGGCGGCGCCACCGACAGGTTTCTGAGCGACTACGCCAACCTGTACGCGGACATGTCGGCGAACTCCGGCAACAATTTTCTCACCAGGGATTCCGAGTTTGCCGGAGGGTTCCTCGAGCGGCATCAGGACAAGCTGATGTTTGGAAGCGACTGCGGGTGTCCCGACGGACGCGGCGGGCCGTCCGGCAGGTGCATTGCGCGAGCGACGCTGGCCGCGCTGAAGAAACTCGCGGCTCCCGCCGTGTTTAGAAAAATCACCTGGGAGAACGGCACGCGCCTGCTCCAGATCTGATCGTCGCTCCAAACTGTTGGATGCCTACATAAATCCTTGCGGGTCCGTAACGGTCCCCGATCTGCGCGATAATCTGGTCACGTCGTTCACATGCCGATTTACGAGTACGAATGTCGCGGGTGCCGCCATCGCTTCGAGGCGACTGAGCTCGTGCAGCGGGCGAACGGCAAAGTCACGCGCGACAAAGCCTGGGCCGACCACGAATACGACAAGACGCACCGCCACGAGTGAGCAGGTTATGAACACAAAGGCGATTCCGCGGTTACTGGCGATCGTCTGCACGCTCCTGGCGCCGCCGGCGTGGGCACAGGCGCCTTCATCAGCCGATAGCCGCGCGTATCTAGACCGGTGCGGCAGCTGCCATGGGGCTGGCATGACTGGCGGAAGCGGACAGGCGATTCTGACGTACGTGCGGTACCACACCGATGGTGAAGTTACGGCAGCCATTCGCGATCGCCACCGCAACATTCCGGCGTTGTCGCTCCCGGATGCGGAACTGCGGCAGATCCTCGCGGGAATGCGGGAGCTGGCGGGGACGAATCCCGCGATGGCGACGGGCGGCTTCACTGGACGCCGCGGTGGCGGGCCTGTAGCGGCAGCGACACCCGCTCGAGGAGCAGCTCCTGCCGCTCCACCATCTAACGGCGTCGGCATCGGAGGTCTGGAGTCGACCACGATCAAGATGGCGGACGGTCGCGCGCGGACGGGCATCCTGCTCGCGCCATCAGAGCTCTCCGCCGTGCTCCTGGAAAATGGCCGGTTCACGGTGCTCTCAAAGGACGGTGATGTCTATCGCGAGAGAGCGATCGCACCGAAAGCGGACTGGACGCACTACGACGGGAGCTTGACGGGAAACCGCTACAGTCCGCTCGAGCTGATCAACCCGACGAATGTGCAGCGGCTCGGCGCGGCATGGATGTTTCCAATTGCGAGCAATCCGCGCGCGATGCAGGCGACACCCGTGGTGCAGGACGGCATCATGTACGTCACCGGGCCGAACCAGCTGTATGCGCTCGACGCGACGACAGGCCGCCAGCTGTGGAGTTACAGCGAGCCCCAGCATGAAGGCATCCTCAGCGAAGGCGGCCTTGGCACCAATCGCGGCGCGACCATCAGCGGCGACAGGGTGTTCATGGTGACCGATCATGCGCACCTCCTGGGCTTCAACAGGTTTACGGGACAGAAGCTCTGGGACGCGGAGATGGGCTCGCATCTCGAGTCGTACAGCGCGACGTCGCCGCCGCTGCCGGTGGGCGATCTCCTCGTCGTCGGGGTCGCGGGCGGTGAGGAGGGAGCACGAGGGTTCCTTGATGCCTACCGGGCGTCGACCGGCGAGCGGGTGTGGCGCTGGTATTCGATTCCCAAACGTGGCGAGAAGGGATCGGAGACCTGGGTCGGCCAGGCCCTCGAGCACGGCTGCGGCGCCACCTGGATGCCGGGCTCGTACGATCCCCAGCTGGATTTGATCTACTGGGCGATCGGCAATCCGTGCCCGGACATCGCCGGCGAAGAACGCATCGGCGACAACCTCTATACCTCCAGCGTCGTGGCGTTGAGCGCGAAGACCGGCGAGATGAAGTGGTATTACCAGTTCACGCCGCACGACACGCACGACTGGGATGCGGTGCAGCCGATGCTGCTCGTCGACGAAGCGTGGCAGGGCCGGTCGCGCAAGCTCCTGCTGCACGGCGATCGCAACGGCATGTTCTACGTGCTCGACCGTACCACTGGAGAAGTCCTGCGCACCGCCAATCTGTCGACGAAAGTGACGTGGCACAAGGGATTCACACAGGACGGCAAGCCCATTGTCGATCCGGGTTCGATTGCGACCAAGGAAGGGATTGCGGCCTGTCCCGCGGGTGGAGGAGGCGCGAACTTTCAGGCGACGTCCTACAACCCGCTGACCAAACTGTTCTATGCGCGCGTCAGCGATAGCTGCGCGGTATATACATCGCACGACGACCCGCTTGGCGTCACTGGCAATCGATGGTTCGGCCGCGGCACTCCCAGCGAGAAAGCGCGTCAGCAACTGGCGGAGCTGCTGAAGGATTATCAGACCGGCCTGTTTATCCGCGCCATCGATCCCTTTACGGGCAAGAAGGCCTGGGACCTGCCGGCGCCCACCGGCCGATCGGGCGTTCTGTCAACCGCCGGCGGATTGATTTTCCTCGGCGGAGGCGGGGGGCTCCTCGTCGTCGACGCAAAAACCGGGAAGCCGCTCTGGAACGTAAACATCGCGCAGACGACTCAGGGCTCGCCGATGACCTACATGGTCGGTGGGAAGCAGTACATCGCGCTTCCGGGAACAAGCTCGATCACGGCCTACGTGCTGTATTAACGGCCCACAGGATCTTGTGGAAACTGAGGCGTCGAAAGATGTCCAAGCTCAAATGCCGGCTCGATAGAACAGGAGGCGATATGCGACGAAGAGAGTTTCTCGCTGTGGGCGCGGGAGTGCTGACACTGCCCTTTTCCAGGCTTGCCACGGCGGCAACTGAAAGGCATCTGCTCTATATCGCAGTGCCGGGCATCCGAAACTACGTCTCCTACGGAGGGGTCGGGGTTCTGGTGTACGACATCGGCGAAGGGTACAAATTCGTCAAGCGCATTCCGACGTGGAATGTGCCCAGCGGCCAGGAACCGGAGAACGTGAAAGGGATTGAGGCAAGCGCCAGAACCGGAAAGCTGTACGTCAGCACGATGAAGCGACTCGGCTGCATCGATCTGATCAGCGAAACAATGGTATGGGACAGGGAGCCCGAGGGAGGCTGCGACCGAATGGCGCTCTCTCCCGACGGCAGGGTTCTCTACGTCCCCTCGTTTGAGGGGCCGCACTGGAATGTTATCAACGCTGGGACTGGCGACACGATCACGAAGGTCGTGACCGAATCGGCCGCTCACAATACGGTCTATTCTCTCGACGGCACGCGCGTGTATCTTGCCGGGCTGCGCTCACCGCTCCTTTCGATCGCCGATGCGAGGACCCACAAGGTCATCTCAACAGTAGGGCCGTTTGCGAGTTCGATTCGCCCGTTTACGGTCAATGCTGCGCAGACCCTCTGCTACGTGAACGTCAATGAGCTGCTGGGCTTCGAAATCGGCGATGTGAAGACCGGAAAGAAGCTGCATCGCGTTGAAGTGCAGGGCTATGCAAAGGGTCCGGTGGCTCGTCATGGGTGTCCGAGCCACGGGATCGGTCTTACGCCCGACGAGCGAGAGCTGTGGCTGAGCGATGGGCACAACAAGGCGATGCACGTCTTCGACAATACCGTGATGCCCCCGAAGCAGAAGACCACTCTCGCGCTCCGCGATCAGCCTGGCTGGGTGACGTTCAGCATCGACGGCCGACATGCCTATCCTTCTACGGGCGAGGTCTTCGATACGCGCACCAAGAAGCTCGTGACCGCGTTGCAGGACGAAACGGGGCGGCAGGTTGGCAGCGAAAAACTCCTCGAGGTGGTGTTTGACGCCGGCAAACCCGTCCGTGCGGGCGATCAGTTCGGAATGGGAACTAAACGGTAGTTGAGGAGCGTTCAGTGAAAAAGTCAGTGCTCACCGGTGCCTGCATGTCCCTCTTTCTGGCGGCGGTGCTCCTGGCGCAAGCTCCTGCGCTCAGCACGCAATCAGCGGGACAGTTCGATGCCGTCGCGCCGAAGATGCAGGAGTTCGTCGATAAAGGAGAGATCTCCGGTGTGGTCACGCTTGTCGCCACCAGGGACAGGGTGCTCCACCTCGCCGCCGTCGGGAGGACCGACATGGCCACGGAGCGCAGGATGCGCACCGATGACATTTTCTGGATCGCGTCGATGACCAAGCCGATTACCGCGGTGTGCCTTGGCATTCTGGTCGATGACGGCAGGATCACCTTCGATGACCCTGTCGGGAATTACCTGCGCGAATTTCGAGATCTCACGATCGCGGAGAATGGTGAACAGGTGAGGCCCTCGCGCGCTATCACGCTGCGCGACATGCTGGCGCATACCAGCGGGCTCGGCGAGTTGAACCGTCGCGAGCCGCATTTGACGCTCGAACAGACAGCCACGCAGCTCGCTCAGTTGCCGTTGCGCTTTCAACCAGGCACACGCTGGGGCTATTCGACGGCAGCCCTCGATGTCCTGGGGCGCGTCGTCGAGGTTGTCAGCGGGATGACGTTCGACGCGTTCCTTCAGGCTCGGGTGCTCAATCCCCTGGGTATGAACGACACGAGCTTCTGGATCAGCGCGGAGAAGAAGGAGCGTTGGGCTCGCAGCTATCAGTGGGTGGCTCCGGAGAGCACGCTGCGAGAGACGACGATCTCGTACATGTACAGCACGGACGTGACGGATCGCCGGCGGCCGCCGCTCGGGGGTGCCGGGCTGTTTTCCACGGCGGAGGACATCGCTCGCTTCTACCAGATGATGCTCAACGGGGGGCAGCTGAACGGGAGGCGTGTGCTGAAGCCTCAGACGGTGGCAGAGATGCTCAGGAAACAGACGGGCGATCTTCCTGCGCGCCCGGGGATGC
>JANNJO010000032.1:0-2665 GCA_031395755.1 Acidobacteriota bacterium
TCGAGGACTTTGATCGCACGCGTATCCAGAAGCGGCAGCACGCGGGACATCCAGACGTACTCTGCGAACAGGACGTAGTTGCCGAGGACCGAATGCAGCCTGAGGACCGTGGCGATCGCCGCATCGGAGCAATACGTGCGATCGATGATGAGGAGCTCACGGCCCCGCCCGCTCGTCGGTGCGTCCTCGCCAAGCACCGCCGCATAACGAGGAGTGTGCTCTCGATCGAGCGAGGCCAGAACATCGGGCACGTCGGCCAGCGCATAGCGAATCGAGCCGCTTCGGTCAACCACCACCACGTTCGAATACTGTTCCTCGATTTTTCGAATCGCCTCGTCATCCGGCGTCTCTCCACCGAGAGGCACGATGACCGGGATGATGCGAAATCCGGCGTGCTGGAGCGACTGAAGCATCCGATGAATGCGGTATGCGTTGCCGGCGTACGGCGGCCATGGGCTCACATGGGTGAGGCACATGATGACCGGCCGATCCCCCGGCGCCGGGCGTTGATGTATGGCGCGAGACGTCAGCCGAACCCGCCGCGGCGCAGGGAGCCGCGCAGCCGCAGCAGGCGCCGCGTTGCGGCCTTCGAGGCGGCCGACTTCCACGTAGTGCACGAGTGGGTTGACGCCGGATAACCTGACGTCTTCGTAGCGCGCGAGATACGCCGCACAGTCAAACGACGGCAGCGGACTGCGGCCCTCGCGCCATCCGGACTTCAGGAAGTGCTCGAGAGGATTCACGCCGCTGTCTCGAACGTCCGTATTCGTTTCGAGATAGTACTTGGTGTCGAAGTGCGGCCCGGGATTCCTCGCTTCGGGCCTGCCGTGCAGGAGAAAATGGCTGAACGGCTCGCACCGCGCCCGAGCCACGTCGGGATACTGCCCCAGATAATACGCCGGGTCGAACAAGGCGTTCGGACGCCGGCCTTCAAACGCACCCCAAAGGCAATAGTGGATCAAAGGATGAACGCGCGACATGGCAACGTCGGGATTCTGCGAGAGGTAGTAAGCCTCGTCGAACAGGCCGCTGCGGGCGACGATGGAGGCGTGGCTGATCCTGCGTGGGCTGGCCATGAACCGCCCGAGGGCTCGCACTGAACGAGTCGCGCTTCCTGAACGGCTGGCCTTCAACAGAATAATCGGCCCCCTCCGAAGAATAGAGGCGGCCCGGAGCATCGGGGACCGGCGAACCGCCAGAAGCCCCGAGCGAGCGGCTGTAACGCGTCGGCGAATGCCGGACGGCCTTTCGGGCGCCTGTGCCCGCGCGCTCTGGACGTTCTGGAGCTGTGTGGCAAGCGCCCGGGCCTCGGCGTCGAGCTCGCCGATTATCTGCTCGCGCTGTTCGCATTCGATGAGCAGGCGAGACTCCAGCGCAAGCAGCTTCCGATCGCACGCGGCGTGTTCGTCCGCGTTGACGGTCTGCTCGTGATGCGCGATCTGATACTCCAGGCTCAATCGCCGGCCGAGCTGCGAGAAAAACAGGCGAATCTCGCTGAGATCCTCCGGGGAGGCCGTGGTGCGGCTCAGCAGCCACTCGATCGGTTCCGGCGAATCCCGTCCGACGCCGAGAACACCCAACCCGTGCCCGTGGAGAAACGCAAAGGACGGGTAGGTACGTTCCACCTGATGCCAGAGCTCCCATGCGCCGAAATCCTGCTCCCTGACGTTGATGTCGTGCAGCAGCACCACGCCGCGACGACTCATCTTCGGAAGCCACATCGGGAGATCCTGCTGGACGGCACTGAACGTGTGATACCCGTCAAGGTGCAGCAGATCGATGCTCGCGTCGGCGAACTGGCTGACGGTGTCGGCGAAGGTGGCGCGGATCAGCCTGGAGAAGTTCGAAAAGTGGCGGTCGTGATAGTCACGCCACTCGTTGAATACCTCCTCGCCGTACGCGCCGGTGTGGGGATCGCCCTCCCAGGTGTCGATCGAGTAACAGGCAGTCGGCAGGTGGAGCGCTTTGACCGTCTGCGCGAAGGCCGCGTAGCTGTTGCCTGACTGCGTGCCGAGCTCGACGAAACAGTTCGGGCGGAGCGCGTCAACGAGCCAGAAGGCGAACGGGATGTGTTCCAACCAGGACGGCGGATGGACGAGGCGGTCTGGTTCCTGGAAAACAACAGGCCTGTGCAGAAACCGGGATTTTTCTGGCCGATCCAAGGAACGGTCATTCTATTTCAAGGGATGTCAGGAAGCGGAATATCTCCAGACAGTCCCCACTGCAACCCGACGAACTGGAAGTGCACGTACCACGTCGCGTCGGACGGACGGAAAACCGCAGGGTCGGTTCTGCCGTCACCATTGAAATCAGCGGGCACGGGAGCGTCGTCCGAAAAGCCCCACTGTATGGACGTGTAGAGCTCGCTGCTGTAGTTCCTGGACGACAGGAGCGCGAACCATGTGCCGCTCCCTGGCCGCCAAATCGCGATGTCAGTTCGCCCATCGCCATCGTAGTCGCCGGGTACGGGTCGATCCGAGATC
Organism: Acidobacteriota bacterium; assembly: GCA_031395755.1. GTDB lineage: Bacteria > Acidobacteriota > Vicinamibacteria > Vicinamibacterales > JAMQPK01 > JAMQPK01. Next base: position 2,484 of record JANNJO010000032.1, read on the forward strand.
AGACCCCATTGCGCAACCATCGGCGCGGTGAAGCTGGTCGACGACAGCAAAACGTACCAGACGGCCGTGCTCGGACGAAATACCGCGAGGTCGGCACGGCGGTCGCCGTCGTAATCGCCCACCACGGGTACGTCATTCGGCAGCCCCCACTGGAAGGCCTGACCGCCACGCCAGTCGAGCGA
>JANNJO010000040.1:0-10840 GCA_031395755.1 Acidobacteriota bacterium
CGATTCTCATCGTCGACGACGACCCGAGCGTGACGGAGACGTTCGAACGGATGCTCCGACTCGAGGGCTATCACGTGGTGACAGCCTTGTCGGCGGAAGCCGGGCTCAATCAGGCCGAGCGCTCGCATCCGCACGCCATCATCCTCGACCTGCGCATGCCGCTGGTCGATGGTCTGCAGTTCCTGCGCGCGCTCCGCTCCAACGACGGCATGGAGAAGGTGCCGGTTGCGATCGTGACGGGCGACTATTTCCTGGACGATGCCGTCTCGCGCGAGCTGCGCGGGCTTGGCGCCGAAGTCCGCTTCAAGCCGCTCTGGCTCGAAGATCTCCTCGCGCTCGCGCGCAATCTCCTCAAAGCGTAGTACGATCCGCGGCAAATGAACGATCGGTTCCTCAAGGCCTGCAGGCGAGAGCCTGTGGATCGCACGCCTGTGTGGTTCATGCGCCAGGCGGGTCGCTACATGGGGGAGTACCGCGAGCTGCGCAGCCGGTATTCGCTGCTGGAAATCTGCCGCGCACCCGAGCTGGCGACCGCCGTGACGCTGCAGCCGGTACGGCGGATCGACCTCGACGCGGCGATTCTGTTTTCCGATCTGCTGCTGCCGCTCGAGCCGCTGGGCATCCCATTCGACTTCGTGCGGGGGGAGGGACCAGCCATCGAACACCCGCTGCGCACGGAAGCCGACATCGACCGCCTGACGTGGTTCGAGCCGCGCGAGGCGCTGGCGCACGTGCTCGAAGCCATCCGCCTGATCCGCAAGGAGCTCGACGGTCCCGACGGCGTGCCGCTCATCGGGTTCGGCGGCGCGCCGTTCACGCTGGCCTCGTACGCCATCGAAGGCGGCCACTCACAGAACTTCGCGCTGACCAAGGCGCTGATGTATTCCAACCCGCACGCCTGGCATCGTCTCTGCGACATGCTGGGCTCGATCATGGGCGAGTACATGAAGGCCCAGATTGAGGCCGGTGCGCAGGCGATTCAGATCTTTGATTCATGGGCGGGCGCGCTGAACTCGGCCGACTACCGCGAGTTCGTGCTCCCGCATACCCGCAGGATTTTCGACGCGATCGGCGGCATGGGCGTGCCGACGATCCATTTCGGGACCGGAACCGCGAACATTCTTCAGGATCTGCGCGAGGCGGGCGGCGACGTGATCGGGGCCGACTGGCGCATTCACCTGGACGAAGCGTGGGACCGCATCGGCCATGATCGCGCGATTCAGGGAAATCTCGATCCAACGCTGCTGCTGGCACCGCTCGATCGCATGCTGACGGCGGCAGACGACGTGCTCGATCGCGCGAAGGGGCGGCCGGGCCATATTTTCAACCTCGGCCATGGAATTCTCCCATTGACGCCCATCGACCACGTGCAGGCACTCGCGCAGCACGTTCACCGGCACCGGTTCGTCGCGGCGCCAGCCTAAGATGGCAGACGTCGAATCGGTCGACGTCGCCGTAATCGGCGGCGGGGTATCGGGCCTGGCGGCGGCGTACGAACTGCGGAAGCGCAAGCGGTCGGTCGTCGTCCTCGAATGCGAGGCGCGCGCCGGCGGCATCATCCGGACCGAGCGCATCGGCGAGTTCGTCATCGACGCCGGCCCCGACGCACTGCTGGTCCAGAAGGCCGCGGCCGTCGCGTTGTGTAACGAGCTCGGGCTCGGCGATCGGCTCGTCCCCACCAAGCTCCCGCGGACCGCGTTCATCCTGCGCAACGAGACGCTGCATTCGCTGCCGGGTGCGTCGGTTCTCGGCTTCCCGACGCGCCTGAGGCCGTTGTTCCGGAGCACGCTGTTCTCTTTTCCCGCGAAGCTGAGGATGGCGGCCGAACCGTTCGTGCCCCGGCGGCCCAAGCGCCTCGCATCCACCGACGAATCGATTGCCGATTTCGTGCGGCGCCGATTCGGACCGGAAGCGGTGACGTACATCGCCGAACCGCTGCTCGCCGGCATTCACGCGGGCGACGTGGAACGGCTGTCGATGCGCGCGCTGTTTCCGCGGCTGGTCGAGGCCGAAGCCAAATCCGGCAGCGTCATCCGCGCGTTCAGGCGTGAGGGCAGTCCGTTGAGCGCCGACGGCGCGTTTCGGTCGTTCCCTAACGGGCTCGGCGAGCTCGTGGACGGGTTATTGAGGGCGGTTCCAAAGGAGTCCGTCCGGCTCGGGTCGAAGGTGGCGACGATCGAAGAAGGCGGCGGCTTCACGGTCCATATCCAAGGCAAACCGTCGATCCACGCGCGATCGGTGATCCTGGCGATCCCGGCGTTCGCCGCCGCCGATCTGCTGCGCCCGCTCGATTCCGATCTGTCGACCGCCTGCGCATTGATTCGATACCTGTCGACCGCCACGGTGGTCTTCGCCTTTCCGCGCGACGCGATCCGCCATAATTTGAAAGGGACCGGGTTTGTCGTGCCGCGCGCCGAAGGCATCAGCATCACCGCCGGCGCGTGGATTTCCTCCAAGTGGCGGCAGCGCGCGCCCGAAGGCCAGGCCCTGATCCGCGCGTTTCTCGGCGGCGCGCGCGATCCGAACGTGCTGGCGAAGACCGACCAGGAGCTCACGAACGCCGCGCTGAACGACCTGACGAAGATTCTCGGCATTCGCGGCCTGCCGACGCTGACGCGCGTCTATCGCTGGAACCGCTCGAGCCCGCAGCAGGAAGTCGGGCACGCCGATCTGATGACGCGCATCGACGTCACACTTGAGCGTCATCCCGGGCTCTTCCTGTCGGCGGCCGGGTTCCGCGGTGTCGGCATTCCCGATTGCATCGCCGACGCGCGCGCCACGGCCGGCTCGGCGGCTGGGTACGTAAGACGATAATGTGAACAGGAGATAAAGAGACCAGGAGATCTTTTTCTTTAAGAAGAACGACCTCCTGACCTCCTGAACTCCTGTTCTAAGATATGAAGCGGAGATCAGATGAAGCGATTCAGCCTTGTACTCGTGTTCATGTTCGCGCTGCCCTACGCGGTGGTGGCTCAAAATGTTCCGCCGCATGTCGATGCGCTACTGAAACAAATCAAAGCGGCCGACAAGGACCAGCTCGCGGTGTCAGAGGAAGACGGGCGGTTTATGCGGCTGCTGGTCGTGACGAGCGGCGCGAAGCGGGCGCTCGAGATTGGCGCGGCCAGCGGCTACAGCGCGATCTGGATCGGCCTGGGCATGCGCGAAACCGGCGGCAACCTGGTGACGATCGAGTACGACAACGCGCGCGCCCAACAGGCGATGGCCAACGTCAAGAAGGCCGGACTCGCGGACGTGGTGCAGGTGATTTCGGGCGACGCATTTGCGGCGATTCCGAAAGTACCCGGAACGTTCGACTTTGTGTTCTGCGATGCCTGGAAGCGCGACTACCAGAAGTTCTTTTCGCTGGTCTTTCCACGCATGGACAAAGGCGGGCTCTTCCTCGGACACAACGTCATCAACAAGCGGGACGAGATGGCCGACTTTCTGAACACCATCCACACCAGCCCCGCGGTCATGTCGTCGATCGTCTCGCCGTCCGGCGAGGGCATGTCCATTACTTACAAGCGTTGAGCCAGCCGGTCACGTCGAAGCACAGCAGTCGCTCGGTCCCGTCCGTCAGCAGCACGCAGTAGGTGTCGTACACTTTGCCGTTGGCCTGCACCAGATCCTGGTGCTTCAGAGTCCAGTCCCTGCCGCGCTGCCCATAACGCTGAGTCAGGAACAGCAGCTCCGCCCCCGCTGCGCTCACGCCCTTCGGCGTTTTCCTGATGAAGATGGCGGTCTGAAGAGAATCGCCCGGTCCGCCGGTGACCACGAGCGTGCCTTCGTTGATCGATAAATCCATTCTTGATGATCTCGGCTCGCTCCCACTCGCCGAGCAACCACCTCGCGCTCGATACAAATCGCAAGCGGCGCGGCGGGGAGCGGGGCGGAGGGGCCCCGCGACTAAAGAAGTGACCGGGGCGGGGATCGAACCCGCGGCCCGCGCATTAAAAGTGCGCTGCTCTACCACTGAGCTACCCAGTCATCGGTAGCGAACAGCAGATTCTACCATTGGCGCGCGCGGGATTAAGCGAAGTCTGTTTAGCTTTCGGGACGTTTCGCGGCGGCCAGCATTTCGTGCAGGCTCTCCACGAGCATCGTCAGGGAGTACGGCTTTTGCACGAGGCGGGTGCGCGGACGGAGCCGCTCCAGTTCCGCCGATTCGGACGGCACACCGGAGAAAATGATCACCGGCGTTCCCGGCGGCATCGAGATCACGACATCGCGGCCGGAACCGCGCGCAAGACGCAGATCGATGATGGCGGCGACAGGACGATGCTGGTGGATGGCATCGATGGCGTCATCCGCGGTTTCGGCAGTGACGACCTTGAAATTGTGCATTTGCAGAAACTTCTCGAGCGGACGCCGGACGCCATGGTCGTCCTCGACCAGCAGCACCAGCGGCGGCGTGTCAGTTGTCATCCTCTCTCTTATCGGCCCCTCCCTCTCACTCCTTCACCCTCGCCGGGCGCGTCGGCTGGGCTATCGCATCTGTGGTAAAAACCCCGGATGCCTTCGAAGGTGATCCGCCGAACCCATATGTACCTGGCGCTGTTCCTCACTCCGTGGATGGTCGGCTACGCGCTCAGCACGGTTGCCATGAACCATCGAACGCCGCGGCCGACGATTTTCCTGAAGGAACGGGACGAGACCTACAGCAACACGTTTGAGCCGGGCACGCCGCCCCGCGAAATTGCCCGGCAGGTTCTCTCAGACCTCGGACTCGAGGGTGCGTTCGGCGTGCAGGGACCGGCGCCGGATGGGCGTCTGACCATCAATCGCCAGGGGATGATTTCACCCCGCCGCATCACCTTCTCACCCGCGGATCGGCGTGTGGTCGTCGAGCGCGTCGAGCTCGAGACGAGCGGCTTCCTGAACCGGTTTCACCGGCGCCGCGGATTTCAGCAGCCGTACTCGGCCGACCTCGCGATGGCCATCAGCGTGGACGTTGTGATTGTCGCGATGGTGTTCTGGGCGCTGTCGGGCCTGTGGATGTGGTGGGAGATGCGCGCGACGCGCCTGTGGGGGCTCGCGTGCGCGGTCACCGGCACGGGCATCTTCGTTCTCCTGGTGCTCACGATATGACGCTTCCCCATTTCGTCCGGCGCGCTCACCTCTATATGGGGCTTTTCCTTCTCCCCTGGGTCCTGATGTTTGGCGTGAGCTCGATACCGCTCAACCACAACAGCGCGGCCGACACTCCTCGTTGGATACTCGTGGCGCAACGGCCGTTTCACGTTGAACTCCCGCCGCCCGGCGCGAATTTGCGGCCGCTTGGCCGTCAGGTGATGGAGGCAGCCGAAATCGACGGGGGCTACTTCGTGAATCGCGTGAACCCGCGGCAGGTGAATGTGAACCACCCGGATTTCCTTCGGCCGATCCGAGTCATCTACCACGCCGATCGGGGGCACCTGATCGTGGAGCGGCGCGAATTCGCGCTCAGATCGTTTTTCTCAGGCCTTCATACGCGCGGCGGATACGATCTCGACGGATTCTGGGATTCGGTCTGGGCCGTGTTCGTCGACGTCGTTTCGGCAGCGCTGCTCCTGTGGATTGCCAGCGGACTCTACATGTGGTGGCACGTGCCGGCCACACGGCCTTGGGGGTGGACGGCGCTGACTGCTGGCGCTGTCTGTTTCGCGGTGCTCATGTTCTCCTTGTAGCCGTGGCAGCTATCGCGTCGCGTGAAGGCTCGAGCTTTTGACGCCCTGCACGGCGTACAGCTCCTTGCCGCCGGCCGAGGTGATCAGGTCCATGTCGAGCGTCGAGCGCACGTAGTCGATCAGCTCTGCAGAGGCGGTCCTGGTATCGAGCACGAGATACCGAAATGGCAAGGCAGGAGGTGGCTCCTCCTTGACGGGCTCCTCCCCGTTCGATAACCGCAGCAGATTGCCCACGACCGGCATGCCGTCGTAGGCCCGCGCGACCATCGGGGGCATCCGACCGATGTACCCGCCAACCACGGGATGGCCGTGAATCGTCGCGTGATAGAGAAGCCGGCGCTCCTGACTTCCCCGCCCGATCGTCAGCCCGTCACCGATGCCGAACGGCACCTCGATGACCGCGCCGTTATCCTCGATGGAAGCGAGCCGCTCGTAAACCACCGGCCGATCGAGTGCAGTGAGAGGAATCGGCGCGTGAAGGTAGTCGAGTGCGAGGAGGGCGATGATGGCGGCGCGGCTGAAGCCCCGCCCCACCGTTTGCCGTGCTGCCCACCTCAGCGCCATCAGCATGCCCAGCGCCAGATACACAAAAACCATTGCGCGGCCAGGCATCCGCGCGTTCTCGACGATCGGGACGAAGCGCGCGAGTGCCTGCGGCAGCGGCAGACCCATGTCGATGCCGCCAGCGGTGACGAACGGCCCGAGCGCCCATATGCCAAACACGATCAGCACGATCTTCCAGCGCCGCGCCTCTTCACCGTCGAACCACTTCCCTCGCCCGATCATGAGCACGATGATCGGGAAGACACCCATCCACCCGACAGCTTCGATGCGATCGAGACCGAGGGCTTCGTATAACCGGCTGACGGGACCACCATACACAGGGTGAAAGGGATTGCCCATAAACGGTGCAAGCGCGTCGACGCCCCGCGGCGCGCTTCTCCAGAAATACACCTGGCTCACATAGCGCCCTGATGATGCCAGCTTGAACGCGTGCGCGATGAGCGGCAGGCACGCCACCGTGAACACCGCCGTCGTGATCATCAGCGCCTGCATGCCGCGCCAGAACGCTTCGGCCGGCGGACGCTGAACGCGAACGATCACGCGCCATTTCGTGATCATCCAGCCGCACGCGAGAAGCCACAAGACAAGCAACGGATTGTGCAGGCTGCGCGCCGAGATCGGCACGCCGGCCACGGTGAAGGACGTTCCGCCGCCTGTCGCAATCACGAGGATCAGGAAAGCGTCGAGCGCCAGCAGCCCGAGCAGCGCCAGGCGAATCGTAACGAGCGCCTGCCCCTGCCGCCTCGGCTCGCGAGACACGCGAACGGCATGCCATCCCGCGATGGTGTACGCGAGCGCGAACAGCGCGAGGTACACCACGTGGTAGTACGCGCTGTACGCGGCGATCGCCGCGCACGCGCCGCAGCCCATCGCAGCCAGGATGCGGCCATGGTTCAGCGCGCGCCTCAGGAACAACGCGAAGAGCGGCAGCACCCACGCAGTGAGGAGATCGAAATGTCCCAGCAGATGCGCCGCGACGTAGGGCGATCCGCCAAATGCGAAGCCCACGAGCAGCGCCACACGCCGCTCACGAAGGATGTCGAAGGCAAGCGCATAGGCGCAGGCGGCATTCAGGAAGACGGAGACGATGATGTAAACGTTCTCCGCTTCGATCACGGTCAGCCCGGCCAGCGCGGTCGCAGAGATGTACCCCTGCAGCGCCGTGTGGGGATGATTGACGAGGTCGACGCCGAAGGGGCTGAAGAGATAGCTCGACTGAAAGAACCCGAGCTCGGGCGCGCTCAGCGCCTTCCGCATCCACCAGAGGTTCCACAGGAAGCTGTAGTTGTCGCCGGGCTGACCCGGGATGTGATCGCGAAAGTGCAGCGCGAGCGGCCACGTCCATACCACAGCCATCGCCGCGAGGATGGCGAGCGCAGGAGCATGCCTACGTAGCATGTACTCGGTTCTTCACCGCCTGCACGAACCCGCGAAGAATCGGCGAGATGTCCCCCGGTTGCAGTCCGACTTCGATCAGCGAGAATCGCTTGTCCTCTCCAAAGGAGGCATCGAGCGCGTCGCGGAACTGGCGGGGTGTGTGCGTGCGGAATCCGCGGCCGCCCCACAAGTCCGCGAGCTTGGAGAACGGCCAGCCGACCGTTTCGTTGTAGCGCGCCTCCGGAAAGAACGCCTGGAGCATTTCCCAGCGGCTGTTGTTGAGCACCACGACGATGGGGTTGCATTTGTACCTGCGCGCGTGAGAAATCTCGCTGCCCGTCATCTGAAACGCGCCATCTCCGACGAGCACAAGCGGACGTCGTCCGCTCGCAATCTGCACGCCCAGCGCCGCCGGCACCGCAAACCCCATCGTCGCGTAGTAGGCCGGCGCGATGCAGTCGCTGGAGCGGATGTCGACGCTCGCGAACAGCGCATCGCCCGTGTCGGCGACGAGCGGGAACTCCGGATGCTGCTCGAGAAACTCGTTCACGAGCTTGATGAGATGCGTCATCTTGATCGGTTCGTCCTGCTTGAACGGATCGAAGATCTCGGCGGACAGGTCGGTGCCCATCGCCTCGACGATGTGCCCTTTGACCGGCAGGTCTGACGTCAGCAGCCGGTCCACGACCATGTCGAGCGGCGTGTGCTGAAACTGGTGGTACTTGATGAAGGTTTCGCGCGCCGTGCAGACAATCAGCTTGTCTTCGTTGATCCGATCGGCGGAGACGCCCAGGCTGGTGTCGCTGACGAGCTCGCCGAGCAGGAGGAGGCAGTCCGATGACTCGACGATCTCGCGCAGCGGCTGGGGGCTGACGCCGCCGAGATACGTGCCGATGAACTGCGGGTGGCGCGTCGGAAACACGCCGCGCCCCAGGAACGAGGACGTCACCGGAATCTGGAGCCGCTCTGCCAACTGCAGGACTTTCTGCGTCAGGTGGAAGCGATGCACTTCCACCCCGACGATCAGCACCGGGCTTTTCGCGGCGCTCAGCCGGCTGACGATTTCCTGCGCCGCCTCGTGCACGGCGCCCTCGTCGACGCGTAGCTCCACCTGCTCGACGCTCGAGAGCGGGCTGATGTCGGCGAAGACCATGTCGCGCGGCACTTCGAGATACACCGGCCGCTTGAATTTGAGCGCGACTTCAATGGCTTTGCGAATCTGCGCGGCGGCCGTGCGCGGATCGTCGAGCACCGCGCCGAATGCGGTGACCTCCTGGTAAATTTTGAACTGCGAATCGTACGACTTGACCTCATGATGCACCTGCACGCCGAGGCGCTTTTCCGACTTGCCGGGTCCGCCCGTGATGATGATAAGGGGCGATTCCTCCGCGTACGCGCAGGCCACCGAGTTGAGCAGGTTGAGTCCGCCGGCTCCGTAGGTGACAACGCAGACGGCCAGGCCGTTGGTGATGCGAGAGGCGCCGTCGGCTGCGAATCCCACAGACGGCTCGTGGCTCAGCGTGACGAGCTGGAACCGGCCGTCCTGCGATAAGGCCTCGTAGAGGTTCAGGACGAAGTCCCCGGGGATGCCAAAGATCTGCCGGATGCCTTGTCCGTACAGCTCGTCGAAGAGCACCTGGTGCAGTTTCACGGGTGCGATTATAGAACTGTCGGGGTTAGGAGTTAGGGGTTAGGAGTTAGGGGTTAGGGGTTAGGGATTAGGGGTAAGGGAGTCAGCGGCGCTTGAAGGCGCTGACGGCGCCGCCGAGCACGAATACCATCCCTCCGCAGACGCCGACCCAGACAGGCACCCCTTTGGTGAGCGGATACGGGAGGATCTCGATCGCTCCGAGGATTGGCTGTTGTTGACTCCGTCGCGTCCGCCCGCGTCGGACACGCCCCCTCAGCGGTAAAAAGGCTGCCACGTCAGCCAGCGGGGACCATAGCGGAGAGCAGATGCGCCCACTTCCAGCGCGCCAAGGTCCGGGGCCTTTCCTGTGAACACCTCGTTCACTGTGGGGATGACCACGCCGGCGTCGACGGCCTTGCTCGCGGGCTTCAGTGCGAAGTTCAGATCCATCGCGTGATAGACGGCGTGACGCTGGGCAGGGTCGGGAGGCGTCAGTCTCTCGAAGATGTCGAAATCCACTTCCAGGCTGTGGGTCTCCTGGCCGGTGGCTGCCCTGAAATCCGACAACGTCTCGAACGTCTGCCAGTCCTCCTTCATCGGCTCGTAGAGACGCTGCCCTTTCCTCGGGCCGAGAAACGTGTACTGGTCTTTCACGCCTCTGTTGGGGCGATAGCCGTTGTAGTCGGTGCTGAAGTCGTCGGTCGCATTCGCGAGCCAGAGGATCCCGCGGCCCGGCGTGTCGCGGCCAAGGTACAGGTTGTTGCGGAAGTGCATGTCGGCTGAAGGGTCGCCGACGATGTGCTCGCCGATGATGGTGTTGTGGTAGACGAACAGGCCGGCTGGCTTCGCGCTGAACTTGAACGCCACGCCGCTGGGAACGTGGTAGAGGATGTTGCGAATGAAATAGACCGGGCCACCGAACACGGGCTGTGCGCTGTAGCCGCCGTGGGCCGCGTTGACGCCGCGATTGTTGAAGACGCGCACGTTGTGGACGCCGCCGTCGGTTTCGATGTAGTCGTCGCCCAGCATGTGCATGTCGTTGTTGTAGATGTCGATGGAAGACGCGCGCCGTTCGGGATCCTGCTCGGGGGTGCCGTAGGTGGAAATGCCGATCCCATCGTGGAAGTAGGCGATCGCGTTGTGCGCGATGACGTGGCCGGGTCCGTAAACTTTCACGGCGTAGTAACTCTTGACCAGGTGGGAGCCGTATGGACCGGCACTGGCCCAGAGGGGCCCCGTCCAGCCGACGAGGCGAAAGCGATCATCGCGGCCGAGAAACAGGTTGTCGGCGATGTAGAAATCGCTGGAGCCGGCGTACTCGGTCCAGACCCCCGCGCCGACGTTTTCGAAGCGGCAGTTCTTCACCGCGAGACCGACCGCACCTAGAACCTCTTTCTGGCCGGCGAAAATGGCGACGTCAGTGTCGCGGAACGTGAGGCCGTCGAAAATGTGATAGCTCGAGGCCATGACGTCGAACAATCGGTGATTGCCATCGCCGTCGAAGATGACCTCCCCGTCGCCGGCCGCCTTGATCGTAATGGGCTGCTCTTTCGTGCCCTTGAGCGTGAGCGACATCGAGCCGTCGAAGGGCGCCATCATCGGG
>JANNJO010000059.1:0-1937 GCA_031395755.1 Acidobacteriota bacterium
GATTTCGTCTCGTTCTTGTAGAGGTCCCGGATGACCGGCTCGTGACAGAACGTGCAGGGATACGGGCATCCCATGCTCGAGATGAACCGTTTCATCGGCATGTCGCGCAGGAACCCGTACTTGTAGTAGAGCTCGCGATCGGGGAACGGCAGCTCGTCGAGGGGTACCGCCGGCCGCATGGCGTTTCGATGGATCGTCCCGTTCCGCGTTTTTATGTGGAGGTTGCGAATACCCGTGACATCCGTGTCCTGCTCCATCGCATCGGCCAGCTCCAGCATCGCGAGCTCGCCCTCCCCGCGGCAGATGATGTCGATGCCGGGGCTGAGGATCATTTCAGCGGAGTACGTGGGATGAGGACCCCCGACGATGATCGGGATGTTCAGATGTGACTTGATCGACACCGCCAGCTGCTGGATCGAGTGATGAACACCCGTCAGCGCGGAAAAAGCGATGAGGCCCGGGTCGTACTGCCTGATCGCGCCGATGAGGTCCGGCGTATGGGACACGAGCAGCAGGTCGGTCTCATGCCCGTGCGCCTTCAGGATCCCGGAGAGATTGGCGATGCCAATCGACTCCTGGATCCCGTTGTTCTGAATGAAAAGAACCTTCATAGAGCTCCCCGGCGAGACGCCGGCATCCCGCGATCACTCCAGCGCGTTGCCGAGGGTCGCCGGCCGCGGCCTATTGCCAATCCACAGATGCCGGTACGTCGCACCCGGGAAGGTTCCGGCGTCCGCGCCGCTCAAGGCTTGTTGGTTCGAGCCGAGCCACGCATAAGCGCCGCGATACGTTCCCGGCGCTGACTCACCGCGGTTGTAGATGACGTTGCCGTTCACGCCCCCGTCGGCGACCAGCAAATCGAACCTATTGCCCCAGGTTGCTTTCCAGAAATAGGTGCTCGATGGATTGAGAAAGATGACCGAGGCGTCCCGGATTCTGCGGTCCGGTTCGGCGATCAGGTTGTCGTTGCCGAACACGGCCTTGTACGAGATGGCGTTGGGGGGATTCCCATTGACGCCGCGATACATCGTGCTCATCCCAAAGTCGCTGAACGTGATATCCCCGGGCGTATCGTTCATCGAGAAAATCTTCAGCTTGTGGTTCGGCCCGTTTGGCCGCAACCCCTCGACCTCAACAGAAAACTCGCCGGCGGTCAGTACCTGAGCCAGCGGATACTCCACGTGGGATCGTTCCGTTTCGAGCAGCAGGCCCTTGCCTGCAACCCACCTGTGCCCGCCACGGATGGTGCCGATCGACCTTCCGTTGATCAGCGGATCGTACAACTCGCCCGCGCGCGAATACCCGGCGACTTCGGTCCTGAACGACGCCGGATCGGACCAGGCGGAGGTGGAGCTTCCTTGTGCGGCCCGCGCGCGCCAGAACATGCGCGTCGTCGGCTGCAGCTCTGCCGGGACGGTGAATGTCGTGCGTCCGTCAGACCCTTCGGCCACGCCGGTCTGATTGACGACAACCAGGAAAGACGCCGAGAACGAGGCGCCCAGCGAGAAATCGGTGCGGTCCGACACCTGGAACTCGTAGGTGCGCGTCCCGCTCTGCTGCGAGGACGTCGCGTTCTGCACCGTCAGGGTTGGCCGCAGGGTCGAGAGCTGTTCATTGTTGACCGGCGACACGGCGGCGGGCGTGCCCAGCGTGACGGGCCCCGAGCCGGAAGGTCCGGTCGGCGAACTGCCGTCCAGGGGCACCTGACGGCTTCCCCCGATGCCGCTGCCGCACGCCGAAAAGAGTAGGGAAGAAGCGATAAAACCGGGAAGCCAACGCGTCGCTGAAGTGAGTCTCATTTTAGGCCCTCTTATTCTAGTAACAATGCAGGAGACGTCAATTTATTTATAAATAAGGCGGCTGGTTTTTGCTACCATGCTCCGATGCACCCAGCCGCACGCCTTGGACGGCCCCGGAAATACGGCAGACCCGCGCGC
>JANNJO010000095.1:0-12487 GCA_031395755.1 Acidobacteriota bacterium
GCACCGCCTACGCAAATCAGGGAAAGCTGGATGAGGCCCGCCGCGAGTTCGAGCAGATCGCCCATCACGATCCGACATCTGTCGCGGCGCCGACCATGGTCGCCGTGCTGTTGCACACGCAGAACCGCCTCAAGGAGACGCGAGAGTGGTACGAGCGAGTGCTGCGGCTCGACCCCGGCGCAGCCGTGGCCGCGAACAATCTTGCGTGGATCGAGGCGGAGACCAACGGCGATCTCCAGCAGGCCCTCCAGCTCGCCGAAATGGCCGCCTCGCGCCTGCCGAACAGGCCGGAAGTGAATGACACGCTTGGATGGGTGCGCTACCGTCGTGGCGAATACGCCGAGGCGATCGCACCGCTGACCCGCAGCGTTGAGGAAGACCCGTCGAACCCCCTCTACCTGTATCACCTTGGGCTGGCTCAGGCGGGCAACGGCCAGAAGGAGGCAGCCCAGGAGACCCTCCGGCAGGCCCTGGCGTTGCGGCGCGACTTCGAGGGGGCGGGAAACGCCCGCCGGCTGCTGGAGAGTCGTTGAGAGTCGTCTGTGCGACAAAAGACATCTACACCTCAGACTTCGCCGCCCGGCGTTCATCCAGCCTCTCTCAAAAGTGCTGTAATGCTTAGCATTTCGGCCAAATGCGGTCTACCGGTAATGAGGGAAGAGTTTTTGCTAAGACGTAGTGCGCGAGTCATCTCGTCGAATCATGGCCGACAAGACAAACACCGAAACGACCGTCATAGGGGACACTCAGATCAGCGGGATCGTCCTTGCCGGGACGTACCACTGGACCGGCTCCTCGTTCGAGCAGCTTCGGGTGCGGCCACTTCTTCCGGTGGCATTGAAGCCAATCGTCCGCCACGTCCTTGAGTGGCTGGACAACGCGGGCGTGCGCGAGACCACGATTTGCGCGAATGGTTCGACGCCGGCACTGCGCCGCGTGCTGGACCGATCCAACCCGGGTGCCCTGACCATCGGCTATTACGAGGACGGCAGCCCACGCGGCGCCGCCGGCTGCGTGAAGGATGCGGCGAGCCGCAGTACGGCGCAGACGTTTATCGTCACGGACGGAACCTCTATTCCGACGGCCGACATCTCCCGCTTGATCGCGACGCACATCGGGCGCGAGGCGGAACTGACGATCGTCGCCCACCGGCGACCGTCGCCGTTTTCAGGCGCACCGGAATTCTGCCCGACAGGCACCTATGTCTTCGACCGCGCCGTCCTCGATTCCATTCCGGCAACGAGCTTCCACGACATCAAGGAAAACCTGATTCCGAAGATGTATCGCGAGGGGCGGCGGATTGAACTGTTCGAGGTGGATGAGGTGTCTCCGCGGGCGCTCAGCGCCGAGACATACCTCGCGTTGAACCGCTGGATGATCGAGCGCACGATCGCACGGCCGGACGTGGTCCAGCACAGCGACCGCCGCTCTGCGGAAGTCGTCGCCCACCCGACGGCGTGGATCGAAGAAGGGGCCGTAATCGTTGGCCCTGTCATGTTTGGCGAGGGTGTCCGCGTGCACGCATCGGCAACGGTCGTGGGCCCAAGCGCTATCGGCGCCGGCACGGTCATTCATCGAGGCGCGACGGTGGCACGATCAATCACCTGGGAGCGCGCCATCATCGGCGAACAGGCGTTCGTCGACGGTTGTGTGGTATCCGACGGCGGCTATGTCGAGCCCGGCGATGTTCTCAGTTCCGTTCTGCGAGTCGAGGTTCCCGAGCGGCGGAATCGAACACTCCGTCTGCACTCCCGGAAGGGCAGTCTCGCGGCTCCCGACGCGCTCGCCAGACCCGCACTGTCGTAGACCTCCTTTCCCAACAGCGATCCATTTGGCCCGCCCCCGGCTGTCTCAGTAAGGCCCCATCGCCCGGTCTTGCCCGCGACGACGGCTGCTCCCGCGGGGAAAATAGTCAACCTCTCAGAGGTCTTTAGAGCACCATCACGACATCAGGGAGCACCTAAATTCGCGCAAGTGGCTGCTTTTGTTGAAGTTGTAACCTTCATCCGCCTCAGGCCCGCTGGGACGGATGTTTGCTCTGGATTCTGCAGACGACTATGCCCATGGAGCTTGCACTTTTTCCCGTGCTGGTTGACTCGCGCCCCCCCTACCTCCGGGAAGGCGCTGAGACGACGCTGCTGCAGATGCCGCTCGCAGACGGCACAGTGCTGACCCACATCGTGGATCGACTGCGGCAGGTCACCCGACGAACACCGCGCGTCGTGAGGGGGTTTGAAGCCGGCGACGCGTACGACAAGGCGTTGCGTGCGACCGGACTCGTGACCGACGCGAGCATCTTGGATAGCGATCTCTGCACACACCTCGATTGCTACGAGCCGTCCGACTGGCTGATGCTGATCGATGCCCGGTGTCTTCCACTCAGTGGGTTCGATGCGTGGCCGTTGTTCGAGGGGTTGGGAGAAACGCCGCGGATCGCGCGGCATCTGATTGCTCTCGCGACCAACGCCGCCGGCACGAGCGAGCGCGTGGAGTTCGACAGCTCGCGACGTGTTCGATGCGTGCAGCGGTACTACGACTCGGTCACATGGACGGTGGCTCGAGGCGTGTCGTGCTCACTCCTGCCGGTCTCATCGCTGCTGATGGCGCCTTCATTGCCGTTCGGATCGCTCATCGAGCTGCGGAAGGCCCTGGCAGGCCTGGTGATGCCCGCGCGCGATGTTCCGATCCGTGGTGCTGCCGTCGACCTCAGCATGGAACGAGGGCTGCTCACGCTCAACGAGCGATTCCTCGCAAACAGGAGGGTGAACGGCTCCTCACATCGGGGTGTCGTTCATCCGACGGCACGTCTGGTGGGCGACGTTGTCCTGCATTGCGGCACCGTGATTGGTGAACGAGCCACGGTGATTGGCCCCACTGTGGTCGCTGAGGGCGCGTCTGTTGGACGGGGTGCTGTCGTTGCTCAATGCGTGATTGCGCCCGGCGTGGACCTTGGAGAGGGTGTCGTCGCGCGACACCGGGTTGTCACCACGTCGCACCCGGAGCCGCCGTCTGTGGCCGACGCCGCCATCAGCATCGAGGACGACCGGGTGCCGATCAGCCAGGAGAACGCGAGCCAGCCCTGGTACCCCGCGGTGAAGTGGGCGCTTGAGGCCATCGTCGTCCTCATCGCGGTCGTGCTCATCTCGCCGATACTACTCATCATCGCCGTTCTGGTGAAGCTCGATTCCAAAGGCCCCGCTCTTTACGGCGATCCGCGAGAGGCGAAAGGCGGACGCGTGTTCCGCTGCTACAAGTTCCGCACGATGCACGTAGACGCGCATGCGGTCCAGCGGGAACTTGGCGCAGCGAACCAGGTGGATGGGCCGCAGTTCAAGATGCGATCCGACCCGCGCGTCACTCGCGTGGGGCGGTGGCTGCGTCGGACGAGCCTCGACGAGCTGCCGCAGCTCTTTAACGTGATGATGGGGAACATGAGTCTCGTGGGGCCGCGGCCGTCGCCCTTCCGCGAAAATCAAACCTGCGTGCCGTGGCGCGAAGCGCGGCTGTCGGTGCGTCCGGGAATCACCGGTTTGTGGCAGGTGTGTCGCCACGACCGCGAGGCCGGTGATTTTCATCAGTGGATTTACTACGACATTCAGTACATCCGGCACCAGTCGTTTCTCGTGGATCTCAAGATTCTCGCCGCAACAATCTGGACCGGTGGCGGAAGGACGCATGTGCCGCTGTCCTGGATCATTTCCTCTGTCCCGACCGAACCCGTATGAGGATAGAAACCGTGGCGCCCGCGCCACCCTTCGAGCAGACCACGCCCCGAGAGGCCAACAACATGGCGAGGGATCTGGCGCTGGCCAGTCTGCTCGATCGCCTCGAAGCCATGAGCATCCGCGGGCTGCGGCGGATGTTCAGCGAACGCGAACAGATGTTCACGTTCCGCGTGCGACGAACATCTGACGGCGTCGTGCAGGAAGGCCTCAGCGATCGGTACACGGCGATCACGATGCTCGGCCTCGCTCGAATGCGCCCTGAGGTCGCTGTCGGCGCGGTGACCGGAACACCGCTCGAAGATGTGCGTGGCGCTATGCTGCGTCGTGCGGCCACGAGTCGGAATCTCGGCGACGTCGCGTTGAGCCTGTGGGCTGGCGACGAAGGCGGAGCAGATGCTGCCGCTCTCGAGCCGGTGTTGCGCCGGTTACAGGAGCTGAAACCCGCAGCGGACACGCATCCCGTCGTCGAGCTGGCATGGACCGTGTCTGCTCTGTCGGACGCGCGTGCGATCTCCGCTCCGATGCTTCGGGACGACGTCGCCAGACGCCTGATCGGAACGTTCAGTCAGAGGTCCCGGCTGTTTCCCCACGCTGCCGATTCCAAAGGCGCACGAGCGCACGTCTCGTGCTTCGCTGACATCATCTACCCCATTCAGGCGCTCGCGAAGTACGCGGCTGCGGTCCGCAGTCAGCAGGCTCTCGACATCGCTTCCACGTGCGCGGGTCATCTCTGCAGCCGTCAGGGCGACGCGGGCCAGTGGTGGTGGCATTACGACTACCGCACCAGCGAGGTCCTCGAAGGCTATCCCGTGTACGCGATTCACCAGGACGCCATGGGTCCCATGGGTCTGCGTGCGCTGCGTGAGGCGGGCGGCCTGGACTGTTCGGCGGCCACACGGCGCGGCATGCAATGGCTCGTCTCGTCGCCGGAGCTCGGAGGTGGGTCCCTCATCGATGGCGAGGCGGATTTGATCTGGCGCAAGGTGGCACGGCGCGAGCCCGGCAAGCTCGTACGTTACATGCAGTCCGGCGTGTCGCTGCTGCACTCTTCGCTGCGCGTTCCAGCCGTGGATCTCGCGTTTCCGCCCGGGACCATCGACTACGAGGATCGCCCGTATCACCTCGGATGGCTGCTCTACGCCTGGGCGGGCGCTGGACTGCCGGGAGCAAAATCATGAACACCGGCGTCAGTCCGGCCATCAGAGACGTGCTCGGAATTCCCATTGCCGCCGCGACGATGTCCGAGGTACTCGATCTGATCGATCAGACCATCGCATCGCGGCGGCAGCTCCGGATCGGTGTGGTCAACGCTGCGAAGATCGTCAACATGCGACGTGACGCGCTGCTGCGGAAGGATGTCCTCGGGAGCGACATTATTCTCGCCGACGGTGCTTCCGTGGTGTGGGCGAGCCGCGTGTTGGGCTGTCGGCTGCCCGAACGTGTTGCGGGCATCGACCTGATGCAGGGGATGCTCGAACGTGGGAGTCGTCGTGGTTACGCGGTGTACTGCCTCGGCGCGACCGATGAGGTCCTCGATCGCACGATCGCGCGCATTGCGATTGAGTACCCTGGCGTTCGGATCGTTGGCCGCCGCAACGGATACTTTACGAAGGACGATGAGCGCTCGGTGGCTGGTGAAATCGCCGCATCGGGTGCGGACATTCTGTTCGTCGCGATGACGTCACCGAAGAAAGAGAATTTCCTTGGCGCATGGGGCGCCGAGCTCAACGTTCCCATCTGCCACGGCGTCGGGGGATCGTTCGATGTGATGGCTGGCAAGGTGCGCCGCGCTCCCCGCCTCTGGCAGATGCTCGGCCTGGAGTGGCTGTACCGCGTCAAGCAGGAGCCCCGTCGCCTGTGGCGCCGGTATCTGATCACAAACACGCTCTTCACGGTTGCCGTGGTCCGCGAGCTGCTGAGAGGCACGTCCACACGCTCGGAGAAGCGCGCGGTGAGCGCCGGCCCTGCAGGAGTACGCCGACGATGAACCTGCCTACGAGCGCGCCCGTCCTCGACCTCGTTGCCGGTGCCAGACCGAACTTCATGAAGCTCGCGCCGGTGGTGCGCGCGCTCTCGCAATCAGGCGACATCCAGTTCCGCATCGTCCATACGGGCCAGCATTACGACGCGGCGATGACCGACGTGTTCTTCGCTGAGCTCGGGATTCCCGCGCCCGACGTTCACCTCGAGGTCGGTTCCGGCTCTCATGGCGCGCAGACGGCGCGGATCTTGGAGCGGTACGAGGCCTGCCTGCTCACGAACCGCCCGGCTGCGACGGTTGTGTTCGGCGACGTCAACAGCACCGTGGCCTGCGCGCTCGCGGCGGCGAAGCTGGAGATTCCAATCGCTCACGTGGAAGCGGGTCTCAGGAGCTTCGATCGCGCGATGCCAGAGGAGATCAACCGAATTCTGACCGATGCTTTGTCTGGACTCCTGCTCGTGACCGAGGCGAGCGGCGTCGCCAATCTGCGGCGCGAGGGAATCGCCGAGGACAAGATCAGGCTGGTTGGCAACGTCATGATCGACACGCTGCGCGCTCACCTGCCCGATGCGCGCAAGCGGAACGCACCCGCGCGCCTCGGACTCGAGCACGGCAAGTACGGGGTCGTGACGCTTCACCGCCCATCGAACGTCGACGACCCCGAAACGTTGACCCGGCTGGTTCGCTTGCTGCACTCGCTGGCCGGGGAGCTTCCGCTCGCGTTCGCAGTACATCCGAGAACACGTGCCGCGGCCGAACGGGCCGGGATCGGCGAGCTGCTGCAACCGGGACAGAGACGTCTGATCTGCCTCGACCCGCAGCCGTACCTCGAGACTCTCTCGCTCGTCGCGGATTCGGCCGTCGTGTTCACTGACTCCGGCGGGCTTCAGGAAGAGACGAGTGTGCTCGGGGTGCCGTGCATCACGCTGCGAGAGAACACCGAACGGCCGATCACGACGGAGATCGGGACGAGCCGTCTCGTGGGGAATGATGGCAGCCGCATCGAGGCAGCCTTCCGCGACGTGATGGAGGGGCGGTGGCCGTCAGGCCAGCCGATCCCGCTGTGGGACGGCCACTCAGGACGCCGCGTCGCCGCTGAGCTCACTGCCTGGTTGACGCCGCGGGCAGTTGAGCCGTCCGCCGTGCTCGCGGGCCCAAGCTCGCGACATCGCTAAGGTCCCCGCTGCAGCCGTCGTTGGACGCGGGCGACCAGCTGCGGTAACGCAGGATGGTCAGCGAACCGTAATTCCAGGAGGCGTATCCACGGCTCGGTGCGCCGCCTCCGCTCATCGAGGGGCGCGTCGGCATCCGCGTAAAACGCCGCGAGATCTGCAACGGTCCAGATGTAAGTCGGGTCCGCTTCATACGCCCTCAGGTACGCCTGCTCTGCCCGGTTGCGGTCGCCCAGTCCTCCCCACGCCATTGCGCGCACATACTCGATGCGGCCGGGGCGCGCCGACGACGGCCACAGGTCCGCCGTGCGACAGATCTCGAGCGCCTCGCGGTACTGACCCGATTCCGCCAGCGCGCGGGCGCGAACGAGATCGCGTTCGCGATGCTCCCTCAGCTCGCTCACGGCCCCTGCAGCGATCACGATTACCGCGACAGCCGCCACGCCGGGCCAGTCGCGTCGCCACAGCAGCCGGGCACGGCCGTGACGCACCGCGTACGCCGCGCAGACGATGAAGACGGGCAGGAAGATGAGCGTCTCGCCCGCCAACGACGCCGGGATCCAGGCACCGGCGTCGACGTGTGATCCAAACGGCCACAGGGGCACGCGCCCCGGCGACTGCAGGACGTCCATGAGATCGTGGAGCGCAATCGAGAGCAATGCCACGCCGAACGCGCGCCACGTTTCGGTGCCCGTGAGACGCGTGATGGCCGGCGCGAGCCCCGCGGACACGAACAGCGCAAATGCCACCGAATGACTCGCAGCCGCGGCCGCCGGCGTCCGGAGGAACGCTCCGGCCTGCGCCGCCAGATCCGGCGCGTACGACAGCAGGACCAGCACAAGCGCCCATTGTCCGGGGCGCGCCGCGACCGCACTCGTCGTGCCTCTGGGCAAACTCACCGCGGCCACCGCAAGGCCAACGAAGGCATGGCCAACGACCGGCATGTCAGCGTCGCCCCGCGCGGATACAGATCGGGTCTACCGATAACGAAAACGGGTGGGCCACCTTCCTGTCCGGCCGCGTATGTGGGTGCCATACCGCTGCCGGGACAATGGCGCGCTTGTTGCTCGTGTCCTGGCGCATGTTCAAAACCGCAAGCCTGCCCATGGTGTCTCTTGTCCTCGGCGTGTCGATTTTCACGACCATGCGCGCTGAGGCACAGAGCACGACCATATACGTGGATGTAAACATTACCGTGTCGTCCTGTAACAATTACAGCCCTGAAGGGCGCGCCTGCGGAGCCGGAAGCTCTACTGCGCACCGCACCATCGCGAGCGCCGCTTCCGCCGCGAACGCCGGAACGCTTGTGAGCCTGCGAAGCGGGACGTACAGCGAAGCGCTCAACCCGCCGCGCTCGGGAACGCAGAGTGCCCCGATCGTCTTCCAGCGGTACGGCGCCGAAACCGTGACGATTACCGGAGTAGATATCGCGCTCACGATTATCGGGCGCGAGTATGTCGACGTCGACGGTATCACGGTCACCGACGTAAATGGATGGGCCCGCCTGCAGGACTCACGCTACATCACGATCCGCAATTCCATCTTCCGGCGTGCCACGGCCACCGGCACCACCGGCAGCATCAAGCTGGTGCGGAGCTCGTACAACCGCATCCTGTCGAACACGTTCGAAGACGGCCACGACAACATGGTGCTCGTGGACGCTGCCGACCGCAACGTCGTTCAAGGCAATACGTTCTCGCTCGGCCGGCACAGCCTCTTGAGCGTGCGCTGCTCGAATGAAAACGTGTTCCGGTCGAACAGCTTCTCGAACCCGAGTCAGAAGGTGATGGAAATCTACGACTGCGAGGGCGTCGGCAGCGACAGTCCGATCAGGTACGACTCCGCCAAGCGCAACCTGTTCGAGCTGAACGAGGTGATGAGGACGCGCGCGTCGAGCAAGGACAACGACTACAACGGCATCCAGCACGGCGCACAGCAGACCGTTGTGCGCGGGAACGTCTTCCGCAACAACGACGGAGGCGGCGTCAACTATCAGGAGTATGCGAACGAATCGCGTTACGTGTACGGCAATCGCCTGTACCACAACACGTTCTATGCGAACCGCTGCTACGCGATCATCGGAGACTTCGGGACGGCGAACTACCGCGACAATCGCGTCAAGAACAATCTGTTCTACAGGAACACGGACTGCGGCGGCGGATCCGCGCAGGTTCGGATTCCAGATACGAATGCGGTTGTCCTGACGAGCAATGCGATCGAGACGAGCGACCCCGGCTTCGTCAATGAGGCGGGGAACGATTTTCATCTCGCTCCCGGGAGCCGTGCGATCGACGCGGCGGGGGCGCTGACGGTCACGGCTTCGGCGGGCAGCGGCACGACGATGGTCGTGCAGGACGCCTTGTACTTTTTCGGCGGCCACGGAATCCCAGAAGAGACCGGCGACAGGATCCAGTTGCTGGGCGGGCCTCAGACGGCGACGATCACCGCGATCGACTACGCGACGAACAGGTTGACGCTGGACACGCCGTTGACGTGGTCCGTCGGTGCGGGCGTCGCGCTGCGGTACATCGGAACTGCCCCGGACATGGGAGCGTTCGAGCGGGGTGCGACGACCTCGATCCCCCCGCAACCGCCTACCAATCTCCGGATTACGCAATAGCCGGCCGGGCGCTGCGAGCTACTGATGATCGGCGTCGGCCCCGGTGCCCCCGCGCTTGAACCACGCCGCATCGTGCGGGTAGTGCTCGGTCATCTTCTCCAGCCGCGTGAGCTCGGTGGCGGGAAGCGGCTTGAACGCTGCGGCGAGCGCGACGTTCTCCTCGAGCTGCTTTACCGTGTCACAGCCAACGATGACGGTGCTCACAGGGTGCGAGAGCGCGTAGCCCATCGCCTGCTTCATCGAGGTGACGCCGTCCGGACGGAATAGGCGGCCGCGAGCGGGAATCTTCATCCCGATCACCCCCATCTTCTTTGCGTTCGCGACCGGCAGCAACCGCTCGAGAAACGACAGCCGGTTCCGATACGGGTGCGGCAGCCACCGATCCACGAGCATCAGCGGATGACGGTCGGCGGGATTGATCGCCATCAGCAGACAGTCGAAGTCAAACCGCTGGATCGCCGAAGCCAGCACGACCGGATCGTAGTGACCGGTAATGCCGAGAAACCGCACCATTTTTTCGTCGCGCGCGCGAATCATCGCTTCGAGGCAGCCGCCCTTCCCGAAGATGTCGTCGAGATGCTCATCCTCGCGAACGTTGTGAATCTGCCACAGGTCCAGATAGTCTGTGCGAAGAAGCTTCAGGCTCTCTTCGAGCAGCCTGAGCGACTTGTCGCGCGACGCGCGCTCGTGCGTCTTGCCGGCCAGGAACACCTCGCGGCGGCGTGTCGCCATCACCTCCCCGATCACCCGCTGGCTCGCCCCATTGCCATACTTCGGCGCAGTGTCGAGATAGTTGACACCGAGATCAATCGCCCGGTTGATGATGCGCAGCGCTTCGTCCCGGTGCTGAGGGCGTTCCAGTGCTGCCTGGCCGCCGAGACTGAACAGACGCACCTTATGGCCGGTCCGGCCCAATGGGCGCTCCGGCATCGTCGAGGCTGCTGTGGAGCCGCCAAGGGCCAGCCCCGCTGCGGTCGCGCCACAGCCCTTCACGAAGTCCCGCCGGGTGATCTCCGTCATACACCTCGATTATACAAGCGCCAGCCGCGCTCCGACGCCCGCCAGCCTCCGGGCGATGGAAGAAAGTCTGCTATTTGGATGACTTTTTACAGCCGACTGATGTCAGCGCTCCGGGCCTTCCAGACAGTTAATTGGTTTATTTATAGGTACTTATAGCTCGTATGGTCGACTTGAGGGGCTGGAGAGCTCTTTGCTCTCACTAGTCCCTCCAGCCGTGATTAGACTGACACTTCTGTGGCTCGTCGTATTCGGAGTCCTCGCGTACTCGTGGAAAGACTGGTACCGCGGGCTGTGCGGCCTCGTGGTGATGATGGCGATCATCGAACATCCTGACATGCCGAAGGAGATGTTCGGCATTCCGGGGCTCAACCCCTGGAATCTGATGATGCTCAACATCCTTCTGGCCTGGCTGTCCCAGCGCCGCAACGAAGGCCTTCGATGGGACATGCCGAGGCACATCACATTCCTCCTGCTGCTCTATCTCGGAGTCGTCCTGGTCTCCTTCGTTCGAATCATCGGGGACACGGCAGTCCTCGAGTTCTACTACGGCGCCGGCATGTCTTACTTCATCAACGACTACCTGGTTAACACCGTCAAGTGGGTGCTGCCGGCGCTGCTGTTGTACGACGGGTGCCGAACAGAGGAGCGCTTCCGGCTGGCTCTGTTCTCGGTGCTGGTGGTCTATATCCTGCTCGGCATTCAGGTCGCCAAGCACATGCCGCCGACGCTCGCCTTCAACGCCGCGGAGCTGGAACACCGCGGCCTCCGTGTGCTGGCGAGAAACGTCGGGTATCACCGGGTGAACCTGTCGGCGATGCTTGCCGGTGCGTCGTGGGCGCTCTTGTGCACGCGCGTGCTCATGCCGCGCGGCAGGCAATGGCCGATCCTCCTGGCCGGCCTTTTCGTGGTGTACGCTCAGCTGTTTACCGGCGGCCGCGCAGGCTACGGCGCCTGGGTGGCCATCGGGCTCGTCATGTGCCTTCTGAAGTGGCGGCGATATCTTCTGTTGATTCCTGCGGCTATCGTCATCGTCGTGATGCTGGCCCCCGGGATCACGGGCAGGGCGCTGCAGGGCTTCACCGAGGAGTCCCGCGATACGAGCCAGCGGCTGGACAACCTGGAAACCGAAGGTGCGCTGAGTCGCGGCGGCGGCAATGTCGATGCGTACACAGTCACTGCCGGTCGATCCATTACATGGCCGTACGTCATCGCCGCAATCGTAAAGCAGCCGTGGATCGGGTACGGCCGCCAGGCGATGCTGCGATCCGGCGTCGCCATGTACGTCTATGAAACGTACAGGGAAGCGTTCCCGCATCCGCATAACGCCTACCTGGAGTTGCTGTTCGACAATGGCGTTGTCGGAGCAATCGCGGTGCTCGCGTTCTACGCGTTGATGCTCTGGTATTCGGTTCGGATGTTCCTGCACAAGCAAAGCACCACATGTATCGCCGCGGGCGGGGTGGCGACGGCCCTGATGTTGAGCCTGCTCGTGTCGGCGTTTGGAAGCCAGAGCTTCTATCCCCGCGAAGGGTGGGTCGGTATGTGGTGCGCGATGTTCCTCATGCTGCGCGTACGAGTTGAGCATGCCCGGCTCGCGGCTGCAGGGGCACCGGCTCCGGCGCCGGAGGCCGTTCCGGTTCCACGCCCCGGGTTCGCGCGGGCGTTGCCGGCGCCGGCCGCTGCCCTCGCGCGAGCGCCGGTGATCCGTCCTGTGCCAATCCGACCGAGTGTCGCCGCCGCGGGCCCTCGTGTGACCTGGCAGCCGCGGGGGAGTAATGGCTCGTCTCCTCGCCCGCAGAGCGCGGCGCCGCCGCGCCGGATCGGCATGATCGCGCCAGCCATCGCGACCTGGGGCCTGTTTGGCCGACGTGTAAGTGACCCCTCGGTTTGGGAGCGCGCATGATCCGACTGACCTACATTCTCGCGGCGAGCCACTCCGGCTCGACGCTCACGGCGATGCTGCTCGGCG
>JANNJO010000157.1:0-3326 GCA_031395755.1 Acidobacteriota bacterium
ACGACGCCAGCTCGCAGTACGAGCCGCCAGACCACGCGGAACTGAGCCTCGCCGAGACCATGGGGCTCGACGAGCGCGCCAACCGCGTGCTCGAGCACCTGATGCGCCAGATTCGGTAGATCCCTCCTGCAGCCGGGTACAAAGGTTGCTCTTCTTCTTCCCTGTCTTCGCGCTGGTAGCAATTCAATCCAATTGCCGATAGTGTCTGCGTGTGGCGTGTAGTGTTTTAATGCATAGGATCCTTATCGTCGATGACTCGCCCACCATCCGAAAGATGGTTCGCGCTTCCCTGCAGGGGCTCGAGTCATCAGAGTTCCTGGAAGCAGCCACAGGTCTCGAAGCCATTGAACAGCTGGCGGTTGGGCGGATCCAGCTCGTAG
The DNA here is from genome assembly GCA_031395755.1 of Acidobacteriota bacterium. Taxonomy (GTDB): domain Bacteria; phylum Acidobacteriota; class Vicinamibacteria; order Vicinamibacterales; family JAMQPK01; genus JAMQPK01. The sequence continues at coordinate 381 of JANNJO010000157.1, forward strand.
TCCTCGATCTCAACATGCCCGATATGCATGGCATCGACGTGCTCAAGTTTGTAAGACGCCATGAGCAGTATCAGCACCTGCCGATCGTCGTGCTGACGACCCGTGGCGACGAGACGAGCCGGCATACCGCCGAAGAGGCCGGCGCGACGACATACCTGACCAAACCTTTCGTGCCCCAGATGCTGGCGGCGACCGTGCGGGACCTCCTTGACAGCGCCGCCGTCACAGCGGCGCAGGGTTAACGGTGGCAAGCGAAGGCGCGTTCTTCGACGGGTTCCTCGACGACTACTTCGCCGAATCCGAAGAGCATCTGACGGCGGCGGGGGATGCGTTGCTGAAGCTCGATGACTCCATCGGAAACCCGGCCGTCGAGCGCGCCGCCATCGACGATCTCTTTCGGTATTTCCATACGCTCAAGGCAATCTCCGCGATGGTGGAGTTGCGGCCTGCCGAGCAGCTCGCCCATCATCTCGAGCACTACCTGCGCGCGATCCGGGATGGGCAGACGCCTCTCTCGCCGGCGGGCACCAACGTGCTCATCGACGGAACGCGGCGCCTCGAGGAAATCGTCCACGCACACAGGGCTCAGCGCGAGCAGCCATCAATCGCCGATCTTCTCTCTCGCGTTGAGACTCTGGTACGTCCTGCCGCAGACCGGCCGGATGGCGCGGCGGGTTCGTCTGCTCCACCCGAGCGTCGCTGGATCTGCACGTTCGCGCCAACCAGGGACCTGCTCGCGTCCGGCATCGGCGTCGACGTCATCCGCAAGCGTCTCGGCGAGATCGGCACCATCGTCGAGGCGGTACCGCAAGTCCGGCCCGATGGGACGATCAGTTTTCAGTTCACGATCATGGCCCCCAACGACATCGACCTGGCGAAGGCATTCGAAGGCGAGCCGGTCACGATCCGCGAGATCGTCAAGGGCGCCGATCTCGCGTCTGCGCTCGCGGCAACGGAACCAGAATCAGGAGGGGCGTCTGCGGTGTCCCCCTCTTCCCTCTCCCAGGTGGTGCGCGTTGACCTGGCGCGCCTCGATCAGTTGATGCAGGGCGTCGGCGACCTGGTGATCAGCCGTGCGCGGCTGACGGAAAGCTTGAACCGTGTCGAACGACACGTGCCTGCCGTCGAATTTCGCACCGTCCAGGAAAATGCCACGACGATCGATCGCCAGTTGCGGGCGCTGCGCGAGGGCATCATGCGTCTCCGCCTGGTACCAGTCGGAGAGATCTTCCGCCGTATGCCGTTCGTCGTGCGCGACCTCGCTCGCGAAACGGGCCGGACGGTGCTGCTGGATCTTCGGGGGCAGACAACGGAAATCGACAAATATTTGATCGAGCGAATGATGGATCCCGTTCTCCATCTCGTGAGGAATGCGGTCAGCCACGGCATTGAAGCGCCTGATGTCCGAGTCGCGAGAGGCAAGAAGCCCGAAGGGACCATCACCCTGAGCGCCGCAACTGTCGGAGATGTGGTGACGCTCGAGATCGCCGACGATGGGCAGGGGGTCAATCAGTCGGTCGTTGAAGCGAGGGCCCGTCTATTGGGCCTGAGCATTCCTCCGGGACCCCTCGACGCGGCCGGTGTGCTGACGGTCTTGTGTGCACCGGGATTCTCCACCAAAACCGAGACCGACCGTGCCAGCGGCCGCGGCGTGGGCATGGCGGTCGTGAAAGAAACGGTCGAAGAACTGTCAGGTACGATCACGCTCGAAACGGAACCCGGCGAGGGGACACGCTTCATCATTCAGTTGCCGGTGACGCTGGCCATTACCGATGCCTTGATCGGACGGGTCGGGGATGAGTCGTTTGCCATCCCTCAAGGTGCTGTCCGAGAGGTGATCGACGTGGCCGCGGCCGACATTCGGCAATTGGAAGAGAACGAGATCCTCCCGTACCGGGACGGCGCCCTTCCGATCCTTCGTCTGTCGCGGCTCTTCGGAATAGCGAGCGCGGCCAACGGACGCTTTCACGTGTTCGTGGTGGGCGCCGGGCCGGGCATGCTGGGGCTCGCGGTCGATCGCATCGTTGGGCACCGCGAAATCGTTGTGCGTGCCGTCACGGACCCGCTGGTTCGCGTTGACGGCATTTCAGGCGCCACCGACCTCGGTGACGGACGCGTCGTGCTGATTCTCGATCCGGGCATGCTCACGCGGTTGACAGCCCAACGTGCCGCACGCGCGCTCGGAGATGCCACGACCTGGGGACGGGTGCGTGCGTAGGGGCCACCGACATGACTGATACCTCGCAGAGGGCGGAAACCTTCATCGTGCTCACCGTCGCGGGTACGACGTACGCGTTGCGGAGCCGCGAAGTTCAGCACATGGAAATGGTCGAGAACGTCACACGCGTGCCGAACGCGGCTCCGTTCGTCGACGGTGTCGTGTTCTCGCGCGGTCAGGTTGTGCCGGCGGTCAATCTGCGCGCCCGCTTCGGCTTTGAACGAGTGCCCTACGACGTGCGGACGCGGCTGGTGGTCGTCAGCACCGGAGGACGCCGTGTCGGGCTCGTCGTGGATGAGGGACGGGAGTTCCTCAGGCTGCCAGACAGTGCCATTTGTCCGCCGCAGGAGTCGCTGGCCGGGCTGAGCAGCCCGTACGTGGAAGGTATCGCGTCGCTGAACGGCCGTCTGATTCTCGTGCTCAACCTGGAGAATCTGCTGAATTTTTCCGAGCCGCTGGTCGCGGCCTGATTGGGAGACTGACATGGCTTTGAAGTCACGGAAACCAAACGGCTCGTATGGACACGGCAACAGCGCCCCCGTCATCAACGCGACTGCCCTGCGCAGTCGCGCCGAGCAGATGACCGTATCGATCGCAGGGATCGCACGCGGGGTCGATGAGGTCGCCGAAGGCGCGGCCACGCAGGTCCGCGGCCTGGACACCACGCTGGCTGACATGAACGAGATGGTCGCTTCTCTTGGCCAGACGGCCGACCAGGCCGAGTCGGC
>JANNJO010000163.1:0-10634 GCA_031395755.1 Acidobacteriota bacterium
CGCATCTGCGCGGCGACGGCATGAAAAATGTCGATCTCTCACTCTTCAAGAACAACCACTTCCACGGAGGCAAATGGAACGCGCAGGTGCGGATAGAGATGTTCAACGCCTTCAACCGAGTGCAGTTCAGCCAACCGAACCAGCAGGCTGGTAACGCCAACTTCGGCGTCGTCAGCGGGCAGGCCAACGGCCCGCGCCAGATTCAGGTGGCGACCAAGCTGATCTTCTGATCGATTCGCGGCAGAGGCGGGTGATCTCAACTGAGATCACCCCCTCGCCGGGCCTAGGAAATATTCCGCACCCGGGGGAATCCTCCCCAGACTGGCCGCCGCATCGCCCGCAATTCCCACGATTTCCTGATGTTTTGAGCGGCACGCCGCTTGCCCTAGTGACGGTCGCTTCTAAAATTTCGAGCGAACCCATTCACAGAAGCGAAGGAAGTATTCATGCGAAGAACGATTTTGGTCTGCCTGCTCGCGGTCCTTAGCCTGTCGGGCCGCACCCTGGCTGCGCCCGAAGGCAACGGGGCGGCGCTGGGCTCGAACGTATCAATCAAGTCCGCCACGCTGTCGATCAGCGGCACGTCGTCAATGCATGACTACGTCGTGTCTACAAAGGCTTTGACGATCACGTCGGCGACGGCATCGGCCGAGGATGCGGACGGGCTCCTGCAGCCTGACGCGCTTCAAGGCTTCGAGCTGCAAATTCCCGTGAGCAGCTTCACGTCCGACAAGGACGGGCTGACGAAGCAGATGTTCAAGGCGATGAAAGCCGACAAGCACCCGACGATCACGTTCCGGCTGAAAGGCTACGCGGTCGAGCCGTCGGCGGGCGGCGGCATCACCGTCAAGCCAACAGGCACGCTGACCGTGGCCGGTGTTGAGCGGCCGATCGATCTTGTGCTCGATGTGAAGGAAAACGCCGGCATTCTTCAGGTCAGCGGCAGCCGCGACCTGCTGATGACGGAATTCGGCATCAAGCCTCCCACGATGTTCATGGGCATGCTGAAGACCAACGACAAGGTGACGATCGCGTTCGCCTTTCAACTCTCCCTCGCGCCCCAGGCGCAGGGCAACAAAGGACTGTAATCATGAAACTCAATACACTGCTCGCATCGTTCGTCACCACCGCCCTGCTGGCGGCGCCTGCCTTCGCGCAAACGACGGAAGCCCCGGCAGCAGGCCCGGCGCCGCCGACTGAGAGCTCCTTTACGACGGGCCGGCGAATCACCATTCAGAACTTCCGTCCGCAGGATCAGCGCGGGATCAACATGTTCGAGACGCCGAAAGCGCCGGGCGTTGAATACACCGGCTTCAAGATCGACGTCGGCGCGGCGTTCGCCGCGCAGTTCCAGGCGCTTCGGCACGAGAACACCGCCCTGCCGAACGTCGTGAATAACGTCAACGCGAATCAGCTGATCGAAATCGGCAACGGGTTCAACAACTCGACGGCCAACGTGTATCTGCACGCGCAGATCGCCGACGGCATCCGGGTGCAGTTGACCTCGTACCTGTCTTCGCGCCACCACAACGAGACGTGGGTAAAGGACGGCTTCCTGCAGTTCGACAAATCGCCACTCGACATCAAGCCGCTGAACACGCTGATGAAGTACGTGACGGTGAAGGCTGGGCACTTCGAGATCAACTACGGTGACGCGCACTTCCGGCGATCGGACAACGGCAACGCGATGTACAACCCGTTCATCGGCAACTACATCATGGACGCGTTCACCACGGAAGTCGGCGCCGAGGTGATTGCCCGCAACAAGAGCATCATCGCGGTCGGCTCGATTACCGGCGGAGAGATTCGCGGGACGGTCCTGAGCCCGAAACAGCGATCGGCCTCCTACATCGGCAAGCTCGGCTTCGATCGCCAGGTGAGGCCGGACCTCCGCGTGCGCCTCACAGGCTCGATGTACACGACGAATAACTCGGCGAGCAACACGCTGTATGGCGGCGACCGCGCAGGATCGCGCTACTACTACGTCGTCGAGAACTCCGTGGCCACCGAATCTGCGCAGTTCACCTCCGGCGCCATCAATCCCGGGTTCCGGAACAAGGTGACCGCTTTCCAGATCAATCCGTTCGTGAAATTCGGCGGGCTGGAAGTGTTCGGTGTCATCGAGAGAGCCGCGGGTCGAGTGTCGACCGAGGCCGCGAACCGGTCGATTCGCCAGTACGCGCTCGACACGGTCTATCGGGTCGGCCCAAGTGACGAGTTGTTCGTCGCCGCGCGGTACAACAGAGTCGACGGAGAACTCGCAGGCATGAGCGGCGACGTCGGCGCACGGCGCTGGCAGTTCGGCGCGGGCATGTTCCTGACGCCGATGGTCCTTGCGAAACTCGAGTACGTGACCCAGGACTTCACGGGCTACCCGGGGAACCACCTCCGCAATGGCGGCAAGTTCCACGGGTTCATGCTCGAAGGGGTCGTCGGGTTCTAGTCTGATGTCGCCCGGCTCCAACCTGATCGGCCTTCTGATCGCCACTCTGGGCGGGACGGCGATCGGGTTGGAGCGTCAATGGTCCGGTCATGCCGACGGACCAAGCGCGCGTTTCGGGGGCATTCGTACCTTTACGATGCTCGGCGCCACGGCGGGATTGAGCGGGTGGCTCCTGACTCTCGATCTTCCTGCAGCCGCAACCGTGCTGCTCGCCGGTGCAGTCACCATCGTAGTTGCCGCATACATCGCCGCCAGCCGTCAGGACGTCGATGCCACAACAGAGATCGCCGGACTGGTCGTGATCGCAGCCGGGGTATTCGCGGGCCTCGGCTCGGTCCGACTCGCAAGCGGTGTCATCGCCTTGCTCAGCCTGCTGCTCGTCGAGAAGTCACGGCTGCACTCACTCGTTGCGCGCATTGACGATGTGCCGCTTCGCGCCGCCGTTCGATTCGGCGTCATGGCACTGGTCATCCTGCCACTGCTGCCACCCGGGCCCTACGGCCCCCTCGGCGGATTCCGGCCGCGCGAGCTCTGGATGCTGGTTCTGTTCTTCTCGGGATTGAGCTTTCTGGGATTCATTGCGCGCTCCTCCGTCGGGCCCAGCCGCGGCTCTCTGGTCACCGGGCTGCTGGGCGGATTGATTTCGTCTACCAACGTGACGTTCACGTTCGCGCGCGAGAGCCGAAAGGACTCTCGGTACGCCCACGAGCTTGCGTTCGGAGCGATTGCCGCGAACGCCGTGCTCTTTCCCCGCGTGATCGCGGTGACGGCCGCGCTCAATGCGGCGCTGGTGCCACTGTTAGTCCCCTATTTCGCCGGCCCGGTCATTGTTGCCGCGACGGCGACGATCCTCGGGGCGCGACGACGATCCACCCTGGCACCTGATCGCGAGCCGCCGCGCAATCCCTTGCAGCTCCTGGACGCGCTCCAGATGGCCGTGCTCTTCCAGGCTGTGCTGATGGCGGTCCATTTCGCTCAACAGAGGTGGGGAGAGTCCGGCGTGCTGGCCTCGGCCGCGGTGCTGGGTCTTACCGACGTCGATGCGCTCACGCTGTCGATGGCTCGCGGCGTCAGCGGCACGGCGTCGCCAGACCTCGCGGCGCTGGCGATTGCCGTAGGTGTGCTGGCCAACACGGTCCTCAAGCTCGCCTTGGCCCTTATCTTCGGCAGCACGACATTTCGCCTCGTCACGGGCGGTGCTTTGATGGCGATGATCGTCGTCGGTGCGGCGATCGCCCTCCGCTGAACCGGCAGGAACTTTCCCCCCTGCAGCGCTGAATATTCCCCACACGCTCACGCTTCCAGCACTGGCAGTGGCGCATTCACTCAACTTTCTCGGGGTCGCCGTCCGCGGGTCCTGGCATATCTGTTGCCCTTACCTCTCCATGCGGACCTGGGTCACCATTGACGGCAATGAAGCCTGCGCACGCGTCGCCTATCAACTGAGCGACGTCATCGCGATTTACCCCATCACGCCGTCTTCCAGCATGGCGGAGGCTGCCGACGCCTGGTCCGCGGAGAGCAAGCCGAACCTGTGGGGCAGTGTTCCCACGGTCGTGGAGATGCAGAGCGAGGCGGGCGCCGCAGGCGCCGTACACGGTGCGATTCAGAGCGGGGCGCTTGCGACGACATTTACCGCGAGCCAGGGCCTGCTCTTGATGATTCCGAACATGTACAAGATTGCGGGCGAGCTGACGCCCGCGGTCTTTCATGTGTCCGCGCGCGCCGTCGCCACCCACGCCCTGTCGATCTTCGGCGATCACAGCGACGTGATGGCGGTGCGATCGACAGGGTTCGCGATGCTGGCGTCGAGCTCGGTGCAGGAGGCGCAGGACCTCGCGATCGTCGCGCATGCGGCGTCGCTCGAGTCGCGGGTCCCCTTTCTGCACTTCTTCGACGGATTCCGCACCTCGCACGAAATCGCGAAAATCGAGCCGGCCGGCACCGACATCGTTCGGCCGATGATCGACGATCGGCTTGTCGCGCAGCATCGCTCGCGCGCGCTCACGCCCGATCATCCCGTGGTTCGCGGCACAGCGCAGAATCCGGACGTCTTTTTTCAGAATCGCGAAGCCGTGAATTCCCACTATGCCGAGGCGCCGGCGATCGTTCGCCGGGCAATGAAGCGCTTCGGCGCGCTGACCGGCCGGGAGTACGAGCTGTTCCGGTACTACGGTGCCGCCGATGCCGAGCGCGTCATCGTCATCATGGGTTCTGGCAGCGAGACGGTGGAAGCGGTCGTCGATGCGCTTGGGCCCGGGGCAAAGGCGGGCGTCGTGAACGTCAAGCTGTACCGGCCGTTCAGCGTTCCCGATTTTGTCGCGGCGCTCCCGTCCACCGTCCGATCGATCGGCGTGCTGGACAGAACCAAGGAGCCCGGCGCGATCGGCGAGCCGCTCTACCAGGATGTGGTCACGGCCATCGCGGAGGCGCTCGGCGACGGCAAGGCGCCGTTCGCGTCGGCGCCGCGGATGATCGGCGGCCGATACGGCCTCGGCTCGAAAGAGTTTTCGCCGGCGATGGTCAAGGCCGTCTTCGACGAGCTGGCCAAGGCGTCACCGAAACGGCACTTCACGGTCGGCATCGTCGATGACGTCACCGGCCTGTCCCTTCCGGTCGATGAGGATTTCACCATCGAGCCGAAAGGCAGCGTGCGGGGCGTGTTCTTCGGCCTCGGCGCGGATGGCACCGTCGGGGCCAACAAGAACACGATCAAGATCATCGGCGAAGAAACAGACCACGGGGTCCAGGCCTATTTCGTGTACGACTCGAAGAAGTCCGGCGCCGTGACGATCTCGCACCTGCGCTTCGGGCCGGAGCCGATCAAGGCGCCCTATCTGATTTCACGCGCGTCGTTCATCGGATGCCACCAGTACAATTTTCTCGAGCGATACGACGTGCTCGCACAGGCGGAACGCGGCGCGGTGTTTCTCCTGAACGCCCCGTACCCGGCCGACCAGATCTGGGAGGAGCTGCCGTTCGAGGTTCAGGAACAGATTGTCGACAAGGCGCTGCGCTTCTACGTCATCGACGCGTATGCCGTCGCGAAAGCGACCGGAGTGGGTGCGCGGATCAACACGATCATGCAGACCTGCTTTTTCGCGATCTCCGGCGTGCTGCCGCGAGAGGATGCAATCGCATGCATCAAGCACTCGATCGAGAAGACGTACGCGAAGCACGGCGCGGCCATCGTGCAGCGTAACTTCCAGGCGGTTGATGCGACGCTTGCCCATCTCCAACTGGTGGACGTGCCTGCGTCGCCGACCGTGTCTCGCCGGCTCCCCTCGCTGATTCCCGACACCGCGCCCGATTTCGTGAAGCGCGTCACGGCGGTCATGCTCGCCAATCAGGGCGACCGGCTTCCCGTCAGCGCATTTCCAATCGACGGCACGTGGCCTCTCGGAACCTCGAAATGGGAGAAGCGCAATCTCGCCGCCGAGATCCCCGTGTGGGACGACGCGTTGTGCATCCAGTGCAACAAATGTGCGATGGTCTGCCCGCACGCAGCGATTCGCGTGAAGGTCTATTCGCCGGATCTCCTGAGCAGCGCGCCTGAGACGTTCAAGAGCGTTCCCTACAAAGGACTGGACCTTACCGGCGGGTACACCGTTCAAGTCGCCCCCGAGGACTGCACGGGATGCTACTTGTGCGTGGCCGTGTGTCCGGCGAAGGACAAGTCGCAGACCGATCGCAAGGCGCTCCACATGGCGCCGCAGACGGCACTGTGCGAGTCCGAGCGACACAATTACGAGTTTTTCCTGAAACTCCCCGAGGTCGAACGCGCCGCCGTCGGGCGCGACGTGAAGAGCGTGCAGTTCCTCGAGCCGTTGATGGAGTATTCAGGGGCGTGTGCGGGATGCGGCGAGACGCCGTACATCAAGCTCGTCACGCAGTTGTTCGGCGACCGGGCGGTGATTGCCAACGCGACCGGATGCTCGTCGATCTTCGGCGGCAATCTCCCGACGACGCCGTACAGCGTGAATCGCGACGGGCGCGGCCCCGCCTGGGCGAACTCCCTGTTCGAGGACAATGCGGAGTTCGGGCTCGGCCTCCGTCTTGGCATCGATCAGCACGAGACCAAAGCGCGCGCGCTGCTGCGAACATTTGAAGGGGTGTTGCCTGACGATCTCTACGGCGCCCTTCTGTCGAGAGACCAATCGAATGAGGCGGAAATCGAGGCACAGCGCCGGGATGTGGCGATCCTCAGGCAGTGCTTGGCCGAACTTCCGTCCGCAGCCGAGCTTCTGTCGCTCGCCGACTACCTCGTGAAGAAAAGCGTCTGGATTATCGGCGGCGACGGGTGGGCGTACGACATTGGATACGGTGGGCTCGATCACGTGCTCGCGGGCGGCGCGAACGTCAACGTGCTGGTCCTCGATACCGAGGTGTACTCCAACACCGGCGGTCAGCAATCCAAAGCGACGCCCACAGCGGCGACGGCGAAGTTCGCCTCGGCCGGCAAGGCGGGAGCTAAAAAGGACCTCGGCCTTATGATGATGGCCTATGGCCATGTCTATGTCGCCCAGGTTGCGATGGGCGCAAGAGATTCGCAGACCTTGAAAGCCCTCATCGAGGCCGAATCGTATCCAGGGCCGTCGCTGGTTATTGCGTACAGCCACTGCATTGCGCATGGCTACGACATGGCGTGCGGGCTCGAGCATCAGAAACTCGCGGCCGAGTCTGGCTACTGGCCGCTGTATCGCTACGACCCGCGTCGTGCCGCGGCGGGCGAGCATCCACTGGTGATCGACTCCGCGCATCCGAAGGCCGACGTGACGCGCCTGCTTGGCGCCGAAGGGCGGTTTCAGCTCACCGCGCAGCAGGATCCAGAACGGTACCACGCACTGACCGCCAACATTCAACGGCAAATCACGAGGCGTATCGCTCTTTACGAGGGGCTCGCGACACACTGATGAAATTAACCACGAAGTACCTCGGACTGACGCTTGAGCACCCGTTCATGCCGGGGGCCTCGCCGCTGGCCGACACGATCGATTCGGTGCGGCAGCTCGAAGACGCGGGCGCGTCGGCCATCGTGATGCGCTCGCTCTTCGAGGAGCAGATTCTGCGCGAGCGGTTCGGTGGTGCGGGGTTCGCTTTCGGGCCCGATCGGTACCTGGAGCAGCTTCGGCGAATCAAGGCGCGCGTGGCGATACCGGTGATCGCATCAATCAATGGAACGACGACGGAGGGATGGCTGAAGTATGCGCGGCTGCTTCAACGGGCCGATGCCGATGCGCTCGAGCTGAATTTTTATCATCTCGCGACGGATCCGCAGGAAGACGGCGCAGCGGTCGAGAGCCGACTGATCGATATCGTCGCCGTGCTGAAGGAATCGATCACGATTCCGCTCGCCGTCAAACTGTCGCCGTTCTACTCCTCGCTGCCGAACCTCGCGGCCCGGCTCGCTTCCATCGGTGCTCAAGGGCTGGTGCTCTTCAATCGCTTCTACCAGCCGGATATCGATCCCGCCGAGCTTGAGGCTACGCCGATCCTGCACCTGTCGACGTCGGATGATCTGTTGCTGCGTCTGCGATGGCTCGCGATTCTGTCGTCCACGTTCCACGGCTCGCTCGCGATCACCGGCGGCGTGCATCAGCCCATCGATGCGGTGAAAGCGGTGATGGCAGGGGCGTCCGCGGTGCAGATGGTGTCGGCGCTGCTGCGGAACGGACCGAACCACCTCAGGGACGTCCGCGAGGGCTTCGAGCGCTGGTGCGAACAGCACGAATACGAATCGATTGACCAACTGCGCGGCGTCATGAGCCTGGCGCATTGTTCCGACCCGCAGGCCTTCGAGCGGCGGAACTACGTGCGCATCCTTCAATCGTGGCAGCCGGCCGGATGATCGGCGCGCCATATATGATCACGTCATGGAGGTGAGTGCGGTGGGTGCACGCGCGTTGATGCTCGCTCTTTCGATGGCCCTCTGGGTTCCCGCCGGGGCTCAGAGCCTGCAGCCCGCAGGATGGGATGCAAACCTGAGGCTCGCCGACGCCAGGGATGCCAACCCCGATCCCCACATTGTCGAGATCGATCTGGATGCCCGCGTCGCCTCGCTCGAGATCGTGCCCGGCGTGCGCACTGACGCCTGGACGTACAACGGGGGGCTGCCGGGACCGCTGATTCGCCTCCGGCGGGGCGATCGTCTGATCGTCCACTTCACGAATCATCTTCCACAGTCGACAACCGTGCACTGGCATGGCGTGCAGGTTCCCATCGGGATGGATGGCGTCCCCGGCGTGTCTCAACCGCCCGTCGCGCCCGGTGGATCGTTCACATACGACTTCGTCGTGCCCGACGCCGGGCTCTTCTGGTATCACCCTCACGTGATGTCGGCCGCCCAGGTCGGGTTCGGTCTGTATGGTGCGTTGCTCGTGGAGGACCCGGAAGAGCGGCTGGCGGCCGACGAGCTCGTGCTCGTCCTCAGCGATATCGCCATCGACGACGCCACCGGCGTCCAGCACCCGCCCGACAGCGGCGGCATCCTCGGCGCGCTGCTGGGCCGTGAGGGCAATCATCTGCTCGTCAACGGACGGGAGCGGCCGACGCTGACCGTGCGCGACGGCGCGTTGCAGCGATGGCGTATCGTGAACTCGGCCAAAAGCCGGTACTTCCAGCTGATGCTCGAGAACACCCAGCCCTTGCCCTTTCTGCTCATCGGCGTCGATGGCGGACGGCTGGAATATTCCGTCGAGCGCTGGACCATCGTGCTCGGTCCCGGCGAGCGCGCTGACGTCCTCGTGGCGCCGCGCGTGGGGGCCGGCGGTCTGAAGCTGATTAACGTGCCGTTCAATCGAGGCTTTGGCAGCGTCGAGTTTCGCTCGTCGGAAGATCTCATCACGTTCGAAGCTGCCCCGCTGCCGGCGGTTCCGAAGGCCGACTTTCCGAGCCTCACCCGCAGTATTCCTGCGATGTCGCCGGAGGGCGCGACGCCCATCAGCATCGATCTCGTGACCACGAACACGAACGGCATCCCTGCGTTCGATATTCAGGGCGGTCCCTTCTGGCGGGGTTCTTCCGTTCGTGCGGCTGTCGGCGATACGCAGCTGTGGACGATCACGAACAAGGCTATCTGGGCCCATCCGATCCATCTGCACGGGTTTTTCTTTCAAGAGGTGGACGAGAAGGGTGTTCCCCTAAGACCGCGGGCATGGAAGGACACCATCCATGTACCGGCGGAGGCGACCAGGCGATTTCTCGTGAAGCTGGAGCGCCCAGGTTCGTGGATGTACCACTGTCACATCCTCGATCATGCCGAGGCCGGGTTGATGAGCACGGTCGACGTGGGCGACGTGAGTCCGCCGCCCGACAAGCATACGCACTAAACGCTTCGCCGCGGGCGACGTCGCCTGACACGCCAGGCGCTACAATCGCGGCATGACGCTCATCCTCAACGGCCTTCCGCCGATGCACTGGGCATTGGCTGGCGCGGCGATTGCCGCAGTGACCCTGTTGCTCTTGTATCTGGGCAACCGGCGCCTTGGTATTTCGACGGGGTTCGAAGATGTCTGCAGCCTGGTGCTGCAGCAGCCGTATTTCCTCCGCGCCAGCGTACGCTCCGGCCGCGCCTGGAGGCTCCCGTTCCTTGTCGGCCTCGTGATTGGCGGATTTCTCTCTGCCGTGCTCGGCGGCGGCTGGCAGCCGACGTGGGCGCTCGGCATGTTCGACGAGGTCGTCGCATTCGGCGCGGCCGGAAAGCTTGCGTGGATGTTTGCCGGCGGCCTGTTCATCGGCTTCGGCACGCGGCTGGCCGGCGGGTGCACGAGCGGTCATGGCATCTTCGGCCTGGCGAATGTCGAGCTCCCGAGCCTCGTCGCCACGCTCAGCTTCATGGCCGGCGGAATTGGCACGACGCAACTGATTTATCGCGTCGTGTTCGCGTGACGCGATGATGACCGCGTTGTACCTTCTGCTGGGAACCGTGTTCGGCTTCGTGCTGAGCCGTTCAGGCGCCGCTGATTACAACCACATCCAGGCGATGTTCTTGTTCGAGAGCTTCCAGCTTTACGGCATCATCGGTACGGCCGTCGTGTTCGCCGCTGCCGGACTGTGGGTCATCAAGCGCGCCGGCCGCACGGCCGCCGGGCAGCCCATCGCGATTGAGCGCAAGGTGCTCCACCGAGGGAACGTCGTCGGGGGGGTCCTGTTTGGCGTCGGCTGGTCGATGGCCGGCATGTGTCCAGGACCG
>JANNJO010000468.1:0-2857 GCA_031395755.1 Acidobacteriota bacterium
GTCGAAAGGCCCGCGGTCCTTCGATGTGTCGAACATCCGTCCCTTCAGATCGCTCTTGCTCGGGTCGTACACCCAGCCTGTGTAGTGCACGCTCAACCCTTTGCCCTTCACAGCCTCGCGACCCGTCCCCATCTGGAGATCCGTGCGCGTCAACGTCGGAGGGGCGGATGCCTTAGGGGCGACAGGTGCGACAGGTGCGACGGGTGCGGAAGGTGCGGGCTTGCCCGCCGTAGCGTCCACGGGCGCGGAGGCGGGCGCGGGTTCCGGCGGCGTGCCGCCGCCGCAGGCAGCCAGCAGGGAAGATGAAACCACGAATGCGATGAGTACTGGCCTTGTCATGCTTGCGAGTATAAATTGTCTACAGCAAGGAGACCCAATCGAATGCGCCAAGCCTGGCCTTTGCTGGCTCTTGTCCTTTTCGCAGCGCCTGCCGGCGCCCAGACGACCGACGGCGAATTTTTCGAGAGCAAGATTCGGCCTGTCCTCGCGACCCGCTGTTACGGGTGCCATTCGTCAAAGCTCGCGGCGCCGAAAGGCGATCTCGTGCTCGACACGAAGGCCGGTCTCGCGAAGGGCGGACGGCTCGGCGCCGCGATCGTCGCCGGCAAGCCAGCCGACAGTCGGATGATTCACGCGCTCAGCTACAAAGACCCCGCCCTCGCGATGCCGCCGACCGGCAAGCTGCCCGACCAGGTCATCGCCGACTTCGAGCAGTGGATCGCAAAAGGCGCCGTCGATCCGCGCATCGATCCAACCCAGGGCGCGCCCGCACCTGCGCCGCTTGCGGGCATGCCGATCGACCAGGGCCGCAAATGGTGGGCGTTTCAGCCAGTCGTTGAGCACACCGGCCTGGGCCGAAGCGGCGAAGCCGCGAAGGCGGGCAGGATCGACGTGTTCCTCAACGCGAAGCTCGAGGAAAAGAAGCTGAAGATGTCGCCGCGTGCCGATCGCCGCACGCTCGCCACGCGGACCTACGTGGACCTCGTCGGCTACAAGCCGACCTACGAAGAGGTGCAGGCGTTCGTCAACGATACGTCGCTGAACGCGTACGAGAAATTGGTCGACGCGCTGCTCGCCTCGCCGCACTACGGCGAGCGCTGGGCGCGCCACTGGATGGACGTGGCCCGCTTCGGCGAGGACAACTCGACGACGGAGGCGACGAACCAGCCGTATCCGTTTGCGTGGCGCTATCGCGACTGGATCATCGAAGCACTGAACGCCGACGTGCCCTACGATCGCTTCATCAAGCTGCAACTTGCGGCAGACAAGATGATTGGGACGAAGCGCGACGACCTCCGCGCGCTCGGCTATCTCGGCGCCGCGCCGATCTATCACAAGGATCAGCGGCTTGCGGCCGACGTCACGTACGGTTTCATGACCGACGACTGGGACGATCGCGTCGACGCGGTCACGCGCGGCATCCTCGGCATGACCGTGGCGTGCGCGCGCTGTCACGATCACAAGTTCGATCCGATCCTCACCAAGGACTACCACGCGCTGCTTGGCGTCTTCGCGTCGACCATGCGGGCGGAACGGCCGCTGTTCGAGGTCGATCCGCAGGTGGAGCAGCGGTACATGTGGGTGCAGAAGCGCCTGTTCGACCTGGCCTACTCGGCGAACCTCGCGACCAACGAGGCGACGACCTTCGTCGAGCCGGAAAAGCGGGTGGCAAAGTGGAAGGGCGAGATCGACACGCTGAAAGCCGAGATGATGACGCTGCAGGAGCGCTATCCGAAGCTCGTCGAGAACGTTCAGCGCTTCTGGACGTTCCCGACGCCCGCACCCGCCGCACCCGTCGCGCCCGTCGCACCCGTCGCACCTGCGCCGGCACCGCGCCGCAATCCTGCGTCGAGCGAGCCGTTCATGCAGACGGTTTACGACGCGGCGCAATATGTGAACGGCGAAGACCCGGCCTACACCTTCATCGACTACAAGCCAGGCGAAGCGCGCCACATGCCGATCCTGCGGGCCGGCAGCGTGACGGCGCCGGGGGAGATCGCGCCGCGCGGATACCTGACGGTGCTCTCACAAGGGGAGACGGCGTTCAAGGACACAGGCTCGGGCCGGCTCGAGCTGGCGGAACGAATTTTCTCGGACTCGTCGAGCCTCGTCGCGCGCGTGATCGTCAACCGCGTCTGGGATTGGCACGTCGGCCGCCCCATCGTGCCGACCCCGAGCGACTTCGGCGTGCAGGGAGAGAAGCCGTCGCATCCCGCGCTGCTCGACGATTTGTCGGCGCGCTTCATCGCGAGCGGCTGGTCGCTGAAGTGGTTGAACAAAGAAATCATGATGTCGGCCGCGTACCAGCAGGAGAGCAGGACGAGAGCCGCCGCCGAGGCGATCGATCCCTTGAACACCCTCGTGTGGCGCGTCAATCCTCGCCGGCTCGACATCGAGTCGTATCGCGACTCGCTGATGCGATCGGCCGGGCTCCTCGACGAGACGCTTTACGGGGTGTCCGATGATCTGCTGGGCGACGACTTCACGCGCCGAACCATCTACGGGCGTGTGAGCCGATCGAACACGAACATGCTGCTGCGGATCTACGATTTTCCCGATGCGAATCAAACGAGCCCGGGCCGCGATCTCACCACGACCTCGCTGCAGCAGCTGTTCGTCATGAACAGCTCGTTCATGCACGCGCTCGGCATCGCGCTCGCCGACGCCGTGCGCGCCGAGGAAACCTACGAGCGCAAGGTCCGCAAACTGTATCGAAAGATCCTGTCGCGCGATCCGAGCGTAGACGAGCTGGCCGAAGGACGGAAATACCTAATGCAGGGCTCGGTCGAGCGCTTCGCCGAAATCCTGTTATCGACCAACGAGGAGATTTTCTGGCCGTGAAACAACCCAACGACTC
>JANNJO010000169.1:0-2061 GCA_031395755.1 Acidobacteriota bacterium
GGCCCTGGCAGCTTCAGGGTTCGGGGCAGATGAGTTCGTCTTTGCGGGGTTTGTTCCGTCTAGGTCAAATGATAGAAAAAAATGGCTCTTGGGGCTTCGCGATGAGCGGCGCGTGGTGGTTTTTTATGAGGCTCCCCACAGGATCTCAAAAACACTGGCCGCCTTGGGCGAATTATTGGTCGATAGACCAATAGTAATTGGCCGAGAGCTAACCAAACTACACGAGCAGCTCGTTTGGACGACGGCTGCTCGAGCTGGAGACGCTCCCGTCACTCAAAAAGGGGAGTTTACGGTGGTCATGGGCCCATTGGCTACTCTGCCTCAGACCAGCAAAGAACACGATGAGCAAGAAATCGGTTCTTTTTTCTATCAAATGACCAAATCTAACGTGCTCACCAGGCGACAGGCTCTCAGTCGAACGGCTGAAAAGTTCGGCATGTCGACCAACGACCTCTACGCGATGCTTGAACGGCTCAAGGCCGTGTCGCCGCCTTGACCGATGGAACAACGATTTGTTACCGTAGCGCCCTTTCAGGTCGATCCTCCATGGCGAAACAGCGGCGGGCTAGTTCCCGCCCCGTCCGGTCCAAACCAGTCCCCATGCCTGCGACAGGCCTGCGGGAGGCCATTAAGGCACCGCGCCCCGAATACCTCGAGGCTGTTGCCCTATACGAGCAGGGCGTTGCCGCCCTCCAGGCGCATGAGTACTCGCGAGCCTCCTCTGTGCTGCGCGCGGTCCTGGCGCGCTACCCGGCTGAGAGAGAGCTTCATGAGCGGGTGCGCCTGTATCTCAACGTCTGCGACCGGCATATGGCCCCGCGAGCCGCGTCCCCTTCCACGCCCGAAGAACGGGTATTTGCGGCGACGCTGGCCATCAACGCCGGAAATTTCGACGAGGCGCTCGAGCATCTGCGCACGGCGAGCAAGGAAGCGCCCGACCACGATCACGCGCTTTACATGCTCGCGTCGGTTCTCGCGCTGCGCGATGAGGTCGACGCCGCGGTCCCCTTCCTCCTGCGCGCCATCGAGCTCAACTCGGACAATCGGGCGATGGCCCGTCACGATCCCGATTTGGAGCCGCTGCGCCGGTACGAGAAGGTCCGCGCGGCGCTCGAAGCATCGCACCCCACCAAAGGCGACCGCCGCAAAGCACCCCGCCGCCGGCAGTGATGCCTGATCTCCACGTCGTGATCCTTGCCGCCGGCAAAGGCACGCGCATGAAATCGGCGCGGCCGAAAGTGCTGCATCACGTCGCGGGGCGGCCGATGATCGACTACGTCATCCGAGGCGCGCAATCGCTCTCGCCCAGGAGCGTCACCCTCGTGGTGGGCCACATGAAAGAGTTGGTGCGCCAGGGGCTCCAGGAACATCCCGAGCTTTCGTTCGCCACGCAGGAGCCGCAGCTTGGCACTGGCCATGCCCTGCTTCAAACCGCCGGGCTTCTCGAGGGGCAACACGGCGTCGTCCTGTTGCTGTCCGGCGACGTGCCGTTGCTGCAGCGGCACACGCTCGCCGAGTTGCTCAGGAAACACGAGGAATCGGGCGCAGCCGCGAGCGTCCTCACGGCTCGCGTTGAGCAACCTTACGGCTACGGCCGCGTCGTACGCGTCAAGGGCAGAGTCTCGCGCATCGTCGAAGAGCGCGACGCGTCGCCCGCGCAGCGGACGATCAGGGAGATCAACAGCGGCGTGTACGTCCTCTCCCTGCCTCCCCTCTTCGACGCGCTTCGCGCGCTCGCGACGAGGAACGCACAGGGGGAGTACTATCTAACTGATCTCGTCTCGACCTACCGACGGCGGAAGCTCGGTGTCGAGACGCTGCTGCTCGAGGATCCGAACGAGATTCGCGGCATTAACGGCCGGTCCGAACTGGCAGAAGCGAGCCGAATCGTGAGGCAGAGAAAGAACGAAGAACTCATGGCAGCGGGGGTGACCATCGACGATCCCGCGACGACCTACATCGACGATGACGTGGTCGTCGGCGCAGACACTGTCATCCATCCCGGCGTGCATCTCGAGGGCAGGACGCAGATCGGCCAGGCCTGCGAGATCCACTCCGGTG
>JANNJO010000195.1:0-17901 GCA_031395755.1 Acidobacteriota bacterium
CTCCGCGCGTCAAGTTGTATCCGGCAATCGCCAAGGCGATCTTCGGGCCGCGGGTGCGCGGGCTGCGCCTGGAGCCGCTGACGCCCAAGCTCATCATCCCGCTCGCCGGCGCGCAGTCGCGCCGCACGCCGGCGCCGCTCAAGGCGATTTACATGCTGAGACCGGCGACTGCGCGCACTCCGCCCGGCGTGATTATCAAGCCGCTGTCACCCCGCCGCGCGTTCGTGGAGCTCGTGAGAAATACGTTCAATATGGCTGTCGACGAGCCGTCGCGTCTCGAGCGGCAGTTCGCGCTCGCCACTCGCCTGGCGCTGGCCGTGCCTGTGAAATCCTTGTCGTATCCCCGCAAGATCGGGATGCTTGTCCAGGCGCGGGAAGCCATTCTGGCGGACCTTCAGCGCTCCTGAGTCGACCCTTCCTCGTTCAGCTCGGGAATCCCGAACAGCCGCGCCCAGTTCTGTGGCTTGACGAGCTCTGCGGACCCTGCGGGGATGAAGTGAAAAAACAGCAGGTCGCAGAACTGTCTCTTGCCGGTCTCCGGAATGGCGTCGCGGTAGTGCCACTGACTGCTCCCTGAAAACACGGCAGCCTCTCCCGGGTGCAGCGTATGCGGCGTGAAAAGCAATGCCGGGGATTGTTTGATCGCCTGTTCCCACCCGACCTCTGGCCAGCTCGCCGCGCCCGACTGCGGCCACGGTTCGACCTGACTGACGTAGATCGGCCACGGGCCGCTCTGGTTCAGGCACAAATCGAGCGTCCATTTCGCGCTCGGTGCATCCAGATGCGGAGGACAGACGCCAAGCCCACCGTAGAGGCTGAGAAAATTGTAGGAGGCCTCCACCTCTTCACCGGCGACTTCGCTCATCAGCGGCACGGTGCGCCGCTGCAGCTCTGTGAAGTAAGGATGGTTGTGGACCACGAAGCGCCCAAACATGCGCGCCTCATGTAACTCCAGGTCGCTCGGCTGCACGGCGCACCGTGCCGCTGATGAGCGAAGTCGCCGGTGAAGAGGTGGAGGCCTCCTACAATTTTCTCAGCCTCTATGGCGGGCTTGGCGTGTGTCCTCCGCATCTGGATGCACCGAGCGCGAAATGGACGCTCGATTTGTGCCTGAACCAGAGCGGCCCGTGGCCGATCTACATCAGTCAGGTCGAACCGTGGCCGCTGTCGGGCGCAGCGCGATGGCCCGACGTCGGGTGGGATCAGGCGATCAAGCAATCCCCGGCACTGCGCTTCACGCCGCATACGCTGCACCCTGGCGAGGCTGCGGTTTTTTCAGGAAGCAGTCAGTGGCACTATCGAGACGCCATACCAGAGACGGGCAAGCGACAGTTCTGCGACCTGCTGTTCTTTCACTTCATTCCGAAAGGTACCGCAGAGCTCGTCAAGCCGCAGAACTGGGCGCGAATATTCGGAATCCCCGAGCTCCAGCAGGAAGGGTTGCCTCAGAAGCTGTGAAGGTCGGCCAGAATGGCTTCCCGCGCCTTGGCAAGCATCCCGATCTTGCGGGGATACGACAAGGACTTCACAGGCACGGCCAGCGCCAGGCGCGTGGCGAGCGCGAACTGCCGCTCGAGCCGCGACGGTTCGTCGACAGCCATATTGAACGTATTTCGCACGAGCTCCACGAACGCGCGGCGGGGTGACAGCGTCCTGATGACCACACCCGGCGCGGTGCGCGCGGTGGCCGGTCTCAGCATGTAAATCGCCTTGAGCGGCGCCGGCGTGCGGCGCGACTGCGCGGCGTCAAGCGGGATGATGAGCTTGGGCGTCAAAGGCTCCAGGCGCAGCCCGCGCACCCGCGGCCCGAAGATCGCCCTGGCGATCGCCGGATACAACTTGACGCGCGGAGTACCCGGGTAGGCCATGAACGCCCCGCCCTCATGGCTTAGCACAAGCAAGTCATCAGTGAGAAGGGCGTGTCCGGCGTGAACGAACGACGCGCCGAGGCTGGATTTTCCGTATCCGCAATTGCCCATCAGCGCCACCGCCTGCCCGTCGATCACCAGCGTGGTCGAATGCAGTGGCTCGATGCCGAGATTGATCAGCGCGAAGGAGAGCGAGGGTCCCAGGTGGGTATGAAACGCCTCAATTCCCTGCGCGGCCAGCGGCCGGCACAGGACGGATCGTCCGTCTTTCAGGATGAGAAACTCGAACACGCCGGACCACCGGAGATATCGCGATCCATCCGGCAGCGGAGCGGTGAGCCAGGGTGTGCCGTTGGGAAGTATCGGAATGGTGCCTAACGCGCGTTCAAACTGTGCTGCCGTGCCCTTTCGCAGGGCAACCTTGGCGAGCCAGGGCGCAGGCGTTTGTGGATATGGCAACGGCCATGCGCTCTCGATGCGGACGCCGTACACATGATAGGGACCGCCACCCTTGGTCACGCTCCTATTTTCTGGTGCCAGGGTTGCCCGGATCGTCCATCATCCCGCCCTTGGTCAGCGTGATCTTCTGCAGGTCACCGTACTCGACGAGCCGTGGGGCCCGGTACGGTTTCTTCCGCACCTGATCCTTGCCCGTCAGATCATGTTCACGCGGCTGTTGTTTTGCCATAGTGTGCTGTCTTTCTCTTCGCGTTCACGGTTTCCAACGAACTGCCGCAGCCAGATCTCCAGCGCCACGAGTCCGGTCAGGCGCCAGCTTGCCACGCACGATGCCGATCCCTGCATCGCTCCGAGCAGGGCAGCCAGCCCCCTGTTTACTTTGTCGGCATCGACATAGCCGAGCTGCACGACGAGGGAATCCGGCCCCAGCATCCTGGCGACCGCTGGAAAGTCGCGCCGGCTCGCATCGTTGACCTCGGCGGTGAAATCGCCCTTGGTCCTTCGCTGCAGAATCGAATCGGGAACTGCGCCCGACAGCCCGCTGCGAAGAAGAGCCTTCGGCACGCCGTCGCGTACCAGCATGGTCCCGGGGACGCCCATGAGAAATTCCAGGAGATCACGGTCCAGGAACGGAAACGCCGGCTCAACTCCGTAGACAGAGTCGATCTTGTTGTTCCACTCCAAGCAAAGGCCATGATACCGCGACCGCACTTCTCGATACAGCGCGCGGGCCAGAACCGTCGCGCCTGGGCCCGTGTCGCCGCTCGACGCCGTCCGCGACAACTCGTGGCCAAAGACGTCCGGGCCGGCTTCACGGCGGAACGGTTCGGCGTACCAATCGTCCCACGGCTCGGGTTGTTTCCACGTGCCGCGTACGGATCGCAGCGCCTGGCGAGCCCAGCGCGGTAGATCGTACTCGAGCAGATCGGCGAAGAGCCGCTGCCTGAACTCGTCGGTTTCGGCATCTGGAAACCATCGGAGGTACTCGTTCAGATGACCGCGGACGGTCAACCAGGAACCGGCGTGAAGCAGGTCGACGAGATAAGCAGAATCGAAGAGAACTTGATCGCCCCATTGTCCCGTGAGGAGCGCTCTTGCCCCCGCGGCCTTCGCGGCCATCAACAGGGATTCGCCGCGAAACCACTGCGCGTCCAGCATCGGCGTCTCTGTACAGCGAACCACCTCGTCGGCTCGAAACAGCATCCCTCCCGGTGTTGGTTGAAGGTACTGGATCGGTCGTTCGCACGCGCGTTCGATATCGCCCACGAACGAGCTTTCGTCTGATGCCCGGCCGTCACGCGTGCTGTAGGTGAGCCCGACGAGCGGCGTCTCCTGCGCCGATCGACTCGCGAGGCAGAAAATCGACGACGAGTCCAGCCCGCCGCTCACCGCGACGGCCACCGGGTGCGCGCTTCGCAGGCGGCGCTCGACGGCGCGTTGAAAATGATGGCGGAAACCTTCGGCGCATTCGTTGAAAGACGTACCGCCGCGAGCTGAATGCCCGTCGAAATCCCAATGGCGGCGGACGACTGATTGGGTCTCGGAGAAAATCGCGACGTGCGCCGGCGGCACGCCCTGGATGCCTTCGAACAACGTCGAACCGTCATCGTCGTGCCGGTGCAGCTGCCGCAGCAGCAGCTCGGCGAGCAGCCGTTTGTTCGGGCGTGCCTCGACGTCGGGATCGACAAGAAGCGTCTTGATTTCCGACGCGAACCGCAAGGATGCCTGAGTGCGCCTGTAGTACAGCGGCCTGATGCCGATCGCGTCGCGCGCGAGCACGAGACGGCGCTCGCGCCGATCGAAGACGGCGAGCGAAAAATCACCGGCGAGGTGTCTGGCGAAGTCCAGGCCGAACGCATCGTACGCCGAAGCGGCGAGCTCGGCGTCGGGCGTCTCGAGCGACACGTCGTCGAGGTGCCGCAGCGCCTGAATGAGATCGTCGCGATTGTCGAGGCGGCCATCGAACACGAGGCGCGTTCCCGACTGGCGCTGCACCGGCTGCGTTTCAGAACGGGATTCAGGCGTCACGCGCATCATCCGGCAACCAAGGGCCCAGGAGCCTTCGAAGGCGAGCCCCTCTCCGTCCGGTCCGCGATGTGCGAGCGTGTCGCTCATTCGCGCGACCAGCTGCCGATCGAGCGGGCGATTGTCGAAGTTGCAGGCGCCGAAGATACCGGCCATCGTTCAGCTCAGAAACAGGAATTTCAGCAGGAGTATACTCGCGGGCGGAATCGTCGAAACTTCATGAGGCAGGCCGCACGCCGCTTTCGCGCACTGAGCGCGACAGATCGACTCCTGGTGGCCGAAGCGACGGCCGTGTTGGTCGTCGTGCGGCTCGGCGCGGCGGCGCTGCCGTTCCCCACCCTGCGCAACATCCTCGGCCACTACGGGCGTCCGGGATCCTCGCCGGCGCGCGCGCGGCCGGTGTCGCGCGTTGACCGAGTCGTCTGGGCGGTGTCGGCCGTCGCCCGGCGTCTGCCGGTGCGAACAACCTGCCTCGTCGAATCGCTCGCGGCCGAGGCGATGCTGCGGCGTCGCGGCTACGTGTGCGAGGTCCGCTTCGGCGTGCGCCCGAGCGGCGGTGGGTCTGTCGCCGCTCATGCCTGGGTCGAACATCAAGGTGTCATCGTCCTTGGCGCCGTCGACGATCTTGGTGAATACGCCGTCCTCTCTTCTCCTGAACGATCGTGACCTCGACGCTCCCGCTGCCGAACGACATGCTGGCGCTGCTTCGAGGCGAGGCGGTGAGGTGGTCCTCGTTCGGCGCGACACCAGCGCAGTTCCTGGCCCTCTGCGATCGCGACGAACTGCGAGGGCTGGTCCACGCGCGCCTCGGCCGCCCGCCCATGTGCGAGGAATGGCCGCAGACGGTTCGCGACGATCTGGACCAGTGGACTCGGCGCGAGACTGCGCGGGAGCTGGTGCGCGGCGGCGAGATCGCGTCCGCCCTCGACGCGTTGACGCACGCGGGCGTCCGTCCCGTGCTGTTGAAAGGCGCGGCGATTGCCTACACCCTCTATGACACCCCCGTCGCACGACCACGAGCCGATACGGATCTCCTGATTCGATCCGAAGACGTTCCCGCCGCGCGAGCCACGCTCGCGTCATGCGGCTACCAGGCCACCGTGCACTGCAACGATCTCTTCTCTCAGTTCGAAGTGCAGAAGCACGACCGGTTCGGTGTAGCGCATGTGCTCGATGTCCACTGGAAGATCAGCACGCAGCCCGTCTTCGCCGGCGCACTCATCTACGACGAAGTGCTGGCGCGCGCCGTTTCTGTGCCGGCGTTGGGTGTGTCGGCGATGGCGGCCGGTCCCATCGACGCGCTGCTGCTGGCGTGCATTCATCCGGTGATGCACCATCAGAACATCGCGCGTCCGCTGTGGATCTACGACATCCACCTGCTTGCCTCGGCCGTGTCTGCGGCGGATTTCGACGGCTTCGTCCGTGACGCCCGGCGGAAGAAGATGGCGGCGGTATGCGCGCACAGCCTGGGCCTTTCGGCGGCCGCCTTCGAAACGGCGCTTCCAGCCGGCGTCATCGGCGCCCTGGCCTCTCACGGCGAAGGTGAACCCTCCGTGGAGTACCTCGCGTCTGAACGAAAATGGCGCGATGAGCTGATGTCGAGCGTCCGCGGGCTGCCACGCCTGGGCGATCGCGCCCGGCTGATGCGCGAGGTGCTGTTCCCGCGCCCGGAGTACATGCTCGGCGCCTACGGTCTTCGCGGTAAGCCGTTGGCTCCACTCCTGTTGCCCGCGCTCTATGTCCACCGAAACGTGCGCGGAGTGTGGAAGATCCTGTCGGGAAAAAAGTGAGATAATCGGGCCTCATACATGGCAGCCGTTGACGATCCGAAAACACTGGGGAGGACCCGTCTGTCGTTTGCCAGCGAGGCCGACATCGACGAGTTTGTCGCCACACTCGAGAAGTTCGAAAGCGGTGAGCTGAACCCCGATCAGTGGCGCATGTTCCGTCTGCTGCGCGGGACGTACGGCCAGCGGCAGTCGGGCGACGTGCAGATGCTGCGCATCAAGATTCCGCAGGGCGTGCTGACAGGGCCGCAGCTCGAGGCGCTGGCCGAGGTGGGTGAGCGGTTCTCGCGAGGCTTCGGCCATATCACCACGCGTCAGAACATCCAGTTCCATTTCGTCAAGCTCCACGACGCCGAGACGGCGATGCGCGTGCTCGCCGAGGCCGGCTTGACGACGCGCGAAGCGTGCGGCAACTCGGTGCGCAACATCACGTGCTGCCCGCAGGCGGGTGTCTCGCCGACGGAACTGTTTGACGTGACGCCGTACTCCGAGGCGACGACCCGCTATCTGCTGCGGCATCCGCTCAGCTCGTCACTGCCGCGCAAGTTCAAGATTGCCTTCGAAGGGTGCACCGACGAAGACCACGCCCTGCTCGGCATGCACGATCTCGGCTACCGCGCGGCGATCCGTGACGGCAAGCGCGGCTTTCGCGTCGTTGTGGGGGGCGGCACTTCGATCATGGTGAAGTCCGCCGAGCGGGTGCACGAATTCCTGCCGGCGGGCGAGATCTTCAACGTGGCCGAAGCGGTCATCCGCGTATTCCACGAGTTCGGCGACTACAAGCACAAGCAGGCGAACCGGCTCAAGTTCCTCATCAAGAAGCTCGGCTGGGACGGGTTCCTCGCCGAGTACAGGAAGAAGCTCGAAGAGTTCAGGGCTCAGGGCGGCGCGTCGCTGCCGTTCGATCCGGAAGCGCCGCCCGTGGAAGCCGCGCCGGCATGGCACCGTATCGATTCGCCGCCGATTCTCGAAACTGTCTCCCGCGCGACCAGCTCGCAGGTGACCGGGCCGGGCATCGTGCCGCAGGTGCGGCCGATGCTGCCGACCATGAACGGCGACTACTCGCACTGGCTGGCGACGAACGTGCGCAAGCAGAAACAGGCCGGCTATTTTTTCGTGACCGCGACCATCCCGCTGGGCGATTTCACGAGCCAGCAGATGCGCATCCTCGGCGATCTGGCGTCGGCGTTCGCCGACGGCTCGATTCGCATCACCGCCGAGCAGGATCTGGTGTTCCGCTGGGTGCCTGCCGACGCGGTGCCGGAGCTGTATCGACAGCTGGCCGCGGCCGGCATGGGCCTGTCCGACGCGGGAACGATCGCCGACGTCACGAGCTGCCCGGGCGCGGAGTCGTGCAAGCTCGCGGTGACGCAGTCGCGCGGTCTGGGCAAATTCCTCGGCGATCATCTGCGCGAGCATCCGGAAATGATCGCGGCGGCGCCCGATCTCCAAATCAAGATCAGCGGATGCCCGAACGGCTGCGGCCGCAACCACATCGCCGGCCTCGGCTTCCAGGGGAGCGTGCGGAAAGTCGGCGGCAAGGCCATTCCCCAGTACTTCGTCATGGTGGGCGGAGGACCTGAAGGGGATGGCGTGCGATTCGCGCGGCTGGCGGCGAAGATTCCTGCACGGCGGATGACGATGGCGCTCGAGAGGCTGCTGGATCTCTACGCGCAGGACCGGAATCCCGGCGAGTCGGCCACCGCCTTCTTCGGGCGCGTGGACCTCGCACGGGTGAAGACGGTCCTGTCGGATCTGGAGCAGATGACCCCCGACCTGACCACGGCGGAGGATTTTGTGGACCTCGCCGAGACCCACGAGTTCAAGCCGGAAATCCAGGAAGGCGAGTGCTCGGCCTAGTCATCTCATTTCCAGATAAGTCAGATTCACAAATTATATTTTACTTATGGACTGGTGTACCCGATAACTAGTCCTTCCTTATGGATCGCGAACCGGGTTGTCCTGCCCCCCAAGGACTCTATGACCCGACCCACGAGAAAGACTCTTGTGGTGTCGGGTTCGTCGTGCACGTCAAAGGGGTGCGCTCCCACTCCATCGTCAAGCAGGCGCTTCAGCTCCTTGTCAACCTCTTGCATCGCGGCGCGTGCGGGTGCGAGGTCAACACCGGCGATGGCGCCGGCATCCTCATTCAGATGCCGGACAAGTTCCTCCGCAAGGAGGCGCGCAACCTCGGCATCACGCTGCCTCCGTCGGGCGAGTACGGGTGCGGCTCGGTGTTCCTGCCGCGCGACCCGTCGGCACGCGCGGCGAGTACGGGTGCGGCTCGGTGTTCCTGCCGCGCGACCCGTCGGCACGCGCCACCATCGAGGCGCTGATCGAAAAGATCGTCCAGGACGAAGGGCAGACGCTGCTCGGCTGGCGCGATCTGCCGACCGACGATCGGCTGGTCGGCGCGTCGGCCGCGGCGGTCGAGCCGTACTTCAAGCAGATATTTGTCGGCGCGGGTGAAAAGGGGCGTGCCTTCGAGCGCAAGCTGTACGTCATCCGCAAGCGCATCGAGCACGCCGTCGATACGCTGCCGATCTCGAGCACCGACCGGAAATATTTCTACATTCCGAGCCTCTCGTCGAACACGCTGATCTACAAAGGCATGCTGATCGCCGATCAGATCGAGACCATGTTTCCCGATCTGACGGATCCGGACGTGGAGTCGGCGCTCGCGCTCGTCCACCAGCGGTTCAGCACGAATACGTTCCCGTCGTGGCCGCTGGCGCATCCGTACCGCTACGTGGCGCACAACGGTGAGATCAACACCCTGCGCGGCAACATCAACTGGATGCACGCCCGCGAGGCGATGTGCGAGTCCGATCTGCTCGGCGAGGATCTCGACAAGATTCTGCCGGTCATCCGCGAAGGCGGCAGCGATACGGCCACCTTCGACAACGTGCTCGAGTTTCTGGTGATGACGGGCCGCTCGCTGCCGCACGCGGTGCTGATGATGATTCCGGAGCCGTGGTCCGGGCACGAAACGATGAACGCTGAGCGGAAGGCGTTTTACGAATATCACGCGACGATGATGGAGCCGTGGGACGGCCCGGCGTCGATCGCCTTCACCGACGGCAAGGTCATCGGCGCCGTGCTCGATCGCAACGGCCTGCGCCCCTCGCGGTACTACGTGACCAAGGACGGCCTCGTGGTGATGGCCTCCGAGGTCGGCGTGCTCGACATTCCCGAGGAGAACGTCCTCCTCAAGGAGCGGCTGCACCCCGGGCGCATCTTCCTGGTGGACACCGAGCAGGGCCGCATCATCGCCGACGAAGAGATCAAGCACGAGCTCGCGTCGCTGCTGCCGTACGCCGAGTGGCTCAAGGACAACATGGTGGCACTCGAAGACCTCAAGCCTGCGCCGGTGCTGCCGCTACCCGATCACTACACCATGATGAACCGGCAGCGGACGTTCGGCTACACACAGGAGGATCTCAGGATTCTGCTGGCGCCGATGGCGGTCAACGGCGAAGAGGCGCTCGGCTCGATGGGCACCGACACGGCGCTGGCCGTGCTGTCGGATAAGCCGCGGCTGCTCTACGACTATTTCACGCAGTTGTTCGCGCAGGTCACCAACCCGCCGCTCGACGCGATTCGCGAAGAGCTGGTGACGTCGATGGGATCGACGATCGGCCCTGAGTCGAACCTGTTGAAACCCGGGCCCGAGGCGTGCCGGCAGATCAAGATCAAATCGGCCATCGTGAACAACGAAGAGCTGGCGAGGCTGCGCCACGTCGACGAGCGTGGGTTCAAGTCGATCACCCTGCCGATGCTCTTTGAAGCCGACTCCGGCGGCGCCGGCCTGGCCCGCGCGCTCGAGGATCTGCAGCGTCGCGCGTGTGAAGCGGTCGAACAGGGCTACACGATCATCATTCTGTCGGACCGCGGGGTGAACCTGAAATTTGCGCCGATTCCGAGCCTGCTCGCGACCGCGGGCGTGCATCACCATCTCGTGCGGGAAGGGTCGCGCAACCGCGCGGCGCTCGTGATCGAGAGCGGCGACGCGCGGGAAGTGCACCACCTCGCGCTGCTCATCGGCTACGGCGCAGGGGCGGTCAACCCGTATCTCGCGTTCGAAACGCTCGACGACATGATCCGCGACGGGATGCTGCCCGGGCTCACACACGAGAAAGCCGTCAAGAACTACATCAAGGCGCTCAATAAGGGGGTCCTGAAGGTGATGTCCAAGATGGGCATCTCCACCCTGCAGAGCTATCGCGGCGCGCAGATCTTCGAAGCCGTCGGCCTCGACAAGGAATTCATCGATCGGTACTTCACGCACACCGCGTCTCGCATCGGCGGGATCGGCATCGATCCGATTGCCGAAGAAGTCCGCGTGCGCCACGAGCAGGCGTTCCCCCTGCGGCCCGTGGCGGATCGCGACCTCGACGAGGGCGGTGAGTACCAGTGGCGCCGCGACGGGGAGTTTCATCTCTTCAACCCCGATACGGTCTTCAAGCTGCAGCACGCCACCCGCACGGGGCAGTACACGGTCTACAAGGAATACACGCAGGCGGTGAACGACCAGACTCGGAAGCGCGCCACGCTGCGCGGCCTGTTCGAGCTCAAGCTCGCGTCCACGCCGGTCCCGATCGACGAAGTCGAGCCGGCGGCCGACATTATCAGGCGGTTCGCGACGGGCGCGATGTCGTACGGCTCCATCAGCCAGGAAGCCCACGAGACGCTCGCCATCGCGATGAACCGCCTTGGCGGCAAGTCCAACACGGGTGAAGGCGGCGAAGATCCGGCCCGCTACATCCCGGATGCGAACGGCGACTCGCGCAGGAGCGCCATCAAGCAGGTGGCGTCCGCGCGCTTCGGCGTGACGAGCGAGTACCTGGTGAACGCCGACGACCTGCAGATCAAGATGGCCCAGGGCGCCAAGCCGGGCGAGGGCGGGCAGCTGCCCGGCCACAAGGTGTATCCGTGGATCGCGAAGGTGCGCTACGCGACCCCCGGCGTCGGGCTGATTTCGCCGCCGCCGCACCACGACATTTACTCGATCGAAGATCTGGCGCAGCTGATCTACGACTTGAAGAACGCGAACCCCCGCGCGCGCATCCACGTGAAGCTCGTCGCCGAAGTCGGCGTCGGCACGGTAGCGGCAGGCGTGGCGAAGGCGCACTCGGATGTCGTGCTCATCTCCGGCCACGACGGGGGCACGGGGGCCTCTCCGCTCACGAGCCTCAAGCATGCGGGGGTGCCGTGGGAGCTCGGCCTCGCCGAGACGCAGCAGGTGCTCGTGCTCAACAACCTGCGCGATCGCATCGTGGTGCAGGTCGACGGGCAGATGAAGACCGGCCGCGACGTCGTGATCGGCGCGCTGCTCGGCGCCGAGGAATTCGGATTCGCCACCGCGCCGCTCGTCGTCATGGGCTGCGTGATGATGCGCGTCTGCCATCTCAATACCTGCCCCGTTGGCGTCGCGACGCAGGACCCGGAGCTACGGAAGCTGTTTGCGGGCCAGCCCGAGTTCGTCGAGAACTTCTTCCGCTTCATCGCCGAGGACGTGCGCGAGATCATGGCGCAGCTCGGCTTCCGGAAAATGGACGAGATGATCGGGCGTGTGGACAAGATCGACGTCACGAAGGCGATCCATCACTGGAAGGCGGACGGGCTCGATCTCTCTCAGATTCTCTACAAGCCGATAGTGGCGCCGACGGTGGCGAAGCGCTGCGTGCGCGGCCAGGATCATGGCCTGGAGAAGGCCCTCGACAACGAGCTGATTCGCCGCTGCGAAGACGCGCTGCTCCGCCGCCAGGCGGTCGAGTTCAGCCTGCCGATTCGCAACGTGAACCGGACGGTCGGCACGATGCTCGGCTCGGAGGTCACGCGTGGGTTCGGCGCGGCCGGTCTGCCCGAGGGCACGATCACAATTCACTTCACGGGATCGGCCGGTCAGAGCTTCGGCGCGTTCCTCCCGCCCGGCATCACGCTGACGCTCGAAGGCGACGCCAATGACTACGTCGGCAAGGGCCTTTCCGGCGGAACGATTGCGGTGTTTCCTTCGTCGAAGGCGACGTTCGTTCCCGAAGAGAACATCGTCGTCGGCAACGTCACGCTGTATGGCGCGACCAGCGGTGAGGCTTACCTCCGCGGCGTGGCCGGCGAGCGGTTTGCCGTGCGCAACAGCGGCGCGAATGCGGTGGTCGAGGGGGTCGGCGATCACGGCTGCGAGTACATGACCGGGGGGCGCGTCGTGGTACTGGGCAAGACGGGGCGCAACTTCGCGGCCGGGATGAGCGGTGGCGTGGCGTACGTGCTCGATCTGCACGGCCGGTTCGCGCAGTGCTGCAACATGGGCATGGTCGCTCTCGAGCCACTTGCCGAAGACGACTGGCAGATGGTTCGCGAGCTGGTGACGCGGCATGTGGCGTTCACGAAGAGCACCTATGCCGCGACGATCCTCGACGCGCTGCTCCGGCAGCCGTTCGTCAAGGTGATGCCGCGCGACTACAAGCGCGTGCTGCTGGCTGAGGCGAAAGCGCGCGCCGAAGACAGACAGGCTGACTTCGCAGAGCTCGTTGGAAGTGTTTAACAGGAGAGTAGGAGGTTAGGAGAATTCTTTTCGAAAAGAAAACCTCCTAATCTTCTGACCTCCTGTTTTGAATTTATGGGCAAACCGACCGGATTCATCGAAATTCATCGCAAGAAGGCGCCGACGCGCCCGGTGCCGGAGCGCCTGCAGGACTGGAAGGAAGTGTATCTTCCGTATCCGGAGGACGGACTGCAGCAGCAGGGCGCGCGCTGCATGGATTGCGGAATTCCGTTCTGTCATCAGGGCTGCCCGCTCGGCAACCTGATTCCCGACTGGAACGATCTCGTCTATCGGAACCGCTGGGAGACCGCGCTGGAGCGGCTGCACGCGACCAACAACTTTCCGGAGTTCACCGGCCGGCTGTGTCCGGCCCCGTGCGAAGGATCGTGCGTGCTCGGCATCAACGACGATCCGGTGACGATCAAGTCGATCGAAGTGTCGATTATCGACAAGGGA
Source organism: Acidobacteriota bacterium (assembly GCA_031395755.1). Classification (GTDB taxonomy): domain Bacteria; phylum Acidobacteriota; class Vicinamibacteria; order Vicinamibacterales; family JAMQPK01; genus JAMQPK01. The sequence goes on from JANNJO010000195.1 coordinate 13,140, forward strand.
TTCGCGGAAGGATGGGTCACGCCGAAGCCGCCGCTGGTCCGCACCGGCAGGAAGGTGGCAGTCATCGGTTCGGGTCCGGCGGGGCTGGCCGCGGCGGAGCAGCTGAATCGCGCCGGTCATCAGGTCACGGTGTTCGAAAAGTCGGACCGCATCGGCGGACTGCTGCGTTACGGCATTCCCGAGTTCAAGATGGAAAAGCGGATCCTGAACCGGCGGCTTTCCGTCATGGAACAGGAAGGCGTGGAGTTCCAGGCCAGCGTTAATGTCGGCGTTGACGTCACGATGGAGCAGCTCAAGTCCGAGTTCAACGCCGTCGTCCTCGCGGGCGGCGCAGGGCAGCCGCGCGATCTGCCGGTGCCCGGCCGGGAGCTCGCGGGCATCCACTTCGCGATGGAGTACCTCACGCTGTCGAATCGCCGTGTGGAAGGCGATCACATTCCCGACGATCGGTTCATCAGCGCGAAAGGGAAGCGGGTCGTCATCATCGGCGGCGGCGATACCGGCGCTGACTGCCTCGGTACGGTGCATCGTCAAGGTGCGCTGTCCGTCCACCAGTTCGAGTTGCTGCCGAAACCGCCGGACGCGCGGTCGGCCGACAACCCGTGGCCGCTGTGGCCGAACGTCTTCCGGGTCTCGACGGCCCACGAAGAGGGCGGCGAGCGGGTGTTCTCGGTATCGACGCAGCGTTTCACCGGCGACGCGCAGGGGCACGTGAAGAAGCTGCACGGCTCCAAGGTCGAGCTCGTCCGCAAGGACGGCAAGATGTCGTTCGAGCCGGTGCCCGGCAGCGATTTCGACATGGACGTCGATCTCGTGCTGCTCGCGATGGGCTTTCTCGGGCCCGAGCGCGCGGGCCTGCTCGACAGCTTCGGCGTGAAGCTCACCGAGCGGGGCAACGTGTGGCGCGACAGCAACTGGATGACGAGCGTGCCCGGCGTCTTCGCGGCCGGCGACATGCAGCGCGGCCAGTCGCTCATCGTGTGGGCGATTGCCGAAGGACGCAGCGCCGCGCGCGGCGTCGATCTGTTTCTGATGGGCAAGTCCGATCTTCCGGCGCCGCTGTCATAGCCGAAGTCCCTGGAGCAGCACAGCGAGCTTGGACGACTCAGCGCCCTGCGGGCTGTCGGAAAAGCGGAAGCGCCGCAACGATTCCTGTCCCCACAAACTCCCGACCGTCATCAAGAGCCGGAGGTCGGCCCGAACACCATCCGTGACAGACGCTCTTGAGAACAGCTCCGTCAGCTGCGCGTAACTGACTTCACTCAAGTGCATTTCCTGCCTCCCCATCCGTAGAACGTGGTTCGGCACGACGACACTCTCAACCAGTACGTTCAAGAGTCGCGCTTGCCATGTTGGCGAAAGGCGGGGAAAGACAGAACGAAACCAGAGAGTACCCAGAAGCTTTCTCAGTTCAGTTCCGTCGACGGTCAGATGGCATTCGTCGCCGTCCTGCGCCAGCGCCAATGCGGCAGGATCCGAGCGGTTGAGGGCTAAGGCAAGCTCCCAGAACGTCGCGAACGATGCCGGCCTTCCCGGTCGTTGCTCCTTAACCGCGGCCGGCGGTTCGACTGGATGTTCCCATCGCCCGACATCGTTCGCCACGGTGTCGGCGGCGACGAAGTCGATCGCCGAACTGTCGGCTGCAAGGCTCACGTCTGTCTCACGCTGCCAGATGATGTCGATGGGCGCATGGTGTCCGGTGAATTCAGCAAAGAGCGCCGTGACACCCCACGGTTTCGGCGTCTGAGAGGCTCTCGCATACAGGGGATTGTAGGGACTCGACTCGGTCCCCGACGCGCGGACGGCCAATCGACCTTTGATCTTGGCATCGACCACATTGGACCACTGGCCCTGGATGTAGACCAGAGATGTTCCGGCCGGGCCATTAAAGCTGCAGTAGGGGTTGTCCCAGCACCGCTGGACGGCTTCCTCCACCTCCTGATCGCTAGGTTCGCTCCCGGCCGCCGAATCGATTTCTGAAAAACCGACCCGCAGCCGTCCCTGGCCCGCAAAGAGGGAAGACAGATCGGAGGGATCGATCTGGGAGAGGTCCCCGAGCACGTAAAGAAGCCCGCGCAACGCCCTCGCGATCGGCACATTCATCCGTTCCCAGACCACGGCCTGAGGCTGTGGATCGGCGTCCAGATATCCTCGATCATTGAGAATCTCGATGAACCTGATCTTCGCCGCATCAAGCTGCTGGCTGATCGCCAATGCATGATCGAAGCGCCTCTTCTCGACTTCGTGCCGCTCGAATGAGGGTCGAACGAAAATGGGGATCACGAGCTTTTTCTGTTGCCGCGCCATCAGAGTCACGGGAACAATCGTCCCGGCACCTGTCCCCTTACCGCCGGTGGCGATAACAATCACGGCCGCATACGGCCTCAGCAGTTCCTCGACGTCGCGCCTCGACTCGTCCAGCGCACGTTGGGCGACCTCCGGATCATGTCTGGAACCCAAATGACCCGTGGTTTTGGCTCCAATCAGCACTCGTTCTTCGTGCGGGACGTCGACCAACGAAAACTGGTTGGTGTCCAGAAAACGCGTGGCGACCCGTTGATCCAGCCGTTCCGAGTATCCCGCGTCGGTCTTCTGGGAGATCATCAGATCTCGACGAAACAATGCCTTCACGGAGCGCAGGATGTTGCCCCCGCCTCCTCCCAGGCTCAAAAGAAGAATATTCATCTTCGACCTTTCTGGTTCAAACTCGCCTCGAGGCGAAACGGGATGACGACCCACGCCCCTCGGGCGGCAAGCGGACCGCAAACGAATCGTCTATCGCCCAACAACGTCACCACCCTTTCGACGTCGTACTCCACGTTCTTCCGATGGTCGGAAAGGTTCGGATACAGCCGCCCAGCATTCGGTGCTAGAGACACCTCCAACCGTTCGCGATGCGGAATAACGCGGACCCGCGATCGTAGAGGAGCCTTGTCGCAGGCCTGCTGGATCAACGGCCGCTCGAACTCGCGAACGAACGTGTTCCCAAAGCGCTCCAGCGTTCGAGAAGTGGCCAGTCTCCGATCCGCATAGTCCTGCGCGATGATCCATGCCGGCGCGGTCGCGGAAAACAGCAATGGCACCCACCACCATCCGACAGCCACAACCAACGCTCGGAGCTTCTCCGTGATGGAAGGCCCCGTGGGCCCGACTCGAGCAGAGACCACTGCCGGCTGGTGCAGAGGCAGCGGCACACGGCCCAGCCTCTCCTCCGCAATGCACGCTTGCCACCCTGCTCGAATCCGCCCGTACTGGGCCTTCGGAATAACCTTCAACGCGACCGGATCAAAAACCTGGAACCATGGTTCACGCCGGTTTCGCGCATCTCCGGTCAGGCGAGCGGCCATTCGTGAGGTGGTGTCCCCGGGATGCACCGTGTAACAAATCGACCGTGGAGCGGCGCCGCCAGGCTGCGGCCACGCGACAGCCAGGATCAGAGCGAACGAGGACAAACATTGTCGTATCATCGGTCCGAAAGGGAACGTCCCAACGGCCCATCACATGCCAAAGGGCAAAGGCCACGGAAGCGGCCAGCGGCCGTTTCTTCCCCGAGTGTTGCGATTCCCGTCCATGTATGCGGCGTCATATCCGTCTCTGAACGATTCGCGGTAGATGCGTGTGTACTGCGCGCGCGATCCATACCGGCTGTCGTAGCCGCGGTCCGCCGAACGGTACCATTGGTGGCGAGTCGGGTCGGACGCGCGCCGGCTGCGGGCGTCGTCTAGACCCTTGTCGTAGCCATCCGCATAACCGTTGTCCGACGCGATTGACTCAACATTGTTTCTGCCTCGGTCTCGAGGAGCGCGTCGCGCGTCGCGGTTCGCCTCGCGGTCTGGAAATCCACCCCACCCAGGCCGGCGGCGCCTGTTGCGGCCGTCACTGTCGCTGTCCCGATCGCTGTCGCGGTCATCTTCATCGCGATCACGGACCGATCGCCGCTTTCCGCGGTCCTGGCGATCGCTGTCGTCATCCTCGTCGTGACTCCGGGCCAGAGTGGTGTGGCGGAGCCTATCGAAGCCATCGAGACCGGCCAGAACGGCAGGTCGTTGTGCGTCCAACGTGACGCTGCCACCGGCAGCGAAAAGACTCAACCACAAGAGATGGTGAAATTTCATAGCCCCTCCTTCGCAGGTGTGCCTGCTGGCGCACGATGTTGATGTTCCAACCATCGTGCCAGGGACGATCGGTTCTTTTTTCTAACAATCGGACCCGATTGCCCGGCGATCTCTTCGCCGGTGTCCTGTTGCGGTAGCGAGGCGGGGCGATGCTAGTGGCTTTTTGAGGGCAGGGAGCGAACGCCGTTTAGCGCAAAACGAGCTTGTTCCCAGAGCAGGGCGGGCGCGCGGGTCCAATGTTGTAGATTGTTGGACCATGTCCACCAACGCGAGAGTTCCTCCGGTCGCTCATGCGTTGGCCGGCGCGTGGCTGGTTGGCATTGGCCTGTACGGCGTCCTCTCGCCAGACCGCTACGAGGTGCTGCTGCAGGAGGATCGCGTGGTGGAGTGGGCCACGGTGTGGCTCTTTCTCATGGCTGGCGCAATAGGACTTCTCAGATCCATTCTCCAGCATCGATTCTTCGACGGCCTCGTGGCGCTCTTCTGCCTGTTCGTCTCCGGCGAGGAATTCAGCTGGGGGCAGCGGCTGGTTGGCTTCCTGCTGAAAATTGTTTTCGAGGAAAAACTCCGCGGGATAGTAGCCAAACAGCCGCTGCCCCCAGCTGAATTCCTCGCCGGCGACGAACAGGCAGAAGAGCGCCACGAGG